>NZ_JBVVQR010000005.1:6692-339095 GCF_055811535.1 Mesorhizobium sp. WSM4816 | reverse complement strand
TCAGCGGCGGCTGTGGCGGCAGCGGCGGCAGTGGCGGCAGCGGCGGCAGTGGCGGCAGCGGCGGCAGTGGCGGCAGCGGCGGCAGTGGCGGCAGTGGCGGCGGCGGCGGCGGTGGTAGCGGCGGCAGCGGCGGTGGCGGCGGCAGCGGCGGCTAACGACCCCACCAGATGTTCGCTCGATAATCGCGAAGGTGAGCGTCTAAAGGCGCTCACCTTCCGTTTGGGATACTGAACTGGAGGGCCGGCGCGAGGGTGACTATCGGCCGCGAAGCTATCTTCACTCCTCCGCGCCGGGCTTCGTCGCAGACCGGCCCTTCAATTGCAGCGACAAACCAGGATCTTCACGGCTCTCTACGCTCATTTGGAGCCCGGCCCTACAGCCGAGGCCGTTGCCACCGCATAGACCCTGCCATTACAGTCGACGGTTGAAGAGCAGCCCAAATCTCGATCAATCTCGGCGAAACCATGTCCGCCCACCGGGTTCAAACCTCCAAACGCCTCATGCCGAAGACGAGCTTTCATCGCGCCGAACGGTCTCCCGAACGACGGACGGACGTGTCGCTGCCGGAGGAGATGGCAAGGATCCGAGACTTGGCGGAAGCCTGGATAATCCGTAATATTGGAAAAAAGGGCCTGTTTACCTACAGTATTAATCCGTATACGGGCGAGAAATCCGAAAAAAACAATGAACTGAGACAGCTTATGTCATCGCGCACGTTGGCGGAAATGAGCGTAGGAAATCTCTCGCTTCGCCCTGTTCATCGCCGCAATTTATCGTTCATCATGAATACATGGTATAGGGAAGAGCGTGGCATTGGTTATATTGAATATGATGGCAAGTCAAAACTCGGGGCGAATGCGATGCTGCTTCGCACATTCGCGGCAAGCCCTCATTTTGGACAGTTCCAGTCAAAGGCCAGGGCAGCCGCGGAGGGCATCCTTGCGCTCCAGAATGCAGACGGGTCTTTTCGCCCTTGGCTAAAGGAGCCGAATTATTCCTTCGACGCAAAATATCTCTTAACATTTTACTCAGGGGAAGCACTGGTAGCTTTGCTGGAATATTATTTCCGAACTGGATTAACCCGTTATTTTGACGAAGCGGCGCGCAGTGCAGAATTCTATTTAGATGAATATGTCCGCAATATCGCAGATAATTATTACCCGGCATACGTGCCTTGGCACACCATCGCTTATCGGGATCTATATGAGTTGACGAAAGCCGATAAATTCGCCGAGGCGGTGTTTACTCTGAACGACAAATTGCTTGAACTTCAGGACCGGTCGTACAGGATTGGACGATTCTTCAATCCAGAAACCCCTCAGTACGGCCTTCCGCACGCGTCCTCGGACGGAGTTTATACCGAGGGGCTGGCTTATGCATTCGAGATGGCGCAGCGGACAGGGGATGAGGTGAGGGCAGGGCGATACCTTGACGCTATTATGCTCTCGTTGAAAAACATCGCATCTTTGCAGTATAGAGAAAAACTGGATGAATCTTCTCTTCCTTTTTATGCGTACCGAGGAGCCATCAGGACCAATGCAGAGAAAAATAGGTGGGCTCGCATAGACAATGCTCAGCATACGATAGACGCTATCCAGGCCTTGGGGAATTTTCTCGGAAGCAAGCAGGCTTCTACATTCGAGCTGGGGCTTTGACTCCCGTCAAAGGACAGCCGGGAGCCCCGAACTGCTCCTGCGTTTCTTCACCCGGGCAGTGCGGCCAGCAACCCAGTCTGGATCTGTACCATTTCGACCTTCAACGCCACCCAAAATATTGCCCATGGTTCTGCTTGACCGGCTCAAGCCATGATGCAAGCATGGAAAAGCGTTTTGAACACATCAGGCTCATAAATGCCGACGTTGGAATACCTGTTGACCCCATCGCCGGAAGAGCTGGCGCAAACCCATGTGCTGTTTTTGGCGCGTCATGCCCTCGACTCCAGCCCGGAGCGCAGGGCCAAGTACGGCTACCACGTCGTCTACCATGCCATCATGCTCGAAACGCTGCGCGGGCTGGGTTTCAGGGTCACGCCGGCGAGCGAGCACGAGGTGCTGTTCGGGCCTCTCGACTTTGATTTCCTCTATGCCATTCATTCGCATGCGATATTCGATGGTCACGAGCTCCTGGCGCCGGCAATCGCGGCCTATCGTGGCGTCCCGTGTCTCGGCGCATCGGCGTCAAGTCGGGCGGTCTCGGAAGACAAGGTATTGGCCAAGCAACTGGCTGCTTCGCTGGGGCTCGATGTCGCCAAGCACAGGATCATGCAGCCCGGTGAGGTCAGCAATGACAAGTTCAGCCTGCCCGGTTCGTGGATTGTCAAGCCGCGAGGGGGTATCGCTTCCGACGCAATTGTAAAGGTCGAGAACGAAGCGGATTGGCGGGATGCGCTGACAACCATCTCGGATCCGCGTCACGGCGGCCGTGAATTCATTGCAGAAGAGTTTGTGCCGGGCCTCAATCTGACGGTTCCAATTGTCGAGGGCTTCCCCCCGGGTTCATTGGCGGTCTTCGAGGAGCGCGGCCGCCCTGGCGACAATGTTCTGACCAATGAAGCAAAGCGAGGGCTCAACAGTTCCTACAAGTCCGCTCCTTACGACGGACCGGGAGCTGAAGAGGTTTCGGAGGCAACCGCACGAATGGTGGCCGAGATGTCGCCATTCGATTATGCCCGCTTCGACTTCCGTTATGATCCCGACACGCGGCGGACCGTTTTCATCGAAGTGAACATCGCCTGCAACATGGCGCCGGCCTCGGCGGTCTATCGTTCGGCCGCCCTGCATGGGATCAAGTATGAAGAACTGGTGGGACATGTTTTGACGCACAGTCTCAGGCGTCAGAGAAAGCGGCAAAGATAGCCGCAACGCTCGATAGGGCACTTCAGTGATGGTCAGCGCATGCAAATCGATATGGTCGACAAATTCGAAGCGTTGCAGCCGCTGAGAGAGAATTGGGACCGGGTATATGACTCCGATCCGGAGGCGAACTTCTTCCTGTCGTGGCCATGGATGTCGAATTGGCTGCGACGCCCAAATTGGGTGATTTTGGCTGCGCGATCTCCCGGGTCGAACGAGTATGTCGCCTTCTTCCCTTTGCAACTCGTCACCGGGCTTGATGAGCAGACGGGGTTTTATAGCAGCATAAGGATGGCCGGCTCGTATTTCGCCACCTATACGGGCTTCATCTGCGTTCCCGAATTCGAAGAGCAAGTCATTTCGTCGTTCGCCGATCGCCTGCAGGCGCTGAATTGGGCAACGTTACACTGCGACGACATTTCGATATCGGCCAGGCGCCGTCAAATGCTGCTTGGAAGCTTTTCCGACAATGATTTTGTGAAAGAAAAGATTGAACGACGTCGCCATACAACCCGAACAGGCGAAAACATAAATCATGACATCTACATGTATGTCGATTTGCCAGCCGATTGGGACGAATTCCTGGATGGCAACCTTGGCCCGAAAACCCGTCGTGACGTCCGTCATTTTCTTCGTCAGGTCGAAAATAGCGGAGAATACCGGATAAGTTTGGCGGACTTCGAGACAATCCAAAGCGACCTGGAGGTTTTCTATCAACTTTGGCTTGCGCAGTGGGAGGCCAAAAGCCGCGTCTATGCTCAGGGTGTTATTGCCAACTGCCGCCATATGTTACTTGAGTGCCACAAGGCGGGTGTGCTGTTCGCGCCCGTATTGTGGAAAGGCGATACTCCATTAGGAATACACATTACGTTTATCGACAGGTCGAAGCGTTCACTCGTCTGTTTCCTTGTCAGCCGCAATCTCGCAATTCGGAAGCCTCCACCGGGCTTGTTGCTTCACGCCTACAGCATCCGTTGGGCAATTCAAAACGGCCTCAGGACCTACGACCTTGGCACTGGAGATTTTTCTTACAAGTACAGTTTCGGATCGAAGGAGCGGCTTGTAGAGGGTGTCCGGATCGACTCCACCAACAGCCGCGGAAACAGGCTGGATCGAAGAAGCCTTCCCTCGGTGATTTCGTCGGTGCGAAAGCTGCGTCAGGAGGGGAAGTTCCATCTGGCCGAGCGCGGTTGCAGGCAGGTGCTCGAAACTGAACCGAGCAATCTGGAGGCGCGCCGGCTTCTGGACGAGCTTGTGGCGGCTAGGCGTATTGAGGAGCAATTTGCGCGTGCGCTGCAATGCCATCGGAGCAAGCAATTTTTGGATGCCCAGAGGATTTATCTGCAGGTATTGGCAGCAAATCCCCGGCATTACGACGCTAATTATCTGTTGGGCGTTCTATGTCTTCAGGCCGGTCGGTATCAGGCAGCGGACACCTACCTGGCTCGCGCCACCGAGATCAATCCGAAAGCCGCAGCTGCGTACAACAACAGGGGGCATGCCTTGCGCGGCCTGAAACGGTATGACGAGGCTCTCGCGTGCTACGAAAAAGCCATCGGGGTGAAACCCGATTTCGTGCAGGCAATGAACAATCGGGGGGTGACGTTGCGGGCGTTGGGGCGCATTGATGAAGCACTCGCCAGCTTTGACGAGGCGCTGACGCTCAAACCGGACTTTGCCAAGGCCTTGTCCAATCGCAACCAGTTGCGTGTGCCCCTGCCGCGCGACCGTTTGTCCATCGCCGATGATGTGGACACCTTAGAGTAAAGCGCATCGCGTTTTGCATCTGGTCAAGGACAGGAATGGCCGCGTAAACCGTCGACCTGCTAACCTTTCCACTCCATCGATAGCCCATGCGGATCGCAGATCGCGAGCGTTTTGACCCTGCGCTCGCCATTGAAGTATCTGCTGACCTTGAGAGGATTGAACGTCTCAGTGGGGTTGGGGTGTGCGACCTCGCCTTCGACGGTTACGCGCCAGACCGGCGCCGTCTTGCTCGCCTCCAACAGGATATCGTTTATGCGTCGGTGTTGATCGCCGGAAAGCTGATAGCCCATTATCGTGTGATACACGCAGCGGGCTTGATAAGGCGGAATCTCCGCCAGCGCAGAGCTCAGGTTCAACACGGCGTCGCCGCCTTTGATCCGGGGCGGATGCGCGGCGGCGACCTTCAAGGCGCCATCCAGTTTTGTGAGCCGGTCAATGCGCTCGGGCCAGACAAGCGCCTTGAGCCACCGGCGTTCATTTTCATCCCGAACATCGGTCGGATAAAGTTCGAGGCCGACCCTCGATAAAACGGGGGGCGGGAACGTCCCCAATACAGGCACGCCAGGCCCTTCAAGGATGCAGGAAAGGACGAAATCCGCATCGGTCCACCGCTCCAGCTTCGGAGCGCCTGCCCCGTCCGTATACCGATATCCATAGCTGTCGAAGTTCAGGTTGAGGCCGGCGCTGGATCCGATCTCTATGAGGCCAAGCGGAGCGGCGGCTTCGCGCGCAACCAGATCGAATGCGGGCAGCAGCAGCGCGCTGCGGCCAGCCTCGTTGGTGTTGGTGGCGCGCTTCGCGATAATGTCGACGAGTTCGGCTTCGTGGGCACCGCAAAAAGCGGCGAAAAGTTCGAATGCGCGATCGTCGGCCGGCCGCGTTCCGCCCAGACTCGGATAATATTCCCTAAGAGGATGATCGACGCCGCCAAGCAGGAGATACTGTACCGCGCCGAAGACCAGGTTCGCCGCCGGCTGACCCTTCCTGCGCCCTGCCGCCAGGCGCTGCAGCGCGACATTGTCCGCAATCCCGAGCGACAGCTTTTCATAGAGGGGAGAGCCGCCACGACGAGACTCGTTGGCAAAGAAGCGGTAATAGTGAGCGCTTGTTTCAAACACCACCATAGCACGGACCTAGCGGGTAATAGATTGTCTTGGATGTGGCTTCCACCTGTAATTGCCTTAATGCTTTCGGCCCAGCGGGTCAAGGAACCGGCCGAACAAGAGAGGCTCTCGAGCATACACTCTTGTGAGACTGGCGGATGAACGAAACCGTGGACGATTCACCTTCGGGATATACTGCCATTGATGGCGCCTTTCGCGGCGAATCGCGCAGCCGTTCGGTGCCATACCGGCTTTATGCCCCGGCTCCCCTCTCTGGCGCTTACCCGGTGATCCTTGTGTCGCATGGCATTGGAGGATCGCGCGAGGCGATGCCTTACCTCGGGCGGCGCCTGGCGGAAAGCGGTTACGTGGCGGTGCACCTGCAGCATACCGGGACGGACAGCTCGATCTGGCAACACGCAAACTCTCTTGCGGAAGTCTACCGCCTTCTTCGTGAAGCCATGTGGGACGCCAATGCGGCGCGCGCGCGATTTCAGGACGTGCCCTTTGCCCTGCGCGAGCTTGCGCGCATGAACGGCGAGGGGCGGCTCGCCGGCCGCCTGGATTTGACACGCATCGGCATGGCCGGACACTCTTATGGAGGCGTCTCGACGATGGTTGCCGCAGGGCAGAGAATGGGTCCGGGCGGGCAGTGGTCGTTCAAGGAGCCAGGAATTCGCGCTGGCCTGGTCATGAGCCCGAACATACCCATCCAGGGCGGCGACTTGGCCGCCCTTTACCGCGATATCAGTATCCCGCTGTTTCACATCACGGGCACGAAAGATGGCAATGCGGTGCCCGGCAACAAGGAATTCGATCCGATACAGCGGACCCTTCCTTACGAAGCGCTGACCATCCCTCATCAATATCTGCTCGTTCTCGACGGTGCTGGCCACAATGCGTTTTCCGGCCTGAAGCACGGACCACACGCCCACGGTCCCGAGGAGGAGACCCGCTACACGCGCGTTGTACAAGACGCAGCAGTGTCGTTCTTCGATGCCTACCTGAATGGGAAAACGGCGGCTCTGGCGGCCCTTCGCCAAACGTTTCAATCCAGCCTTGAGCCGACCGACAGGTATGAATGGAAATAGCGGGAAGTCCGCCAGCGTTCACTACAGTTGTTCGACCTGGATTCGACGTGGCAGGATGGGGGAAGCAGCCAGCTTGACTTTATCTGGTACGCCCAAGGGGAATCGAACCCCTGTTACCGCCGTGAAAGGGCGGTGTCCTGACCGCTAGACGATGGGCGCGCTCAGATGTGAGCGCTTATAGTTGCGTTGCACCAAACCGGCAACCCGTCTGCCGCTACCTGCGACAACTTTTTTCGGTGACCGCAAAACCGCGCATTTTCGGCGATTTCCCCCGGTTCGACGCAGCATCGCGCGCCGTGCTGAGACAGCACTGCGGGCGTTGCATAGACGAGAGGAGAACCGGCCGTTACCGCCGCCGACGGCAGCGCCAGTTCCAGTCGCGCTCGGGACCGACGTCGATGTGAACGGATTCGGTATGGCAGTAGGTGCCGACGCCGCCGCGCCCGGGCATGCTGCGGATGTAGCTTGCCAATTGCGCTTTCGAGACGCCTGGAACCTGGATATCGGCGGCGGCGCAATACATGTGCAGCGAATTCTTGGCGCCGTTGGCGCGGCGGTTGCGGGCCGGGTCACGATAGCCGGAGGTGACGATCATCTTCTTGCCGTAGTGGCCCTCGATCGTCTTCAGCACGCGGACCAGCGAAGGTTTCAGGCAGGCAACGTCGACATTCTCGGTCTGCTTCAAAAGACCGTTGGGCGCCAGCCGGGCAAGTCCGGGAGCGTATGCCACCTGATAGGCGTCATCCTCGTTCAGGTCGACGTCGCTGTCGTCGTCGAGGCCGGATTTGCGCTTGATCTCGAAAAGCGCGGTCTTGCGCACGCCAGGCAGCGCGTCCTCGGTGAAACGGCTGGTATCGCCGAGCGAAGCCAGTTGCACCGGCTTTTCAGCCGGTTTGGCCGAGGCCAGGGTGATGGTGGGTTTTGCCACCGCCTTGGGCTGCGCGGCCTTGGGCTGCGCCGCCGACGGTTGCTCGCCCGACCTGTTGTTGGCCTGCGGGGCTGCCGAGGCGGGCGTGGCGCTGAACAAAGAGGCGAAAAACCCCTTTTTCCTCGGCGCATAGGCCTGTGGCTCTGCGGCGGTCACATAGACCGGGTTGTTCATCGCCGGCGCGGCGGCCTCGGCCTTTGATTTCGGCGACTTCGGCGTGGCCGTGCCGGCATCGGCGGTTTCAGTCTTCTGCGTAGCAGCGTCGGCCTGTTCAACCGTCTGCGCCGCCTGTGGCTGCGGCGTTTGGCCCGCAGCCGTCTCTGCGCCCGCTGTAGCCGCGACGGGGAAGCCGGCATCCGATTTGGCGCCTCCCTGGAGGGCCTGCGCCCCTGGCTTGGCCGCCGGCACAGAAGCGACCTGCTCGGGAAGGCTTGCGTCGCCCTTGGCGGTCATCGTCATTTGTGAAGTCGTCATCTGCGACGATGAATCGGTGGTGACCTGTTGGGTGCCGGCGGCCGTGTCCGTAGCGGAGGCATTGTAGCCAGGCATGCCGACGGACAGCGACGGGTCGCCGGCCGAGGTGCAGGACGCCAGGAGCACGGAGAAAAGCGCGGCCGCAATGGCGCGGCTTTCTCCCTTCGCGAGGCGCGATCCTGCTGATTTCAAAACAAAATTCCCCCTCGATGTCCGGTCGGTACTTCATTGGCGGCACCGAAACGTCTCGCCGCAATAAACCCTTGTCCCCGAACGGAAACGAGACCTGTGTCAAATCCGCAAGCCCCAGAGTAATTCGACGGCTAGAGAAGAATCGGGAGTGCTTAAGGGTTGACGACACCATTTCGCCCTCTTTTACCGGCGCGTCAACTCACCACACATTACAGAAGGTTACACACGCACCTTGACATAGGTGCCCGGCGCATCGCCCAGGGTTTTCATGTGCTTGCCGGGTTTGCGGGCCGGCACGCGGGTGTCGTCCCTGGCCTCGATCCAGCGTTGCCAGTGCGACCACCAGGAGCCGGGATGGTTGGTGGCCTTGGCGAGCCACTCGTTGAAGTCGCCGGTTGGCTTGCCGCCGGTCCAGAAGTGATATTTCTGCGCCGCCGGCGGATTGACGACGCCGGCGATGTGGCCGGAGCCGGCCAGGACGTAGTCGACCTCGCCCCCGAAATATTTCGAACCGAGGAACACCGAAAGCGCCGGCGCGATATGGTCTTCCTTGGAGGCGAGGTTGTAGACCGGGATGGTGACATCCTTCAGCGATACGACGTGGCCCGCCAGTTCCATCTCGCCTTGCGAAAGTCTGTTCTCGAGATAGCAATTGCGCAGGTAGAAGGAGTGGTTGGCTGCGGCCATGCGGGTCGAATCGGCGTTCCAGTAGAGCAGGTCGAAGGGCAGGGGATCCTTGCCGCGCATGTAGTTGTTGACGACATAGGGCCAGATCAGGTCGCCCGAGCGCAGCATGTTGAAGGCGGTCGCCATCTTGGTGCCGTCGAGATAGCCTTTCTCGTTCATCGCCTTTTCGACGGCCGCGACCTGCTCCTCGTCGACGAACACTTTCAGGTCGCCGGCATGGGTGAAATCGACCTGCGTGGTGAAGAAGGTGGCCGATTTGATTCGGTGGTCGCCCTCCTGCGCCAAAAGCGCCAGGGCGGCTGCCAGCAACGTGCCGCCGACGCAATAGCCGACGGCGTTGACGTCCTGTTCGCCGGTGGCCTTTTCGATCGTGTCCAGGCCGTATTGCAGGCCCTCTCTGATATAGGCCTCCCAGCTCTTGGTGCCGTGCCGCTCGTCCGGGTTGATCCAGGAGATGACGAAGACGGTGTGGCCCTGCTCGACCGCCCAGCGGATGAAGGATTTTTGCGGGTTGAGATCGAGAATGTAGAATTTGTTGATCCATGGCGGGCAGATCAGCAGCGGCCGCTTGAGCACGGTCTCGGTCGCCGGATCATATTGCAGGATCTCGGCGACGTCGCTGCGGCCCACCACCTTGCCGGGTGTCGTGGCCAGGTTCTTGCCGATCTCGAAGGACGAATAGTCGGCCTGCCTCAGTTTCAGGTCGCCCTTGCCGGCGGCGATGTCCTCGGCCAGCATCTTCATGCCGCGCACCAAGTTTTCGCCATTCGAAGCGATGGTCTCGCGAAACAGTTCCGGGTTGGTCAGGATGAAATTCGACGGCGAGATGGCGTTGGACACCTGCTTGACGTAAAAACCAGCCTTGTGGCGGGTGTGCTCGTCCAGGCCATCGGCGTGCTCGACCAGGTCGTTCGCCCAGCGCGAGGTGACGAGATAGGCCTGTTTGAGGAAATCGAAAAAGGCATTGCGGCCCCATTCCGGGTCCTGGAAACGCTTGTCGCCGGGCTCGGGCTTGAACGCGCCTTCGGCGTCTTCGCCGCCGTCGCTGAGGCGCTGGATGGAGTTGGCCCAGACGGTCATGTAGCCGGAAAACAGCCGCGTTTGCGCCTCCAGCGCGCGCTGCGGATCGGAAAGCCAGTATTCGCTGAGCTTGGAGAAGGTTTTCACCATATCGACGACCGGCTCGGCGACATGATCGCGCACGTCGCCTTTCTCGCGCGGCTCGGCCCATGCGGAAGCCGCCTTGCCGGCCTGCTCGATCATGCGCGCCATGTTCAAGGCGAAGCGCTCCGGATCCTTGACCAGATATTGCTCGACGGTCGAAGGCCGGTCATCTTCCGCTTTGCCCGAATCGGGTGTTTTGGACATGGTTCGCGGGGTTCCTCCCGAAGCGTTTTCTTGACATAGTATCATGGCACATCCAACAGGGTCCAACGCGCTCTATCTTGGCTGCCCGGGAAACAATATGACGACTGGTACTGGCAAGACTGTTTTTTCTGGCACTGGTCGTTTTTGCCACATGGGCGCGGCGGTCGTCATTTTGGCGATCGCCGGCTGTTCGAGCACCAATATCGAGGGCGCCACGCCTGTCGCGGCTACCGACGGGCCGAAGAACACCGGCACCTATCCGAACCTGAATATCCCGCCGCAGGCGGCGGCGGAGCAATTCACCGAGGCGGAAAAGAACGCCAAGCTCGCCCAGTTGAAGGCGGAGGCACAGGCGCAGGGCTCAAAGGGCGGCGCGGTCAAGGTCGCGAACCCGGCGGCGCTGAACACATTGGCGAAGCAGCATGGCGCCGATGCGCTGAAGCAGATCGAAGCCAAATGCGATCCCGCCCTCGACCCTACCTGCAAATAGGATTATATCGCGCGACCGACAAGCACCACCGACGGGCACCTTTGCCAAAAACCACTTTGACCGTCTGGAATTGAACCCACCACTGGAAACGACATGGAAGAATTTCACAAGGTCCGCCGGCTTCCGCCCTACGTCTTCGAGCAGGTCAACCGGCTGAAGGCCAGTGCCCGCTCGCGCGGCGCCGACATCATCGACCTTGGCATGGGCAATCCGGACCTGCCGACGCCCAAGGCCATCGTCGACAAATTGTGCGAGGTCGTGCGCGACCCGCGCACGCACCGCTATTCATCGTCGCGCGGCATTCCGGGCCTGCGCCGCGCCCAGGCCAATTACTATGCCCGCCGTTTCGGCGTGAAACTCGACCCGGACACGCAAGTGGTGGCGACGCTGGGCTCGAAGGAGGGCTTCGCCAATATGGCGCAGGCGATCACCGCGCCCGGCGACGTGATCCTGTGCCCAAATCCGACCTATCCGATTCACGCTTTCGGCTTCATCATGTCTGGCGGCGTCATCCGCTCGTTGCAGGTGGAACCGGACGACGGCTTCATTCCGGCGCTGGAGCGCGGCATCCGCCATTCGATCCCGAAGCCGCTGGCGTTGATCCTCAATTATCCGTCGAACCCGACGGCGCAGGTCGCCTCGCTCGATTTCTACAAGGAGGTGGTGGCCTTCGCCAAGAAGAACGACATCATCATCCTGTCTGACCTTGCCTATTCGGAAATCTATTTCGACGGCAATCCGCCGCCCTCGGTGCTGCAGGTGCCGGGCGCGATCGACGTGGCGGTCGAGTTCACCTCGATGTCGAAGACCTTTTCGATGCCCGGCTGGCGCATGGGTTTTGCCGTCGGCAACGAGCGGCTGATCTCGGCGCTGACGCGGGTGAAATCCTATCTCGACTACGGCGCCTTCACGCCGATCCAGGTGGCTGCCGCGCACGCGCTCAACGGCGACGGCGCCGATATCGCGGAAGTGCGCGACATCTACCACAAGCGCCGCGACGTCATGGTCGACGCCTTCAGCCGCGCCGGCTGGGTCGTCCCGGCGCCGGCGGCGTCGATGTTCGCCTGGGCGCCGATCCCGGAGCCGTTCAAGCATCTCGGCTCGCTCGAATTCTCCAAGCTTCTGATCGAGCACGCCGACGTGGCGGTGGCGCCGGGCGTCGGCTTCGGCGAGCATGGCGACGATCATGTGCGCATCGCGCTGGTCGAGAACGAGCACCGGATCCGGCAGGCGGCGCGCAACATCAAGCGCTTCCTGGCGTCCAGCGCCAAACAGCCCAACAATGTGGTGCCGCTCGCCGCGCATCGTTGAGTTGCCACAGATCACATCGACCAAATTCTTGAGGGGCGTCGCCGGACATGGCTGAAGCGTTGCGCGTTGGAATCGCCGGTCTCGGCACTGTCGGCGCTTCGGTGGCGCGCGTGCTGCGCGACAAGGCGGCGGAACTGACTCGGCAATGCGGCCGCGAGGTCGTCGTGTCGGCCGTTTCGGCCCGCGATCCCAAACGCGACCGCGGCGTCGATCTCGGCGCGGCCAAGTGGTTCGACGATCCGGTAAGAATGGCGCAGACCGCCGAGATCGATGTTTTCGTCGAACTGATCGGCGGCGACGAAGGGCCGTCGCATTCATCGGTGAAAGCGGCGCTTGAAGCCGGCCGCCACGTCGTCACAGCCAACAAGGCGCTGCTCGCCAAACATGGCGTGGCGCTGGCCGAGACCGCCGAGAAGAAGGGCGTGCTGCTCAATTACGAGGCGGCGGTGGCGGGCGGCATTCCGGTCATCAAGACGATGCGCGAGGCGATGGCCGGCAATTCGGTGACCCGCGTCTTCGGCATCCTCAACGGCACCTGCAACTACATCCTGACCCGCATGGAAGCCGAGGGCCTGTCGTTCGACGACTGCCTGAAAGATGCGCAGCGGCTGGGCTATGCCGAGGCCGACCCGACCTTCGACATCGAGGGCCACGATACCGCGCACAAGCTGTCGATCCTGACCAGCCTTGCCTTCGGCACGAGGATTGCCGCCAACGACATCTATATGGAAGGCATTTCCAACATCAGCCAGGCCGACATCCGCGCGGCCGGCGATCTCGGCTACCGGATAAAGCTGCTCGGCGTCGCCCAGCGCACGGAAAGCGGTATCGAACAGCGCGTGCACCCGACCATGGTGCCGACGGCCTCGGTCATCGCGCAGGTGCACGGCGTCACCAATGCGGTGGCCATCGAAACCGATATCCTTGGCGAGCTTTTGCTCTCCGGTCCCGGTGCCGGCGGCAACGCCACCGCATCGGCGGTGGTCGGCGACATTGCCGACATCGCCAAGAGCCGGCCCGGCTTCCAGCACGGTCCGGTGTTCGGCCTGCCGGCGAAGGAATTGCGGCCGTACAAGAAGGCGCAGATGCGCAGCCATGCGGGCGGCTATTTCATCCGGCTGACCGTGCATGACCGCATCGGGGTCTTTGCCGCCATCGCCAAGCGCATGGCCGACAACGAGATTTCGCTGGAATCGATCGTGCAGCACGCCGCCGGGCCGGATACCGCCTTGCAGAAGACAGTGATTCTCGTCACCCACGAGACGACGGAAGCGGCGGTCCGCAAGGCCGTCGACGGCATCACCAGGGACGACCATCTGACCGACAAGCCGCAGGTCATCCGCATCGAGCGGGCGGAATAGGCGTATCGCTTTTCTCCTTCAATCGATTGATCTCGTTGTGTTTTCAAAAAAGACCCGCAGAGGTCTTGCTGTTGTCATGGAGCTTTGACACAACCGGCGCGCCTCTGGCGGGAGGCAATGTGCCGACGAGGATTGTCCACCGATGAACGTTGCCCAGAACATCGTCGCCGGTCTTGACCGGATACTCACAATGGAACTGGTGCGTGTCACCGAACGCGCCGCCGTTGCGGCAGCCAGATTGCGCGGACGCGGCGACGAAAAGGCCGCCGACCAGGTCGCGGTCGACGCGATGCGCGAAGAGCTCAACCGTCTCGCCATCAACGGCACGGTGGTGATCGGCGAAGGCGAGCGCGACGAGGCGCCGATGCTCTATATCGGCGAAGAGGTCGGTTCCGGCAAAGGCCCGGCGGTCGATATTGCGCTCGATCCGCTCGAAGGCACGACGATCTGCGCCAAGAACCTGCCCAACGCACTGGCGGTCATCGCCATTGCGGAAAAGGGCAGCCTTCTGTTCGCGCCCGACGTCTATATGGACAAGATCGCCATTGGCCCGGGTTATGCGGACGGCGTCATCGACATCGATGCCGCGCCGGCCGAAAACATCGCCAGCCTGGCCAGGGCCAAGGGCGTGGCGGTGTCGGAGATCACCGCCTGCATCCTCGACCGGCCGCGCCATGGCGCGCTGATCGAGGCGGTGCGCGCCACGGGCGCTGCGATCCGGCTGATCGGCGATGGTGACGTCGCCGGCGTCATCCATACCACCGATCCGGACGAAACCGGCATCGACATCTATCTCGGCACCGGCGGCGCGCCGGAGGGTGTGCTGGCGGCGGCAGCGTTGCGTTGCACCGGCGGCCAGATGCAGGGAAGGCTGATCCTCGACAGGCCGCAAAAGCTGGCGCGCGCGGCGAAGATGGGCATCCTCGACCCGAAGCGGGTCTACCGCGCGCAAGACATGGCGCGCGGCGACGTGCTGTTCGCGGCAACCGGCGTGACCGACGGCAACATGCTGGCCGGCGTCAAGTTCGGCCGCAATTTTATCACCACGCATACGATCGTGCTGCGCTCGTCGTCGCGCACCGTGCGCGAGATCAAGGCCAGGCACCAGGATCTGGAAAAGTTTTGATTCCCGACTCGGGTTTGCCGTCGCATATTGTGAGAAATGACAATCCGCAGACGGCGCGTCGCATGACGGGCGAAAACCGTATCTTCCTCGATGTCAGGCAGTCGGCATCAGGTGTTTCCTGGGAGCACCGGTTGACCGAGCGGCAGGACATGACCGCGCTTGCCATAGCGCAAGGCTATGGCGTGCCGGACATCGTTGCGCGCGTGCTTGCCGGGCGCGGTGTTGCCGCCGAGCAGACCGAGCGGTTCCTTGATCCGACCATCCGCGACCTTTTGCCGGACCCGGCGTCGCTGACCGACATGGAAAAGGCCGCCGCCCGCATCGCCGGGGCAGTCGTTGCCAGGGAAAAGGTGGCGATCTTCGGCGACTACGATGTCGATGGCGGGGCCTCGTCGGCGCTGCTCAAGCGGTTCCTCACGCATTTCTCGGTGCCTGCGGAGATCTACATACCGGACCGTATCTTCGAAGGGTACGGCCCCAATCCGGAAGCGATGCGCGAACTCGTCTCGCGCGGCGCGACGCTGATCGTCACCGTCGATTGCGGCACCAACAGCGCCGTCTCCGTCGACGCGGCGAACGCTGCCGGCGCCGATGTCGTGGTGCTCGATCATCACCAGCTCGGCGGTCCGCTGCCGGCAGCGGTTGCGGTCGTTAATCCCAATCGAGAGGACGACCTTTCGGGGCAGGGCCATCTTTGTGCCGCTGGCGTCGTCTTCCTGGCGCTGGTGCAAACGGCGAAGATCCTGCGCGGCCGGTTGCCCGATGCCGCACCGCCGGACCTGCTCGGTCTGCTCGACCTCGTTGCCCTGGCCACCGTTTGCGACGTGGTGCCGCTGACCGGCGTCAACCGCGCCTTCGTGGTCAAGGGACTGCAGATCGCACGCCAGCAGCGAAACGAAGGCTTGGCGGCATTGGCGCGGGTCTCGCGCATCGGCGAGCCGGTCAGCACCTTTCATCTGGCCTATCTGATCGGCCCGCGCATCAATGCCGGTGGGCGCATCGGCGACGCAGCACTCGGCAGCCGCCTGCTCGCCACCGACGATCCCGTCGAGGCCCGTACCATCGCCGAGACGCTGGACCGACTCAATCAGGAGCGGCAGCAGATGGAACTGGAAATGCTGGCCGCGGCACGGGTTGAGGCCGATGCCGAGCTTGCCGGCGGCAATGGCCCGGCCATCGTCGTCACCGCCAGCTCCAACTGGCATCCGGGCATCGTCGGCCTGCTGGCCTCGCGGCTCAAGGACCATGCGCGCCGGCCGGCTTTCGCCATCGCCTTCAACGCCAATGGTGTCGGCACCGGGTCCGGCCGTTCGGTGTCGGGCTTCGATCTTGGCCGGCTGGTGCGCGAGGCGGCCATTGCCGGGCTGATCGTCAAGGGCGGCGGCCATGGCATGGCGGCCGGCATCACGGTGGAGCGGGCGAAACTTGGCGCGCTCAGGGCCTTCTTCGAGGAACGAGCGGCGGCCGAGGTGTTTCGGCTGCAAAGCGAGGAAAGCCTGGCGATCGACGGCGCGCTGGCCGCCGAGGGCGCCACGCTTGGCCTGCTCGATGCGCTGGAGAGAGCCGGCCCGTTCGGCGCCGGGCATGTCGCACCGGTCTTCGCGCTGCCGCGCCATCGCCTTGCCGATGCGAGGCCGGTCGGCACCAATCACATCCGCGCCGAGTTGCAGTCGGAAAGCGGCGGCCGCATCCAGGCGATCGCGTTTCGCGCCGTCGATACGGCGCTCGGCGAATTCCTGTTCAAGAACAGGGGCAAGCCGGTGCATGTCGCCGGTTCGCTGTCGGGCAATCACTGGAACGGCAACCGCACGGTGCAGTTCCGCATCGTCGATGCCGCGCGCGCCTGAGGATAGCTTCCGTTTTCTGCGCGGACCTTCAGTTCGGGGTCGCGCTTCAGGCGAGAACCGCCTGCAGGCGGGCCAACTCGTCGATCTGCGCCATCGTCACCTGATAGCCGATGCGGATCGCCTCGTCGGCGCGATGGAATTCGGTCAGGCCGATGTGGCTGAGCTTTGGCTGCAGCGACATATCAGGCGGGTCGCCGGCAAGTCGCGCCCGCGAAATGCGATCCTGGATGATGTTGAAGGCTTCGACCATAACCCCGGTGATGCCGAGCCGTGTCTGGTACTGGTGCCCTGTGTCGATCAGGCCGGGCCTTGGCGCGTCCTTCTCGACGACCAGTTCGCCCGCGCTGTGCTTGATGACGGCGGCGCGGCCGAACAGATCGTAGTGAAGGTTCACCGCGACCACGAGCGGCTGCTCGTAGGCGCGGCAGACCGAGACCGGGACCGGATTGACCAGCGCACCGTCGACCAGCACGCGACCGTTGCAGCTGACCGGTTCGAATACGCCGGGCAGGGCGTAGGAGGCGCGCATGGCGGTGATCAGCGAGCCGCCCGACAGCCAGATTTCATGGCCGGTGCGGATCTCCGTGGTGACGCAGACGAAAGGTTTTGGCAGATCCTCGAAACGGATGCCGGCCATGTGCTCGCGCAGCCGTGCATCGAGCTTCATGCCGCCGAACAGTCCGCTGCCGCGCAGGTTGAGATCGAGAAGACCAAAAATGCGCCGCTTGGTCAGGCTTCTGGCGAATTCTTCCAGCTCATCCAGCTTGCCGGCAAGGTAGCAGCCGCCGACCAGCGCGCCGATCGAGGTGCCGGCGATCATCGACACTTCGATGCCTGCTTCGTCGAGCGCGCGCAGCACGCCGATATGGGCCCAGCCACGCGCGCAGCCGCCGCCCAGCGCCAGCGAAATGCCTGTTTTCCTGGCGGGGCTCTTTTCGGATGCACCGGCGGACGATGACAGGCCATTGGCCTCCCGAACGTCTGGTCTGTTATGCAATGACGCCCATTCGAGCATCACAATCTCCCTTGTCCCGCGGCTAAATTATCGGCAGGCCGTATCGAAATCATGAATATACGTGATTGCAGTTCGGCGAATGGTTCAAATAGATGGTTCATGAGGCTTTCGATACGTTTCTTGCGTATCGAACAGCGGCTTGCTGCCATCGCTGGCAAGCGTTCCCTTGCCGTCGATCAGTCCCACCGTCCGATAAAAGCAGGAACGCCGGCCGGTGTGGCAGGTTGCGTCGTGGCCCATCACTTTGACGCGCAGCCATATTGCGTCCTGGTCACAATCCGTGAGCATCTCGACGATTTTCTGGACATTCCCGGACGTTTCGCCCTTCTTCCACAGAGCGCTGCGCGAGCGCGACCAGTAGTGGGCGATGCCCGTTTCCAGCGTCAGCGCCAGCGCCTCGGCGTTCATATGCGCGACCATCAGCAGCATGCCGTCTTCGGCATCGGTGACGACGACGGTGACCAGGCCGCCGGCATCGAAGCGCGGCGAAAAGACCGTGCTTTCTTCCAGTGTTTTCTTGTCTGATGGAGCTTTCGGAAATTCTACTGCCGACATCGCCGGTCCTTGTTCAGAGCCTCGCCCAGTCCGATCGGATCGGCATGAGCGAGGCTCTGTCTTGTTGTTTGGCCATGATCTGATCCGAGAACCGGTTCTCATTTCTCGCGATCATGGCTGGCGGCCGGCGAGGCTCGTTCAGCCCCTGCCGCCGCGCACCATGGTGACGAAACGGACCTGTTCCTCGGGCGTGTCCTTGAAGACGCCGGTGAAGGTCGAGGTCAGCGTCGTCGAGCCTTCCTTGCGGATGCCGCGCATGGCCATGCACATATGCTCGGCTTCGAGCATGACGGCGACGCCGCGCGGATTGAGCACATCCTGGATGACGCCGGCGATCTGTGCGGTCATCGCTTCCTGGGTCTGCAGGCGCTGGGCGAAGATATCGACGACCCGGGCGATCTTCGACAGGCCAACGACCTTGCCGTCCGGCAGATAGCCGACATGCGCCTTGCCGATGACCGGCACCATGTGGTGCTCGCAATGCGAATGGAACGTTATATCCTTGACCAGGACAAGGTCGTCATAGCCGGCGACTTCCTCGAAGGTGCGGCCGAGTTCCTCGGCCGGGCACTTGTCGTAGCCGCCGAACATTTCGCGATAGGCCTTCACCACACGCTTTGGCGTATCGACCAGGCCCTCCCGGTCCGGATTGTCGCCGGTCCAGCGCAACAGCGTGCGAACCGCGGCCTCGGCTTCGGCTTCGGTCGGCCGATCGGTGACCGGCTTTTCCATATAGGCGGAAGGGGGCATGAATTTCTTGATGACGGCATCCATAAAGGCGTCTCCCGTAGTTCCCCTCTCAGGAGGAACGAGTTGAACGGACCACGACCTTTCGGGTGTTAGAAACGTGCCCTGTTTCCAGCCCGTAAGCGGCGTGAAGTGAATTGAGCAGGGACGCGGTCGTTGGTCGCCTTGTCCATACCCGAGTACCAGCATTATATATGATCGTTGCGAGCGAAAGGAAGGCCGTCTGCGGCAATCGCTGTTCGCTCGGCGGCGACGGATTGGAAAAATATGATCGACGACGTCTACAATGCGAAAATTCTGGGATTTGCCGGGAATATCGCGCGGATCGGCCGGCTCGACCATCCCGATGCAACCGCGCGCGCGCATTCCAAGCTGTGCGGCTCGACGGTGACCGTCGATCTGAAGATGGATGACGGCATCGTCACCGATTTCGCCCATGACGTCAAAGCCTGCGCGCTTGGCCAGGCGTCGTCCTCGATCATGGCGCAGCATGTCGTCGGCGCCAGCGCGGATGAGTTGCGCAGCGTTCGCGAGACGATGCTGAAGATGCTGAAGGAAAACGGCGCGCCGCCACAAGGCCGCTTCGCCGACCTCAGATATCTCGAGCCGGTGCGCGACTACAAGGCGCGCCATACCTCGACCATGCTGACCTTCGATGCGGTGGTCGACGCGATCGGCCAGATCGAGAAGAAGCGCGCCGAACAGGCGGCGTAGCCGTCAAATGGCCACGGATCACACGCATCAGAGGCCGCGATACACGCGCAACTGGCCAGGTCCCTGGCGCAAGACGCCCGGCCGAATCCTCGGCACCTCACTCGTCCGCTTCTACCAGCTGACGCTGTCCGGCTTTGTCGGCAATTCCTGCCGGCATTTACCGACCTGTTCCGAATACGCGCACGAAGCGATCGCCCGCCATGGGCTATGGGCCGGCGGCTGGCTGGGTTTTTTCCGCGTGCTGCGCTGCGGGCCGGGCGGAACGCATGGCATCGACCGGGTGCCGGAGGTGCTGGCCGAGCGCTATGTCTGGTTCACACCCTGGCGGTACTGGCGGATCGGGGAAAAAGCGCAGTGATCCGGAAACCGATGCCGGAGGGGCGTAAGCTCTGCATATAGAGCAGGATCTTTACGATTTGCTAGGGTTAACCGCACGTTGCGCATTTAAGACAAAATCGAGACAAGACGCCTCGCTAAGCCGCTCCTGATAGCCATCAGGAGAGACTGCCAATGCGCCAGATAGACCGCCGTCCATTCGTTTTCGCCTTGGCTATCTATCTTCTGGCCTGGCTTTTTGGTTTTCCGATCCGCGCTCAATCCGCGCCGCTGGGGGAGGTCGAATGCACGCTGATCCTGGATGCTGCAAGCGGTGAAACGCTGTATCGGGACGGGGTCTGCGACCAGCGCTTCAGTCCCGCCTCGACGTTCAAGGTCCCCTTGGCCCTGATCGGCTATGACGCCGGAATCCTGAGCGACGAGCACACGCCGGCGTGGGACTACAAGCCCGAGTTCGAGGCGGTCAAGCGGGACCAGAAAACCGTCGACCCGACGATCTGGGAAAAAGACTCGGTGCTGTGGTTTTCGCAGGAAATCACCCGCCGGCTCGGCAGCGAGCGGTTTGCCGGCTACGTCTCGAGATTCGACTACGGCAATACCGATGTTGCCGGCACTGCCGGCAAGAATGATGGCCTCACCCGGTCCTGGGTGAATTCTTCGCTTGAGATATCGCCGGTCGAACAGGTGAATTTCATGCGCCGGCTGCTTGCCGGCGAACTGCCGGTTTCGGCCAAAGCCCACGCGATGACCAAAGCGATCTTGCCGACCTTCCGGTCAGGTGGCTGGACGGTTCAGGGCAAGACCGGGACCACCAGGCTTGGCGAAAGCGCCGACAAGGGCCCGCTTGGCTGGCGCTCGCTTGGCTGGTTTGTCGGCTGGGCGAACAAGGATGCGCGCAGCATCGTCTTTGCCCGCCTGGTAATCGATACGAAACGTTCCGATACGCCGAAGGGGCCTCAGGCGCGGACGATGTTCCTGAAAGAGCTGCCGAATCTCGTCGACAGGAGCAAGTGATTGGCCATTCGCCTTTACGGCACGAAAATCTGCCCATAAAAGACTGCCGCCGGACGCATCCGGCTTTTTACTTTATGCATGTCGTCGGCCAAAAACCGCTGCACACTTTTGGGCGACATGCATTTCACCACCCGCGCTCGTTTGCGGGACTGGATAGGAGAATTTTATGCTGAATTCCGTTTCCCTGACATTTCCCGATGGCTCCGTCCGCGACTACGAAGCGGCGATGACCGGCGCCGGCCTGGCGGAATCGATCTCGAAGTCGCTGGCCAGGAAGGCGGTCGCCTACTCGATTGATGGCGTGGTGCGCGATCTTTCCGACCCGCTCGGCAAGTCCGGCAAGGTCGAGATCATCACCCGTGAAGACCCGCGCGCGCTGGAGCTCATCCGACATGACGCAGCGCACGTGCTGGCCGAAGCCGTGCAGGAATTGTGGCCGGGCACGCAGGTGACCATCGGCCCGGTGATCGAGAACGGGTTCTACTATGATTTTGCCCGCAACGAGCCGTTCACGCCCGACGATTTCTCGGTGATCGAGAAGAAGATGCGCGAGATCATCGCGCGTAACAAGCCGTTCACCAAAGAGGTCTGGTCGCGCGAGAAGGCGAAGAAGATCTTTGCCGACAAGGGCGAGCGCTACAAGCTGGAACTGATCGACGCCATTCCCGAAGATCAGGACCTCAAGATCTATGCGCAGGGCGATTGGTTCGACCTCTGCCGCGGCCCGCATATGGTCTCGACCGGACAGATCGGCAGTGCCTTCAAGCTGATGAAGGTGGCCGGCGCCTATTGGCGCGGCGATTCGAACAACCCGATGCTGACCCGCATCT
Organism: Mesorhizobium sp. WSM4816; assembly: GCF_055811535.1. Lineage (NCBI taxonomy): Bacteria > Pseudomonadati > Pseudomonadota > Alphaproteobacteria > Hyphomicrobiales > Phyllobacteriaceae > Mesorhizobium > Mesorhizobium sp. WSM4816. The sequence goes on along the minus strand of NZ_JBVVQR010000005.1, from coordinate 317,287 downwards.
ATGGCACGGCCTGGGCCGATCAGGCGCAGCTCGATGCCTATCAGACCATGCTGGAGGAAGCCGAAAAGCGCGACCACAGGAAGCTCGGCCGCGAGATGGACCTGTTCCATTTCCAGGAGGAGGGGCCGGGCGTGGTCTTTTGGCATGCCAAGGGCTGGAGGCTGTTCCAGAACCTGGTCAACTACATGCGCCGCCGCCTCGACGAGCAGGGCTATCAGGAAGTCAACGCGCCGCAAGTGCTCGACAAGAGCCTGTGGGAGACGTCAGGTCACTGGGGCTGGTACCGGGACAATATGTTCAAGGTGACGGTTGCCGGCGACGACACCGACGACGACCGGATGTTTGCACTGAAGCCGATGAACTGCCCCGGCCACGTCCAGATCTTCAAGCACGGTCTGAAGTCCTACCGCGATCTGCCGGTAAAACTTGCGGAATTCGGCAATGTGCATCGCTATGAGCCGTCCGGCGCGCTGCATGGGCTGATGCGCGTGCGCGGCTTTACCCAGGACGATGCCCACATCTTCTGCACCGAGGAACAGCTCGCCGACGAGTGCATCAAGATCAACGACCTGATCCTGTCGACCTATGCCGATTTCGGCTTCGACGAAATCACCGTCAAGCTGGCGACGCGTCCCGAAAAACGGGTCGGCACCGACGCTATGTGGGATCATGCCGAGGGCGTGCTGCAGGACGTGCTCGACAAGATCGCAGCGCGGTCGGGCAACCGGATCAAGACCGGCGTCAATCCGGGCGAGGGCACGTTCTACGGGCCAAAATTCGAATATGTGCTGAAGGACGCCATCGGCCGCGATTGGCAATGCGGGACCACGCAGGTCGATTTCAACCTGCCGGAACGGTTCGGCGCCTTCTACATCGGCTCGGATTCGGAAAAAAAGCAGCCGGTGATGGTGCATCGCGCCATCTGCGGTTCGATGGAGCGCTTCCTCGGCATCCTGATGGAGAACTATTCCGGCCATTTCCCGCTGTGGTTCGCGCCGCTGCAAGTGGTGGTTGCAACTATCACCTCCGATGCCGACGACTACGCGCAAAAGGTCGTCGCGCAGCTGAAGGCGGCCGGACTGTTGGCGGAAGCCGATCTTCGCAACGAGAAGATCAACTACAAGGTCCGCGAGCACAGCCTGGCCAAGGTTCCGGTCATCCTCGTCTGCGGCAAGCGCGAGGCGGAGGAAGAGACGGTCAACATCCGTCGGCTCGGCTCGCGCGACCAGGAGTCGCTCGGCCTTGGCCAGGCGGTGGCGATGCTTGCCGAAGAAGCGGTGACGCCCGACCGCAGGCGCAAACGAGTGGCCTGAGTTCAGCCGGATTGTCGACGAAATGGCGGTGGAGCGATCCACCGCCATTTTCAGATACCCGCCAATTCATACGCTTGTCACGCCAGCCTAGTAACGAGCCTCATGCTCAAGCTGAAGATGCGCGAAAGACCGTTTCCGGAGCTCTCCTATGCCAGCTCGCATCAGCCGGCATTGACGCGCTGGTTCATCCACTCCATCGAAGGCCTGTCCGGCCGCGATCGCTTCGCGGCGCTCTATGACTTTTGGCGCCGCCATGTGGCGCCGAGCGGCGAGCGCGTGTTCAGCCGCATGCTGGAGCTGATCGATGTCAGGGTGCGGACCACCGGCCAATGGCCGCCGGAAAAATTGCCTGACACGCCGCTGGTGATCGTCGCCAACCACCCGTTCGGCATCGGCGACGGCATTGCGGTGCTGTCGCTGGCCGAGCAGCTTCAGCGCCCGTTCCGTGTCATGATCCACAAGGATCTGCTCAAGATCCGCGAGATGGAGGCCCTATTCGCTGCCGATCGACTTTTCCGAGACCAAGGACGCGCTCAGGAACAACATGGCGGTGCGCCATGAGGCGGTGCGGCTGCTGAAAGACGGCGTCATCATCGTTGTCTTCCCCGCGGGCGGCGTCGCCACCGCGCCGAAAGGTTTTGGCCGGGCGCGCGACCTGCCGTGGAAGATGTTTCCGGCCCGTCTCGTTAGGGATGCCAAGGCGTCGGTTGTCCCAATGCACTTTTCCGGCCAGAACGGGCGGCTGTTCCACCTGGTCAGCGGACCCATGAACCTGGCCGAGCGTGACGGGCGCGTGGCGAAGTTCGTCGGCAGGGCTTCGCTGACGCTGCGTACTTCGCTGCTCATCCACGAATTCGGTCGGCTGTCCGGCAAATCGATCGATGTGCGCGTCGGCGACGTGCTGGGATGGGACGAACTGGAGCAGGTGGGCGACCGCAAGGCTTTGCTCGAGCGGCTTTACCGGGCTGTCTTCGATCTGGCTCCGGCGGAACCGCGCGGCCGCGGCCAGTTTCTGCCGCAACGCACGCGTAACGCGGCTTGATCGGCAATCATACGTTGCTGGACCGGTTCCCGCACAGGGTTCGGACGTCTAGTCCGCGCCTTCCTGGGGATCGATCGCCGAGGCCTCCGTGGCCAAAACCTGGATTTCCTGGTTCTGCCCGGCCACGACCGTAAAATCTTTCTGGTAGATGCGGTCGCGGTTCTTGGCGATGATTGTGTAGTCGCCCTCGGCAAGCACCATCGAAGCAAAGGCGCCGACGGTTTCCTGGATGGGGTCGCCGGATTCGTTGAGCAACGACCAGGAGGTGTCGGCGATCGCCTCTCCGCCCGGCTCGCGCACCAGCTTCATGGTCATCTCCGCCGCACGATGCTCGACGGCTGCTTCGGTCAGCTTGCCGGCCTCGACGCGGATGTCTGAGCGGATGACCGCATTCACCGAGCCATAAGTCGAGACGACGTGATAGACGCCCGCGTTCAGCCGCACGACGCTGTTCGGCTCGACGTCGGGTATGATCAGGGCGCGATCGTGATTGGCCTCGGCCTGGCCTTCATAGATCGAAAAGCGCAATTTCTTCGGCGGTATGCGCACCCCGCCTGACAGCACGGCGTCGAGCTTGAGTCCGCCGGCATCGAGCACGAGGCTTTCGCGCTTGGCGTCCTTGCCGACGGTGATGCGCTTGGTGGCTCCGGCCCGGCCGTAAGAGGCGTGGACCAGATAGCTGCCGGGCTCGAGCTGGAACACCGCGCTGCCGCCATGGGCGGAAGCGACCATCGGCAGCTTGCCGTCGCCGGTGGCGTCAGGCTTGAAGACGCGCCAGACGATGCCGCGTGTGATGTCGGCGCCCTTGTCGGTCAATTGCGCCGACAGCGTGATCGCCCCGCTGCTCGCCGCTGCCAGCGGTGCATCGCTTTTCGGGGGCGCATAGTTCGACATTCCGGGAAGTTTCAGATCACCGAGGCCGTCCGCACCCTGCGCGACGGCAAGCGACACCGGCACCATCAACAGTGCGGCTGCGAGCCAGATCAGGAAAAGTCGCAATGTCCCCTCAAACATGGCTTGCGTTGAAGCCCAAGGCGGTGGCAATTTCAAGGCTTAAGAGTCTGATCAGCTTCTGCTAGAGGCTCTTTGTCGGCGCGCCGCGCCAATGCCCGAGCCGCCCGATGCCCCGATGGTGCGCTTCAGCTTAAATTCCAAGGAGTCTTGCGCCCATGGCGTCGCCGATCATCGACTTTCTGCTGACCCGAAATTCCGCGCCGATCCCGGAGTTGAGGGAACCGGCGCCCAGCGACGCTCACATCGCGACGATGATTGCAGCCGCCTCGCGGGTGCCGGATCACGGCCGGCTCGAGCCCTGGCGCTTCATCCTCTACCGGGGCGAGGCGCGCGTCGAGATCGGCAAGAAGCTGGCGGCCCTTGCCGCACAGCGCGAAGGGCCGCTGCCGGAAGGCCGCCATAACCAGGAACTGGCGCGCTTTTCGCGCGCGCCTTTGGTGATCGGCGTGGTGTCGAGCCCGAAGGAAAACCCAAAAATCCCGCAATGGGAGATGTTCCTGTCCGGCGGCATGGCGGCGATGAACCTGATGCTATCAGCCAATGCGCTGGGCTATGGCACCAACATGATCAGCAACTGGTATTCCGACGTGCCGGAGGGCAGGGCGATCCTGGGGCTGGCGCCGCATGAGCGGGTGGTCGGCTTCATCCATATCGGCACCTACCAAGGGCCGGCGCCGGAGCGGCCGCGGCCGGATCCGGCAAAACTCTATGCCGATTATGCAGGGCCATGGGTGGGCTGAATGTTCTACGAGCCGGCAAAGGGGCATGGGCTGCCGCATGATCCGTCCAAGGCGATCGTGGCGCCACGGCCGATCGGCTGGATCTCGACGGTGAACAAGGCCGGCGAGGTCAACCTCGCCCCCTATTCCTTCTTCAATGCGTTTTCGACGCGGCCCTTCATCGTCTGGTTTTCGTCCGAAGGCGAGAAGGACAGCGCCACCTTCGCCGAAGAAACGGGCGAGTTCGTCGCCAATCTCGTCAGCCGCGATCTCGCTGAAAAAATGGTCCGCACCGCGGTCGATGCGCCGCGCGGCGTCACCGAATTCGACTATGCCGATCTCGCCATGGCGCCGTCGCGGCTGGTTGCGCCACCCCGCGTGGCGGCGGCGCCCGCGGCGCTTGAATGCCGGGTGACGGAGATCATGCGTCCAAAGGCGCTGGACGGGACACCGACCGGCGCCATCGTCGTCGCCGGCGAAGTCGTCGGTGTGCATATCGACGATGCCTTCCTGAAAGACGGCATCTTCGATATCGTCAGGGCGGGCAATGTCGGCCGTCTCGGCTACATGGATTATGCCAGCGTCAGCGAGATCTTCTCGATGCGCCGGCCTCATTGGGGAAAAAATTAGGGCTGGGGAAAAGATCAGGCCGAAATCCCCGCCGCCCTGGCGCGTGCCAGAAGCCTCTCGGCCAGCTTGAGATGCGGCCGGTCGTACATCTTGCCGCCGATGCCGACGACGCCGGGATTTCCAGCCGCCTCGAATGCCTGGACGATTGCCAGGGAGTGTTTCACCGCCTCGGTCGACGGCGTGAAGGCGGCGTTGATGACAGGCACCTGCGCCGGATGGATCGCCATCTTGCCGGTGAAGCCGTCGCGCTCGGCCTCGGCGCATTCCGCCGCGAAGCCGGTCATGTCGCGAAAATCTGGGAAAACCGTGTCGATCGCCGCGACTTCCGCGGCACCGGCGGCGAGGATGGTCATGGTGCGGGCGAAGCGGAACACATCGGTGTAGCGGCCATTCTCGTCGCGGGCCGTGCGCGCACCGATTGCTGCCGAGAGATCTTCCGCACCCCAGGTCACGCCGACAAGCCGCGCACTTGCCTTGGCGTAGCTCGCGGCCGCCAGCACGCCGGCAGCTGTTTCGGTGATGATCGGCAGGATTTTTATCGCACCGTCCGGCACCCCGCTTTCGGCCTCGTGCACCCTGAGCTTGGCCGAGAGCTGCTGGACATCCTGTCCGCTGTTCGACTTCGGCAGCATGATGCCGTCGGGTTTCACTGGCACGAGTGCCGCCAGATCGTCATCCGCCAGGCCTGTCGAGAGATCGTTGATGCGGACATAGATCGCGGATCTGGTCTGATGCCTGTGTTCGGTGATGAAGCGTGCGGCGATATCGCGGGCCAAGGTTTTGTTTTGTGGCGCGACCGAATCCTCGAGATCGACGATGATCACGTCGGCGTCGGCGCCAATCGCCTTTTCCAGCTTCTTTTCCGTATCGCCGGGAACGAACAGCAGCGAGCGCATCGGTCAGGCCTTCTTCATCATCATCGCCTGCCTCGTGCATTTGGCGACGAGCACGTTGTCCTGGTTGTAGGCGCGGTGCTCGAATTCGACGATGCCGCGGTCCGGCTTCGACCTGGAGTCGCGCACCGACACCACCGTCGTCTCGACGCGGATGGTGTCGCCGTGGAAGACCGGATGCGGAAACACCGTCTCCTTCATGCCGAGATTGGCGACGGTGGTGCCGACGGTGATGTCGTTCACCGAAATACCGATCATCAGGCCCAGCGTGAACAGCGAATTGACCAGCGGCTTGCCCCATTCGCTTTTGGCGGCGAAATCGAAATCGATGTGCAGCGGCTGCGGGTTCAGCGTCATTACCGAGAACAGCATGTTGTCGCTTTCGGTGACGGTTTTCCGCAGCGTGTGCCGGAAGACGTGGCCGACGACGAACTCTTCCAGATAAAGCCCGGCCATGATCGATCTCCTCCGCTGCCGCATCGCCCCGAAAATCGGAATCGATTTTTGGAAAGCACGATGCTTCAAAGTGTTAGCGTGCTTTGTGCGTCCGAAAGCGCGCAAGTCGCTCTAAGGGTTGATAGGCGCTGCCTACCGCGCTCGCAAGCCAGTTAACAAAGAGGGGCAGTTAACAAAGATGGTGAACCGTTCGTAAACCATTTCTGCCTACGGTCTTCACTGGGGCGGGAACGGACTCGGGCTAGGGGCATAGCGGACGGCATGGTTGTTTCGCATTTCCTGAAATGGATTCATACGGCAAGGGTCTCTGAGCGCGCCGCGGCAGCAAGCGCATTGGCTCGCGCCTACATCAATGCCGAACTGCCTTTCGAGGATCGCTGCGCGGCGGAGGCGGCGCTGACGCTGCTGCTCGACGATACCTCGTCGAAAGTGCGGCTGGCGATGGCAGAGGCGCTGTCGATGAGCCATCACGCGCCGCTGCAGATCATCAGCGCGCTGGCGTCCGATCAGCCGGAAGTCGCCAGCCTGGTGCTGGCACGTTCGCCGCTGCTTACCGATGCCGATCTGATCGACCGGGTTGCCGGCGGCCAGAAGGCGATCCAGAAACTGATCGCCGATCGTCCGCGCGTCTCCATGGCGGTCGCCGCCGCGATCGCCGAAATCGGCGAGCCGGAAGCCTGCGCCACGCTTCTCGCCAACAGCGGCGCCGACATCGCTTCGCTCAGCTTCCGCCGTATCGCCGAACGCCATGGCCATCTGCCTTCGCTGCGCGAAGCGCTGATATCGGATGCGCGTCTGCCCGCTGACTGCCGGCATATGCTGCTGATAAAACTTGGTGAAACGCTCAAGGGTTCACCGCTGGTTCTGGCGCTGATGGGCCGTGCCAGAACCGAGCGCGTCATGCGCGACGCCTGCGTCAAGGCTTCCCTGACGCTGATCGAAGGCACGCGCCAGGAAGAACATGCGGCGCTCATCGAGCATCTGCGCCTGCGCGGCGACCTGACCGCAAGCTTCATCATTCGCACCATCGCGCACGGCAAGGTCGATTTCTTCGGCTCGGCGCTGGTCGCGCTCAGCCAGCAATCCGAACAACGGGTGAGGGCGCTGCTGGCCGGCGGGCACGACGTGGCGCTGCAGGCACTGCTCCGCAGCGCTGGCCTGGCCGCGGCCACGCACGCCATCATCCTGCGCGCGCTGAAGGTCTGGCGCGAGGTCGCCAATGGCAAGCGCCTCGCCGGCGTCCAGGAAGTCAGCTGGCTGATGCTGAAGGAATTGGGCGGGCAGTCCGCCGAAGGCGATCTCGCCGGATTGGTCAAATCGATCCACCTCGATGCGCTGCGCGAAAACGCGCGCGGTCACGCGCTGGCGATCGCGGCGGCCTAGTGGTGAAAATCTGACGGTTGATACCCAAATCGAATTGCAGCAATGGGTGAAGAGCAGTCCTTGCGGCAGTTGCAAACTCAGCGGGAGATTGGGGACAACCCGAGAACGTCCTGCATGTCGTATTCGCCGGGTCCATGGTCTGAAACCCAGCGTGCGGCAGTCAACGCACCGCGCGCGAACATGCCGCGATCCAAAGCGGAATGCGACAGTGTCAGAATCTCTTCGTCGGCGGCAAATACCACACTATGCTCTCCAATGATGCCGCCGCCTCGCAGTACGGAAAACCCGATTTCACCAAGCGCTCGCTCGCCAATAATACCATCGCGCCCGCGCCGTTCGACGGGAGCAAGCGGAACGCCCCGACCACTGGCCGCTGCTTCGCCTAGCATCAGCGCCGTTCCAGATGGTGCATCGATCTTCCGGCGATGGTGAGCTTCATGGACCTCGATATCCCAAACTTCAGCTGGGAAAGAGCGCGCGGCGCGCTCAACTAGGCCCACCAGCATGTTCACGCCAAGGGAGAAGTTGCCTGAACGCACGATCGCTATTTTACGTGCCGCCTCGGCGATCCGAGCGAGGTGAGTGTCCTCAAACCCTGTTGCGCCGATCACCATTGCTGGTCGACCCATCGCGGCGCACTTTTCTGCAAGCGCCGCCGATGCTTGGCCGGTCGTGAAATCCACGACGACATCCGCAGCGCGGAGCGCTGCGTCAACATCAATCAATCCGTCGACGACTTTTTCGGGGCGTCCGAAGCCTCCTACGAGCGAAAAGGCAGGTGCTGCGGCCACAGCAGCGAGTAATGCTCTGCCCATGTGGCCCTGCGCGCCAGCGACAGCGATTCTAATAGCAGGCACCAATGTTCTTCCCTTAGCAACATCCAGATTAAAATCGACGGTTTCGTATCGATTTTGTACCGTCGCAGAAGTGGCCCATCGCGACAACGTCTAAGGTCCGCAACGGGGTGATGGAAAGCGGCCTTGCGGCACAAGTGTCTGTCTGGATCAGTGTCCAAGCGTTTCACTCAGGAAACCGTGTGAATCCTGAAACGAGCGATTGGCGGCGAGTTCATTGTATTGCAGGAAGTGGCCGAAGGACGAGATGCCCGTTTTCAGGTTCTCGGCGTCGAATGCGTGCGGGGCGTCCGGGTAGACGATGAGTTTGACGGGGCTCCCTTTGCCGCTGCGTTGCTCCATCATTTTCCGGCAGGCCGCCGCCGGGGTCCAATCGTCGCGTTCGCCGACTAGGATCAAGGTCGGAACGGCCATCTCACCACTCGTTACCGAGCATGAGGGGTAGTAGGCAATCGCAGCTTGGAATTTCTGCTTCATAAGCGCTTCCGCAGCGCCAAGCTGGACGGCTTGCAGCACAGCGATTCCGCCAGCGGACAACCCCATTACCGCGACGCGTCGAGAGTCGACGAAGCCGAGCGTGGTGAGGAATTCCAAGGCGCCGTAGGCATCGTTGACCCGATCGTAAAACAGCCGGTCGCAGGTATGCCGGATGCCGCGCGTCGTGAAACTGTCGACGGCTAATACGACATACCCCCAGGACGACAATCTTCCTGACCAGGCCTCTCTTTCTCGGAGGCCAAGGCCGGCACAGCCGTGAAGCAGGACGACAGCCGGGAACGGTCCATCCCCTGATGGGCGTGTCAGGAATCCCTGTATCGGCGCGCCGGAAAAAATCTTTGGTTCTTCGCCTCGCACCGGACCATGGCCAGTGCCCTTCGGTTGGCGAATGGGTGCATCACGGATGCACGCCTTCATGAGAGCACAGTACAAGGGTCACCGAATTCTAGACACCGATGCCGGGGCTTTTGCCCTCGATGCGTGGAACCCGCGCGATCCCACTGACTTCTCCGTCACTATTGCTTTCTATGCCGGTCCAGAAGGAGATAACAGCGCCGACGCATTTACAGCGACTGTCTGCTCTCCCAATTGGTTCCCTCGATCTCAGGGCGGTTTTTGCGGCGGAAAGTGTGATTTTCATGCGCGTTTCGACTACCTCGAGCTCGAAAAGTTTCTCAGGGATCGTTGTGCTGCGACCGAGGGGGAAACCTGGCAGGCCATCGGCGCGCAACTCACCAGACTAGGGCGCTGGGAGTTCGCCTATCGCCTTTGAAATTTCAAACTGAGACACTACCTGCCGTTGCGGTTCGCCGAGCCGAAGAAATTCAGATATCCAGCACTTCCGTCTCGGCAAACTCCGCGCGTTCCTGGATGAAGCGGAAGCGGGCTTCCGGCTTGGTGCCCATCAGCGCGTCGACCGCATCCTTGGTCGCCGCCTCGGCATCGATCACGTCGACCCTGAGCAGCGTGCGCTTTCTCGGGTCCATGGTGGTTTCCTTGAGCTGGGCGGCCATCATTTCGCCCAACCCCTTGAAGCGGCCGATTTCGACCTTGCCGCGCCCGGTGAACTCGGTGCGCAGCAGTTCGTCCTTGTGCGCATCGTCGCGGGCATAGGCGACCTTGCCGCCCTGGCGGATCGAGTAGAGCGGCGGCACCGCCAGGTAGAGATGGCCGTCGCGGACCAGGCTCGGCATCTCCTGGTAGAAGAAGGTGATCAGCAGCGAAGCGATATGGGCGCCGTCGACGTCGGCGTCGGTCATGATGATGACCCGGTCGTAGCGCAGATCCTGATCGCGGTATTTTGACCGCGTGCCACAGCCAAGCGCCTGGATCAGGTCGGAAATCTGCTGGTTGGCAGCCAGCTTGTCGTTGCCGGCGCTGGCGACGTTGAGAATCTTGCCGCGTAGCGGCAGCACTGCCTGGCTGGCGCGGTCGCGCGCCTGTTTCGCCGAGCCGCCGGCCGAATCGCCCTCGACGATGAAGAGCTCGGCGCCGGCCGCGGCATTCTGCGTGCAGTCGGCGAGCTTGCCGGGCAGGCGCAGCTTGCGCACCGCGCTCTTGCGCGAGACTTCCTTTTCCTGGCGGCGGCGCACCCGCTCGTCAGCACGCGCGATCACCCATTCGAGCAGCTTCGAAGCTTCCTGCGGGTTGTCGGCCAGCCAGTGGTCGAAGGGGTCGCGGATCGCGGCCTCGACGATCCTGATCGCCTCGATCGTCGCCAGCCGGTCCTTGGTCTGGCCGACGAATTCCGGCTCGCGGATGAACACCGACAGCATGGCCGCCGCCGAGATCATGACGTCTTCCGAGGTGACGATCGAAGCGCGCTTGTTGCCGACCAGCTCGGCATAGGCGCGCAGGCCGCGCGTCAAGACGTTGCGGAAGCCAGCCTCATGGGTGCCGCCTTCGCCGGTCGGGATGGTGTTGCAGTAGGAGTTGAGGAACCCGTCGCCGCCGAACCAGGTCACCGCCCATTCGAGCGAGCCGTGGCCGCCTTGCCTGTCGCTTTTGCCGGCAAAGATTTCGCGGGTGACCTGGAATTCGTCGCCGAGCGAGGCTTTCAGATAGTCCTTGAGGCCGCCGGGAAAATGGAACTCGGCCTTGGCGGGCGTCGTGTCCTTCTCCTTGATCAGCGAGGGGTCGCAGGTCCAGCGGATCTCGACGCCGCCGAATAGATAGGCCTTCGAGCGCGTCATCCGATAGAGCCGCGCCGGCTCGAAAGCAGCACCCTTGCCGAAGATCTGCTCGTCGGGATGGAAGCGTATCCTGGTGCCGCGGCGGTTATGCACCTCGCCGAGCTGCTCTAGGCCGGTCACCGGAACGCCCCGCGAAAAACGCTGGCGATAGAGCTGGCGGCCGCGCGCGACCTCGACCTCGAGATGGTCCGACAGCGCGTTGACGACGGAGACGCCGACGCCGTGCAGGCCGCCCGAGGTCTCGTAGACCTTGCTGTCGAACTTGCCGCCGGAATGCAGCGTCGTCATGATGACTTCGAGCGCAGGCTTCTTGAATTTCGGATGCGGATCGACCGGAATGCCGCGGCCATTGTCGGTCACCGCCAGATATCCGTCGGCCGAAAGCTCGACATCGATGAAAGTCGCGTGGCCGGCGACCGCCTCGTCCATCGAATTGTCGATGACCTCGGCGAACAAATGGTGCATCGCCTTGTCGTCGGTGCCGCCGATATACATGCCGGGCCGCCGCCGCACCGGCTCCAGCCCTTCCAGAACCTCGATGTCGGCGGCACTGTAGCTCTCGCTACCGTCGCGGGATGCCGGGCGCTTCGCCGCCTGCACCAGCGGGTCGGCCGGGCGCGCGGTGGCGCGAACCGGTTGCGGCTGCTTGTCCAAATTGCCGAAAAGATCGTTGCTGTCGTTCATGCTGGTCCTGGATTGCGATGCTGCGAATCACCACCCGATACTGCCACGCTTTTTGCGGGCAGGCGACGGAGGTTCCCGTTACGTTCGAGGATAGAGCCTCTTACTGCAAAACCATTCGACAACCAAGCGGCGGAAATGGGCCGAGGGCATCGACGCTTTGTAAACCTTGTCCGGAGGTTGCGCCGGAAGGTTGGCCGAAAAAGGGTATTCGCGGATTGCTGCTGACCTAGAATGCGGCAGGACCCGAGAAGAGGCTGTCGCTTACGCATGTTGGATTACAGTTCGCTCCTGCTTGCGGCAGCGCTGTCGGGCACGTGCCTCAGCATCACCCTGTTTGCGATCTGGTGCACCGCGCCACAGGCACGCTTTGTGCTGACGGTGGCGTGCGGCATTCTCGTGCTCGTCGCACATGTGGTCTTGTTCTGGCACTATGCCAAGCATCCCAGCCCCTGGCTTTGTCAGATTCTACTTGCGCTTCTCAGCCTGGGCCTTCTGACCCTCTGCCTGTCGGCCATGCAGTATCTCGGCGTCCACGACTACAGGCGCGCCATCTTGCCGACCCTGGCTGCGATGGCGGTTTGCGCAGGCGCGACGTCGCGGGGCTTTGACGGCGTCGGCTTCATCGTCACCTACGCGACGGTAACGGCGCTGCTCTCGCTTATCGGGGTGATGTTCTGGATCAAAGGTGGTCATGATCGCCGGATATTGCTGGTCGTTTCGTTCCTGAGCGGCGTCTGTGCCCTGTCCTTCGGACTTTGCGGCGCGGTCCTGCTGGTCAAGGGCCAATGGGTGCTCGGCGTTGCGCCCGACAACTGGGCCGAACGGTTGAATTCCGCCGTGGCGGTCGCCTGCATGACGGGGCTCGGCGCATTGACGCTCTCCCTGCACCATTTGCAGGCGCAGATCGAACTGAAGGCCGAGACCATGACCGACCCATTGACCGGGCTGATGAACCGGCGGGCGTTGACGGCATTCTACGGCGAGCGGATTTTCGGCCCGTTCATGTCCGTCGCCATGTTCGACCTCGACCATTTCAAGAAGACGAACGATGTATTCGGTCATCCGGTCGGCGATCAGGTTCTGCGCCGCTTCGCCGCTGTCGTCAGAAAATACTCCAGGACCGGCGTCGACGCCTTCCGGCTGGGCGGCGAGGAATTCGTCCTCGTCATGTCGCGGATGACTGAAGAGAAGGCTTACGACATTGCGAGCAAGATCAGCGTCGCCTTCGGCACGGAAGTCGTCGCCACCCAACTTGGTCCGTTGCGCAGCACAGTCAGTGGCGGCATCGGCTTTGGCGGGACGGATGGCACCAGTCTCGACAATGTGCTGGCCGAAGCCGACGCCGCACTCTATGCGGCAAAGCGCGCCGGGCGAAATCGCGTCGTCGCCCAGAACAAGGCGAGCAAGGCCGACGCGCCGGCCTTGCGTTCTGCCTGATTGAGGCTTCTATCTTCTTGTTAGACCATGATCTTGTCCGAAAACCGGATTCCACTTTTCGGGATCATGGTCTACTCCGCCGCCCCCAGATATTCCGACAGCGGCGGGCAGGAGCAGACGAGGTTGCGGTCGCCGGCGACATTGTCGATGCGCGACACCGGCGGCCAGTATTTGGCTGACGTGTCGGCATCGCCGGCGGGGTAGGCCGCCTCCAGGCGCGAATAGGGATGGGTCCACTGGCCGGCCAGCGCCTCGGCGGCGGTATGCGGCGCATTAACCAGCGGATTGTCGGCCAGGGGCCATTCGCCTTTCGCCACCTTGGCTGCCTCGCCTGATATCGCGATCATCGCCTCGCAGAAGCGATCGAGCTCGCGCTTGGGCTCGGACTCGGTCGGCTCGACCATCAGCGTGCCGCCGACCGGAAACGACATGGTCGGCGCATGGAAACCATAGTCGATCAGCCGCTTGGCGACGTCGTCGACGCTGATGCCGGCACTGTCCTTGAGCACGCGGGTATCGAGGATGCATTCATGCGCGACGCGCTCGTGCCTGCCCTTGTAGAGCACCGGGAAATGCGCTCCGAGCCGCGTCGCCACATAATTGGCGGAAATGATCGCCGTCTCGGTCGCCTGCTTCAGGCCCGAAGCGCCCATCATCCGGATATACATCCAGGTGATCGGCAGGATCGAAGCGCTGCCGAACGGTGCAGCCGACACGGCATGGCCGGAGCCTTCGACGACGTGGCCGGGCAGATAGGGTTGCAGATGCGCCTTGACGCCGATCGGGCCGACGCCGGGACCGCCGCCGCCATGCGGGATGCAGAACGTCTTGTGCAGGTTCATGTGGCAGACGTCGGCGCCGATGTCGCCGGGGCGGGCGAGACCGACCAGCGCGTTGAGGTTGGCGCCGTCGAAATAGACCTGGCCGCCATGCTCATGGACAAGGGCGCAGAGGTCGCGCGCGCCTTCCTCGAAAACGCCGTGCGTCGAGGGATAGGTGAACATCAGCGCCGCAAGGTCTTGCGCATGCTCGTCCGCCTTGGCTTTCAGGTCATCGACGTCGATGTTGCCGTCTTCGGTGCAGCGCACGACGACGACGTTCATGCCGGCCATCGCCGCACTCGCCGGATTGGTGCCATGCGCCGATGACGGGATCAGGCAGACCGTGCGGTGAGCTTCGCCGCGTGAGCGGTGATAGCCGCGAATGGCGAGCAGCCCGGCATACTCGCCCTGGCTGCCGGCGTTGGGCTGCAGGGTCACCGCGTCGAACCCGGTGATCTCCGCCAGCCAGGCTTCCAGTTCGTCGATCATGGCGCGGTAGCCGGCCGAATGGCTTGCCGGGGCGAAGGGATGCAAATTGGCGATATCAGGCCAGCTTACCGGCATCATCTCGGCGGCGGCATTGAGTTTCATCGTGCAGGAGCCGAGCGGGATCATGGCGCGGTCGAGCGCCAGGTCCTTGTCGGCCAGCCGGCGCAGGAAGCGCATCATGTCGGTTTCCGAGTGGTTTTCGCGGAAGACAGGCTGCGTGAGAAACGCCTTGCCGCGCGGTTTTCCGGGCATGGTGCTGCCGACGGCTGCGCCCGGCTTGGCGCCGAACAGCGCCGCGATCGCCTCCAGATCGGCCTCGGTCGAGGTTTCGTCGAAGCTGATGCCGATGCGGTCGGCGTCGATGACGCGCAGCAATCGGCCGGTCTTTTCGGCTGCGGCGCCAATCGCCCCGGCTCTGCCTTTCACTTCCACCGCCACGGTGTCGAAGCGGCCTGCGCCAAGCACCGAAATTCCTGCTGCCTCGAGACCGGCAGCCAGCCGGTTGGCCAATGCATGGATTCGGCCGGCAATCGCCTGCAGCCCGGCAGGGCCGTGCCAGATCGCATAGGCGGTCGCCATGTTGGCGAGCAGCGCCTGCGCGGTGCAGATGTTGGAGGTCGCCTTGTCGCGGCGGATATGCTGCTCACGCGTCTGCAAGGCGAGGCGATAGCCGGGCCGGCCCTTGCTGTCGGTGGACTGACCGACCAGGCGGCCGGGCATCAGCCGAGTCAGCCTGTCGGAAACGGCGCAATAAGCGGCATGCGGCCCGCCAAAGCCCATCGGCACGCCGAAGCGCTGCATCGGGCCGACGGCGATGTCGGCGCCAAGCGCAGCCGGCGCGTCGGTCAGCGTCAGGGCGAGCGGATCGGCAATGAAGACGACCAGCGCGCCGGTGGCGCGAGCTTTCTCGATTGCCGCCCTGTGGTCGCCATAGACGCCAAACGTATCGGGCCAGGAGACCAGCAGAGCGGCTGTGTTGTCGTCGATCGTGTCACCGTCGACCTCGATGCCGAGCGGCTCGGCGCGGGTGCGCACGACGTCAAGCGTCTGCGGATGCGGCGTGCCGGCCAGCGCCACCTTGGTCCGCTTGTCGCGGTGGTGGCGTAACGCGATGCCGACTGCTTCGGCCACCGCCGTCGCCTCGTCGAGCAACGAGGCCGACGCGACCGGCAGCCCGGTCAGTTCGGTGACCAAGGTCTGGAAATTGAACAGCATTTCGAGCCGGCCCTGGCTGATCTCGGCCTGGTAGGGCGTGTAAGCCGTATACCAGGCCGGGTTCTCGAACAGGTTGCGCTGGATGACCGGCGGCACGTGGACGCCGTGATAGCCGGCGCCGATGAAGCTCTTCAAAACTGTATTTTTCGCCATTGTCGCTGACAGCTCGGCCAGCGCCTCGGCTTCGCTCGCCGGGGCCGGCAAGGCCAGCGGCCGGTCGAGCCGGATCGATTTCGGCACAGCCTGGCTGATCAGCGTCTCGACCGACGGAACGCCGATCGTCGCCAGCATGGCTCTGACATCATTGAGGCCGGGGCCGATATGGCGGGCCGAGAAGGAGTAGGGTGCTGCGGTCATCTTTCCTGGTCCTGCTCTCTCAACCAATATGGGCTTTGTAGGCGGCCTCATCCAGGAGACCTTCGAGTTGGCTTTCATCGGCCAGCTTCATCTTCCACAGCCAGCCGTCGCTGGCCGCCGCCGAATTGACCAGGGACGGATCAGACGAAAGCGCGGTGTTGGCCTCGGTGATCTCGCCGTCGACCGGCGCATAGACGTCCGATGCCGCCTTGACCGATTCGACCACGACGGCGGTATCGCCCTTGGCCAGCTTTTTCCCAGGCTCCGGCAATTCGACGAAGACGAGATCGCCGAGCTGTTCCTGCGCGTAGTCGGTGATGCCGATGGTGGCGATCCCGCCTTCGACGCGGAGCCATTCGTGATCTTCAGTGAAATAGGTCTTTGCCATGAAGTTCATCCTTTGCGGTAGCGATGCGGCGTGAAGGGCAGGGGATTGATATCGACCGGGATTTTGGTCCCGCGAACGTCGGCGAAGAGTTTTGCGCCGGGTTTGGCCAGCGACGCCTGGACGTAGCCCATGGCGACCGGATGGCCGGCCGAGGGGCCGAAGCCGCCGGAGGTGACGTGGCCGGCGGGATTGCCGTCGGCATCGAAAAGGGTTGCACCGGGGCGCACCGGCTGGCGGCCCTCCGGCTTCAGGCCGACGCGTTTTTGCGCCGGGCCGCGCTCCAGGATTGAACGCAAGGCGTCGGCGCCAATGAAAGCGCCAGAGGCGCGAACCTCCTTCGGGATCGCCCACATCAGCCCGGCGCCGGCCGGGTCCATCTCAGGCGTGATGTCCAGTCCGTGCAGGCACAGCCCTGCTTCGAGCCGCAGGCTGTCGCGGGCGGCCAGCCCAACCCACATCACTCGCTTGTCCTCGAGCAGTTTGGCGACGAGATTTCGCGCATCCGCTTCCGGCAGGCCGACCTCGAAGCCGTCCTCGCCGGTATAGCCCGAGCGGCTCATGAACCAGTTTTCGCGCGGCTCGAAGCCGTGCATGAACAGCAGCGATCCGGTTTCGATGCCGGCGCGCGACAAGGCGGCCCAGGCTTCGGGACCCTGGATTGCCAGGAATACGCGGTCGAGTGCTTCAATCTTGGCGTCAAAGTCCGCCTTGGCATCAAAGTCGGCAAGCTCACGAAGGTGTTTTTCGTCGGCTTCAGCATTGCCGGCATTGGCGACGACCATGAAGCGTTGCCGGCCGAGCCTGGTGACGATCAGATCGTCGATGATGCCGGCGGCTTCATTGAGAAAGAACGTGTATTTGGACTGGGAAATCTCAAGCGCGCCGGCGTCGAACGGGCAGGCCCGATTGAGCAGTGCTTCAGCGCCCAAGCCACTGATCTCGAACAGCTTCATGTGTGAGATGTCGAACAGGCCGGCATGTTCGCGGGTATGAAGGTGCTCCTTCATCACCCCGGCCGGATAGGTGAGCGGCATCGACCAGCCGGCGAACGCGCCAAAGCGCGCACTGGCGGCCACGTGCAGGTCTTCGAGGGGAAGGTGTTTGGTGTCGTCGCCCGTCATGTCGTCTCCAGAGTCGCACGCAATCGGCCGCGAATGGCGACCAGTCCGTGCCCCTCTGTCTGAAGCCTGAGAGACTCGCGCCCCGTAACTCTGTCGGCAGCGCTTACACCTTCGGCGCGGGGCGAAAAAAGCCCCGACTTTCCAGAGTGTCTTTCCCGTCTACGGTTCTTTTTGCCTGAGAGATTTCGGGCGATTTCCCCTTCGGCGGCAGCTCTCGCTGCTCTCTCCCGCAAACAGGTAGGACTCAATTTGAGCCCTCGACTCGTCATCCATAGCCTGTCGGCGACACCTTGTCACCTGCTAGCGACAGCTTACCGACAAGTCTTCGCTAACCACGCGGTTTGCCGGTTTCTCAAGGAACTGCCGATATGTTGGGTCCAAGTGACGTATGGATGGGAAACGAAATGGGCGAATTGAAGAGAGTTCCGGTGGCCGAGCTGGCCTCGAAAAATCGGGTCACAGCGGAAGACGTGGTCATGCTGCGCCGCGAGGTGTTCGGCGATGGGGTGGTGACGCGGAGCGAGGCCGAGGCGCTGTTTGCGCTCGACGCGATAGAAGGGGACAAATGCGCGGAATGGCCGGATTTTTTCATCGAAGCCATCACCGACCTCATCGTTCATCAGGAAAAGCCGGCGGGCTATATCTCGCAGGACAATGCCGACTGGCTGGTCCAAGCGATTTCGCGTGACGGCATGGTCGACAGCCTGACCGAACTCGAACTGCTCGTGCATGTGCTGGAAAAGGCGAAATCCTCGCCGAACGGGCTTTGCGCCTATGCGCTGGAGCAGGTCGCCCATGCCATCATCGACGGCAAAGGGCCGCTGATGCACGGCGGTAAGCTGGTTCCCGGGCTAATCGCCAAGGCTGAAGTCGAGCTTCTGCGCCGCATCCTCTATGCCTATGGCGGCGACGGCAACATTGCCATCACCCGCGCCGAGGCAGAGGTGCTGTTCAAGATCAACGAGCGGACCGCGGCAGCCAGCAACGATCCATCGTGGAAGGATCTGTTCGTCAAGGCGCTCGCCAATTACGTCATGTGCTCGGCCGGCTACGAAGCTCCGGTGCGCGACGTGGCGCTGCGGCAAGATGCTTTCCTGGAGCAAGCCGATCCAGAGATCGGCGGTTTCTTCGGCCGCATGGTTTCGGGTGGCCTCGCCGGCATCATGGCAGCCTACCGCGCGCCGGGCGATATCGAATCCGAATGGGAATCGAAGAACAAGGCAGCCGAGGCACTGGCCCGCCGCGCCGAAACGATCGACGCGTGCGAGGCGAAATGGCTGGCCGAGCGCATCGGCAGCGACCGGCCGCTGCATGAGAACGAGCGCGCGCTGCTGACACTGATCAAGCGCGCCTCGCCGGAAATCCATCCGGTGCTCAAGCCGCTGATCGACAAGGTCGCCTGAGCAAAGCACCAAACACTGATCGGAAATGGCGGAGCTATGGCGTCAAATGCCGCCGTACCAGTCGTAGCCATTGTCCTCCCAGTAGCCGCCCCTGCCGCCGCCGATAGCGGCGAAACTGTCGACCAGTTCGATCTGGCGGAGATACTTTGGCATCTTGTAGCCGATCTGGCGCTCGACGCGGACACGCAGCGGCGCGCCGTTCTCGACCGGCAGCGGCTTGCCGTTCAGGCCATAGGCAAGGATCGTCTGCGGGTGACGGGCATCGTTCAGGTCGATCGAGCCGTAATATTTGATGTCGCCGGACAGGCTGCGGTCGATCGTGTCGAGGCAATGGAACACGACGTAGCGCGCCTGCGGCTTGACCACCGCCTGATCAAGCACCAGCGACAGCGGCGTGCCGGTCCATTTGGCGATGCAACTCCAGCCTTCGACGCAGTCGTGGCGGGTGATCTGGGTGCGGCTTGGCAGTTTCATCAATTGCTCGCGGGTCAGCGACAGCGGCTTTTCGACGAGGCCGGAAACCTCGAGGCGCCAGTTGGCGAAATTGTTGGCGAGCAGGCCCTTGTAGACATCGTCGTCCGGCGCGGTGACGCCGTTCGGCCGCTGCGGCTGGCGAATGTCGGCTTCGGTGAATTCCGGCGCCAGCGAATCGCCGGCGAGCAGGCGCTGCGCGCGCCAGGTCAGGCCGTTGGCGCCTTCGAGGAAACTGCGCAGGCCGTCGCCGACGCGAAGCTGGCTGTCGAAGGCATCGCAACCCGACAGCATGATGCCGGTGACGCCGAGGCTGGCCGAGGTCAGGAATTTTCTGCGGCTGATCACAAACTTCGCCATCTCACGCACCCCTCTGCGGCGTCTTGCTGCCATGCGCCGGCGGATCGGTTCGGTACCAGCCGGTGATGATGGAACGCAGTTCGTTGATCGGGCCGGCGGCGAAGATCATCAGTATATGGATGATGAAGAAGGCGACGAGCAGCAGCATCACGACGAAATGGATTGTCCGCGACGTCTGCCTGCCGCCAAGCAAATCGTTGAGGAATGGCAGCGCCGCGTTCATGCTCGGCGACATGGCAAGGCCGGTGATGATCATCAGCGGCAGCAGCACGAACATCACGCCGCCATAGGCCATCTTCTGCAGCGTGTTGTATTCGCGCGTGTGATGAAACTTGAATTTGGCATGATCGATGATGTCTCGCGGCAAACGCCTGAGATCGTCGATGCGCGGGACAAGATCGCGGCGCAGATGACCGTTGACCAGGCTGGCGACCAGCCACACGACCAGGGTCGTGGACAGTATCCAGGCGAAGAAGAAATGGACGACGCGGGCGGTGCCGAGGTCGTAATAGGAGGGGATTGTCGCCCAGGACGGGAAGGCGCGGGACGTCTCCCGACCCGCCGGCCCCGACCAGCCGAGCACACCGGTTGTGTCGAAGCGCTTGCCGAAGATTTCGGTGTAGCCGCGCGGGCCGTTTGCGGTGTTCTCGGCGCCGATGGCGAAGATGGTGTTGTTATATGCGAATCCCGATTCCTTGCCGATATAGAGCTGGGGGCGGGCATTGAAGATCTGCAGGCCGGAAAGCAGCATGAAGAACAGCGAAATGGCCCAGAGCCAGTGCGTCAGCCGCGTCCAGCGCGACTGCCGGTAGATCAGCGTTGCATC
The DNA here is from genome assembly GCF_055811535.1 of Mesorhizobium sp. WSM4816. Lineage (NCBI taxonomy): Bacteria > Pseudomonadati > Pseudomonadota > Alphaproteobacteria > Hyphomicrobiales > Phyllobacteriaceae > Mesorhizobium > Mesorhizobium sp. WSM4816. The sequence goes on along the minus strand of NZ_JBVVQR010000005.1, from coordinate 296,721 downwards.
TTTCGGCGCGGCAGTATCTGGCCCGACAGTGGATTGGCTCCTGGCAACCGATTGCATTTTTTCATGTCCTTCCGGCCGCTCAGTCGGCCTTTCCGATCGTTCTCCTCCCAATACGTTGCCAGCCAAAGCGGTGTTTCATCCGATCACGGAATTATTACAGACTGCCCGGTGCTACCGGCTCCCGAGACTGACGGCGAGGTTGACCGCGGCGGCGACAATCACTGTATTAAAAAAGAGCGACAGGATCGAATGCAAAAGCATGATGTGACGCATTTGCGTGGTCGAGACCGCGGTATCGGAGGTCTGCGAGGTCATGCCGACGGTGGTCGAGAAGTAGAGGAAATCCCAGCCGTCCGGCCGCTCCTTACCGGCAAATACGAGGCCGCCGACCGGCTTTTTCTGCTTCGCGTTGCTGCCGGGGTCGGTCTCTTCATCGTTGACCCAGTAATCATGGGCGTAGTGCAGTGCCGTCATGGCGTGGATGGTGAACCAGCCGAGGGGGATCGACAGCAGCGCGAAGGTGAGTTCGACAGGATGCGCGCTGCCCTCGCGATTGATCAATTGGAACAGCGAGATATGGCAATGGTGACGACAATCAGCGTCACCGCAAAGATGACTAGCACCGGCTGGTCGGTGGCCCGCGCGTTCTTGCTTAAAAGCGGCCGGTGAGCAGCGGCATCTGGGCGACGACGATGACGGTGTAGGCGGCGAAAAACGCATTGGCGCCGATCGAAAAGGCGAGCGGAGTGCGCAAGACCAGCGCGATCGCCAGTGCCACTACACCGATGCAGGCCGACACCGCGAACTGCATGTGGCGGTGCAGTGGTGTCTTCAGGGGCGTCTCGGTCGTCATGGCCCGGCCTCTGATGGCGGTCCGTCTTACCGCCGCTCGTCTCTTAGGGCTCGAACATTATAGCACTTTAGACTGTGCGCATGATGCCGAAGTTCGATTCCGGTCTTGCTGCGCTGACCTCCGGTTCGGGGTCAAGCGCTAGCCCAGTGCGGCGGATTTCAGCGCACGCCGCAGGATGCGGTCGAGCTCGCCGAGAAACCGCGAGCGGTCCTGTGGCGCGAAACTGGCATTGTAGCCCTTGCTTTCGCCGGTCTCGCGCAGATGCTGCTTGAGGTCGCGCATCGCCACCGCCATGCCGATCGTTTCCGGCGTGAACGGGCGTCCGGTCGGCCCAAGCACATGGGCGCCGAGCGCCACCGTGCGGGCGGCAAGCGGGATGTCTGATGTCACGACGATGTCGTTGGGCTGGGCATTGTCGACGATCCAGTCGTCCGCCGCGTCGGCGCCTTTCGACACGACGACGTTGCGGATCATCGGATCGCGCGACGGGCGCAGGCCGCCATTGGAGACAAAGGTGACGACGACGCCATGGCGCTCGGCGACTTTTTCGACCTCGGCCTTCACCGGACAGGCATCGGCATCGACGTAAATGGCGGGTGCGGGCATGGTTCGTTCCAAGCGTATGGAGCCGGGCGATTGTGCCTGGCTTGATGTTCGATCGGTCAAAGGTCGGCGCTGCCCCTCATCCGCCTGCCGGCACCTTCTGCCCGTATAGTGACGGGGCGAAGGGGCTGGCCGCAACCTCGGCACGCTTTCTGCCACGCTGCAGATTGGCGAAATCCCTTTGCGAAGGCGTCTTTCTCCCCGTCACTATACGGGGAGAAATGCCCGGCAGGGCAATGAGGGGCGGCGCAGACCTGAAGCGATTGCCTTGCTTCCTCCCGCCACGTCGCGATTTCTCAATAGACCACCACGCTCCTGATGCTCTTGCCTTCGTGCATCAGGTCAAAACCCTTGTTGATGTCCTCCAGCTTCAGCGTGTGGGTGATCATCGGGTCGATCTCGATCTTGCCGTCCATGTACCAGTCGACGATCTTCGGCACGTCGGTGCGGCCGCGCGCTCCGCCGAAGGCGGTGCCCATCCAGGTGCGGCCGGTGACCAGCTGGAACGGCCGCGTCGAGATCTCCTGGCCGGCGCCGGCAACGCCGATGACCACCGACTTGCCCCAGCCGCGGTGCGAAGCTTCCAGCGCCTGGCGCATCACCTTGGTGCTGCCGGTGCAGTCGAACGTATAGTCGGCGCCGCCGATCTGGTCGGCGCCGCGTTTTGTCATGTTGACGAGATAGGGCACGATATCGCCGTCGATCTCCTTCGGATTGACGAAATGCGTCATGCCGAATTTCTCGCCCCATTCCTTCTTGTCGTTGTTCAGGTCGACGCCGATGATCATGTCGGCGCCGGCAAGGCGCAGCCCCTGGATGACGTTGAGGCCGATGCCGCCGAGGCCGAAGACGGCGGCCGTGGCGCCGATCTCGACCTTGGCTGTGTTGATCACCGCGCCGATGCCGGTGGTGACGCCGCAGCCGATGTAGCAGATCTTGTCGAAGGGCGCGTCGGGATTGACCTTGGCCACCGCAATCTCGGGCAGCACGGTGAAGTTGGTAAAGGTCGAGCAGCCCATATAGTGGAAGATCTTGTCCTTGCCGATCGAGAAGCGCGACGAGCCGTCCGGCATCAGCCCTTGCCCCTGCGTGGCACGGATCGCGGTGCACAGATTGGTCTTTCTGGACAGGCAGGACGGGCATTGCCGGCATTCCGGCGTGTAGAGCGGGATGACGTGGTCACCCTTCTTGACCGAGGTGACGCCCTTGCCGACATCGACGACGATCCCGGCGCCCTCATGGCCGAGGATCGCCGGAAAAATGCCTTCGGGATCGGCGCCCGACAGCGTGAACTCGTCGGTGTGGCAGATGCCGGTCGCCTTGATCTCGACCAGCACCTCGCCGGCTCGCGGGCCGTCGAGATCGACCTCCAGGATTTCCAGCGGCTTTCCGGCGGCGACAGCGACAGCGGCACGGGTTTTCATCGGGGCTCTCCTCTCAAGCCAAATCGGCAATCGAGGCGAGCTTTAGCGTATCTGCAGGTTCTGGACTATGGGACGAATTGACAGTTCGTAGCGCGCTTTTGGTCAGCACCAGCCGACTTACGCCCGGATATGCGCCTACGTGCCTTGACCGGCCGGGCCAAGCCCATAAAAGAAAGGCAGCCGAGGGAACAAAACCCGTATGTTCACAAAAATCCTGATCGCCAATCGTGGCGAGATCGCCTGCCGCGTCATCAAGACGGCGCGCAAGATGGGCATCGCCACCGTCGCGGTCTATTCGGACGCCGATCGTGACGCCGTGCATGTCGAGATGGCCGACGAGGCTGTCCATATCGGGCCTTCGCCGGCATCTGAGAGCTATCTGGTGCCGGAGAAGATCATTGCCGCCTGCAAGGCGACGGGTGCTGAAGCCGTGCATCCCGGCTACGGGTTTTTGTCCGAACGCGCCTCCTTCTGTGAAGCGCTGGAGCAGGAAGGCATCGTCTTCATCGGCCCGAAACCCGGAGCGATCAGGGCGATGGGCGACAAGATCGAATCGAAGAAATTCGCCAATGCAGCCAGGGTCAGCACGGTGCCCGGCTGGCTCGGCGTCATCGAGAATGCCGGTCATGCCGAGAAAATAGCCGGCGAGATCGGCTATCCCGTGATGATCAAGGCCTCGGCCGGCGGCGGCGGCAAGGGCATGCGCATCGCCTGGAGCAAGGCCGAGGTGCGCGACGGGTTCGACCGGGCGCGGTCGGAGGCCAAAAGCTCGTTCGGTGACGACCGCGTCTTCATCGAAAAGTTCGTGGTGGATCCGCGCCACATCGAGATCCAGGTGCTGGCCGACGCGCATGGCAATGCGCTTTATCTCGGCGAGCGCGAATGCTCGATCCAGCGCCGCAACCAGAAGGTCGTCGAAGAGGCGCCTTCACCTTTCCTCGACGCCAGGGCCCGGAAAGCCATGGGCGAGCAGGCGGTGGCGCTGGCCAGCGCGGTCGACTACCAGAGCGCCGGCACGGTCGAGTTCATCGTCGACAGCGAAAAGAACTTCTATTTCCTTGAAATGAATACACGATTGCAGGTCGAGCATCCGGTGACCGAGCTCGTCACCGGCATTGACCTAGTCGAGCAGATGATCCGCATAGCAGCCGGCGAAAAGCTCGCCATCAAGCAAAGCGACGTCAAGCTGAACGGCTGGGCGGTGGAAAGCCGGCTCTACGCCGAGGACCCGTATCGCAATTTCCTGCCGTCGATCGGCCGGCTGACGAGATACCGGCCACCGCAAGAGGGACAGTTCGGCGAGGTCGTCGTCCGCAACGATACCGGGGTTACCGAGGGTTCGGAAATCTCGATGTTTTATGACCCGATGGTGGCCAAGCTGTGCACCTGGGCGCCGACTCGGCTCGCGGCAATAGACGCCATGTCGGAAGCGCTCGACAGTTTTGTCGTCGACGGCATCGAGCACAACATGCCGTTCCTGGCAGCACTTATGCAGCATCCGCGCTGGCGGGAAGGGCGGATATCGACCGCCTTCATATCAGAGGAATATCCCGACGGCTTCGCGCCGATCGTGCCTGATAGCGAGGAAAAGGCCGTTCTCGCAGCGATCGCCGCCGCGGTCGAACTGCTGCGCCGCGACCGGCTCGACCGGCTCGGCGGGCGGCTGGCGCCGCATTCTGGTGTGCTTATACGCGACTGGGTGGTCAAGATCGGCAAGGATTACCTTTCGGCTTCGGTTATCGAAGGCATGATCTCCATTCCGATGGAGCTCGGTCTGTCGATCGACGGCGGCACGGCGCTGACGGTGGCGTCCGACTGGCGGCCGGGCGATCTCGTCTGGCGCGGCATGGTCGGCGACCGAAGGATCGCTGCGCAGGTCAGGCCGGTGCTGAACGGGCTTCGCGTCGCCTGGAAAGGCATGTCGGTGAGCGCACGCGCCATGCTGCCGCGCACCGCCGAGCTCGAAAGGCTGATGCCGGAAAAAGTGGCGCCGGATACGTCGAAGATGCTGCTCTGCCCGATGCCCGGCCTTGTCGTGTCGATCGCCGTTGCCGAAGGGCAGGAGGTCAAGGCCGGCGAGACGCTGGCGGTCGTCGAGGCGATGAAGATGGAAAACGTGCTGCGCGCCGAGCGCGATCTCACCGTGTCGAAACTCAAGGCAAAACCGGGCGACAGTCTCGCCGTCGACGCGGTGATCATGGAATTTGCGTGAGGATGCCGTCACTTGGCACCATCGACAGTTACAAGGCAATTGCATTGGTTGGCGCTGCCCCTCATTGCCCTGCCGGGCATTTCTCCCCGTATAGTGACGGGGAGAAAGGGGCCTTCGCACAGGATTTCGCCAATCTCCAGCGTTGTAGATGGGAGCCAAGGTTGCGGCCAGCCCCTTCGCCCCGTCACTATACGGGGAGAAGGTGCCGGCAGGCGGATGAGGGGCAGCGCCAGCATCGACAATTGGCCTGTCGCTGGACTCGCATCGTCCGGTGCCGGACAATACATCCTCATCGACTGAGTCCTCTCAAACGGCGATAAAAAAATGGCGAATGAGACACTTCCCCGCGATCCGTTGCGGCGCGAGGCCTTTGTGAAGGCGTCGCGGCCGGAAGCGCCGGCGCGGCCGTTCATTCATCTGCGCGTGCATTCGGCCTATTCGCTGCTCGAAGGCGCCTTGCAGCTGGGTACGATCGTCGGCCATGCGGTGAGGGATGACGCCCCGGCGATTGCCGTCACCGACACCAACAATCTGTTCGGCGCGCTCGAATTTGCTCAAAAGGCGGTGAAGGAGGGTATCCAGCCGATCATCGGCTGCCAGACCGCTCTCGCTTTTTCCGGTGAAGCCAGCGACAGCCAGCGCGACCGCAGGCGGCAAGGCCCGGAAATGCGGCCCGTGGTTTTGATCGCGGCGACCGGGGCCGGCTACAGCAACCTGGTCAGGCTGGTCAGCCGGGTCTATCTGGAAACGCCGCCCGGCGAGGCCGTGCATCTGACGACCGAGATGCTGCAAGGCCATTGCGACGGCCTGATCTGTCTCAGCGGCGGGCCGCGCGGCCCGATCGGCAACGCGCTGAAAGAGGACCGCCGCGACCTCGCCGAGACGCGGCTTCTGGCGCTCAAGGCGCTGTTCGGCGACCGGCTCTACGTCGAGCTGGAACGGGTTTCCGGCTATGACCGGGCCATCGAGAAATCGTCAGTCGACCTCGCCTATATCAATGACTTGCCGCTGGTTGCCACCAACGAGGCGTTTTTCTCCTCGCGCGACGACTATGAGGCGCATGATGCGCTGATCGCCATCGCCGAAGGGTCGGTCGTCGCCGTCGACAATCGCCGGCGGCTGTCGCCCGACAATTTTCTGAGAAGCCAGGCCGAGATGGCGAGGCTGTTCGCCGATCTGCCGGAGGCGATCGACAACACCGTCGAGATCGCGCTGCGCTGCTCCTACTATCCCAAGACCCGCAACCCGATCCTGCCGCGCTTTGCCGGCGGCGATGTCGCCGACGCCGACGCGGCGGTGAAGGCGGAGGCGCAGGAGCTTTCCAGGCAGGCGCATGAAGGGCTGGAGGCGCGGCGCGCCGCGCACGGCCTCGCCCCTGGCTATACGGTCGAGCAATATCGCGAACGGCTGGAATTCGAGCTCGGCATCATCGAGAAGATGAAATTCCCCGGCTACTTCCTGATCGTCGCCGACTTCATCAAATGGGCGAAGGCGCAGGGCATTCCGGTCGGGCCGGGGCGCGGCTCGGGCGCCGGCTCGCTGGTCGCCTATTCGACGACCATCACCGACATCGATCCGCTGCGCTTCTCGCTGCTGTTCGAGCGCTTCCTCAATCCCGACCGCGTGTCGATGCCCGACTTCGACATCGATTTCTGCCAGGACCGGCGCGAGGAGGTCATCCGCTACGTCCAGCAGAAATACGGACGCGACCAGGTCGGCCAGATCATCACCTTCGGCACGCTGCAGGCCCGCGCGGTGCTGCGCGATGTCGGCCGCGTGCTGCAGATGCCCTATGGCCAAGTCGACAAGCTCAGCAAAATGGTGCCGTCGAACCCGGCCAATCCGGTCAAGCTCGCCGACGCCATCGCCAACGAGCCGCGCTTTGCCGAGGAGGCCGAGCGCGAGCCGATCGTGCAGACGCTGCTCGACATGGCGCAGAAGCTGGAAGGGCTCTACCGCCACGCCTCGACGCATGCCGCCGGCATCGTCATCGGCGACCGGCCGCTGTGGGAGCTGGTGCCGATGTACCGCGATCCGCGCTCGGACATGCCGGTCACCCAGTTCAACATGAAGTATGTCGAGCAGGCCGGCCTGGTGAAGTTCGACTTCCTCGGCCTGAAGACGCTGACGGTGCTGGAGACCGCGGTCAAGCTGATCCGCCGCCGCGGCATCGAGATCGATCTTGCCCACATTCCGCTCGACGACCCCGACACCTATGCCATGCTGTCACGCGGCGAAGTGGTCGGCGTGTTCCAGGTGGAAAGTGCCGGCATGCGCAAGGCGCTGATCGGCATGCGGCCCGACTGCATCGAGGACATCATTGCGCTGGTCGCGCTTTACCGGCCCGGCCCGATGGAGAACATCCCGACCTACAACGCCAGAAAGCACGGCGAGGAGGAGATGGCGTCGATCCATCCGAAGATCGACCATCTGGTGAAGGAGACGCAAGGCGTCATCGTCTACCAGGAACAGGTGATGCAGATCGCGCAGGAGCTTGCCGGCTATTCGCTGGGCGAAGCCGACCTGTTGCGTCGCGCCATGGGCAAAAAGATCCGCGCCGAGATGGACAAGCAGCGCGAGCGCTTCGTCTCGGGCGCGATCGAGCGCGGCGTCGGCAAGCCGCAAGCCGACTTCATTTTCGACCTGCTGGCAAAGTTCGCCGACTATGGTTTCAACAAGTCGCATGCCGCCGCCTATGCGGTCGTTTCCTACCAGACGGCCTATCTGAAGGCGCACTACCCGGTCGAATTCCTGGCCGCGTCGATGACGCTCGACATGGGCAACACCGATAAACTCGCTGATTTCCGCCAGGATGCGCTGCGCCTCGGTATCGATGTCGTGGCGCCGTCGGTGATATCAAGCTTCCGCGCCTTCGAAGTCGCCGAGAACCGGATCTTCTATTCGCTGGCCGCGCTCAAGGGCGTCGGCGACGCGGCGGTCGAGCATATCGTCGCCATGCGCGGCGAAAAACCGTTCAAGAACCTCGCCGATTTTTGCGAAAGGGTCGACCCGAAGATCGTCGGCAAACGCGTCTTCGAAAGCCTGATCATGGCCGGCGCGCTCGACTGCTTCGGTCACGACCGCGCCGCGATGATGGCGGGCGTCGAGCGGATGATGGGGCTGGCGTCGCTTGCGCAGCAGAATGCAATGTCGGGCCAGCACGACATTTTCGGCGCCTCGCTCGGGGCGCAGTCGCAGGCGCTCAACCTGCCGGCGACCGACCCGTGGCTTGCCGCCGACCGCCTGCACCGTGAATTTCAGGTGGTCGGCTTCTATCTCTCGGCGCACCCGCTGGACGAATACAAGGCGGCGCTGCAGAAGATGCGGGTGCAGACCTGGGCCGAGTTCTCGGGCGCCGTCAAACGCGGCGCTGCCGCCGGGCGGCTTGCCGGCACCGTCACCACCAAGCAGGAGCGCAAGACGCGCACCGGCAACAAGATGGGCGTCGTGCAGTTCTCCGACACGTCGGGCCAGTATGAAGCAGTGCTGTTTTCCGAAGGTCTGGCGCAATATCGCGACCTGCTCGAGCCCGGCCGTTCGGTGGTGGTCACAGTTTCGGCCGAGGACAGGCCCGAAGGCGTCAATCTGCGCATCCAGACGGTGCAGTCGCTGGAGGACGAGGCAAGCCGCATCCAAAAAGCCTTGCGCATTTTTGTCAGGGATGACCGGCCGGCGTCGGCGATTCAATCGCAGCTTACCCAGCGCGGCGACAGCCTGGTGAGCATTATCGTCATCAAGGACGAGGCGCAGGGCGAGGTCGAGATCGAACTGCCCAACCGTTACCGCGTCTCGCCACAGATCGCCTCGGCCATGCGGGCGGTGCCGGGCGTGGTGGAGGTGGAGTTGGTGTGAGCTAACGACCGTATTCCGCCAGCCCGGTCGCATTGCCTGGTGACGATGCCGCTGGTATTGTGGGCTCGGCGGCCTGGGTCTTTTGGCGGCCGGGGGGAGTGCGTCATGGATGAGCGGGATGCCGCTGCCGAACTCCAGAAAATGGTCAATGGCTTCCAGGTATCTCAGGCGATATGCGTCGCCGCCACGCTGGGCATTGCAGACCATCTCAAGGACGGAAAACGCACCAGCGGCGAACTGGCCGTGCTGACCAATACCCATCCGCAGGCGCTCTACCGGCTGCTGCGCGCCCTTGCGTCGGCCGGCGTGTTCCATGAAGCGGAAGACCGATCCTTCTCGCTGACCCCGGTTGGCGGCGCGTTGCGATCCGACGTTCAGCATTCGGTCGCGTCGTGGGCAATTCTGGCCGGACGGCCGTATTTCCGTCAGGCATGGAGCGATCTGCTGCACAGTGTCAGCACCGGCGAAAACGCCTTTCGCCACGCTTATGGCAAGGGCGTTTGGGAATACCGGGCAGAGCATCCGGAAGAGTCCGTCGTTTTCGACCGGGCGATGACGGCGATGTCGCGTGGCGTCGCCGCTGCGGTGCTCGCGGCCTATGACTTCCGGCGGTTCTCTGTCGTTATGGATGTAGGCGGCGGGCAGGGCGCGCTGCTTGCCGAAATCCTCCGCCGCAATCCCGGCCAACGCGGCATTCTATTTGATCAGCCGCAGGTCGTGGCGAAGGCCGGCCCGGTCTTTGACGCCGCGGCTGTCGCCGATCGCTGCGACATCGTCGCCGGCGATTTCTTCGTCTCGGTGCCCGAAGGAGCCGATGCGATTGTGCTTAAATGGATCCTGCATGACTGGGACGACGACACAAACATCCGGATCCTGAAAACCTGCCGCCGGGCGATTCGCCCGGAAGGCAAACTGCTGGTGCTCGAGAGCATTCTGGCGCCGCCCAATGAAGGCGCCGTCGCAAAATTCGGCGATCTGAACATGCTGGTCATGCCGGGCGGGCAGGAGCGCACGGCGGAAGAATTCAGGTTGCTGCTTGCGGCGTCGGATTTTCGGGTCGCCAATATCGTTGAAGCCGGACCTCGCATCAGCATCATCGAGGCGGAACCGGTCTGATTGCTTTCCGGGTCTGGAACGCTGCGGATGTTCTCAAGCCACAGCGGCTTCCCCCTGCTCTGCCCACTGGACGGCTGTCGCAGCGAGCGTTATCGCAGTTGTCATGAAGGCGCCGAAAAGGGACGGAGTGCAGGATTTTTCAGCCTTGACGCGGCTGCGCGACACATTGCGCAAACTCTATCACGGGCGCACGCCTGCGGCTTTCCGGTTTCAGCTGGCGGCTGTTATCATCGACCTTGCCATCATCGCCTTCTTCATCGCCACACCGGTGATCCAGGAATCGTCCTCGTTCCTCTGGCTCGATTATTCAGTGGCAGCGCTTGTCGCCGCCGACATGATTGCCCGGCTGCTGGCGTCAAACGACATGCTGCGCCTGATGAAGCAGCCGACGTCGTGGGTCGACGGCTTCATCCTGCTGACGCTGCTGATGCCTTCGGCGCTGGCCAATTTGGGATTCCTGCGCATATTGCGGCTGTGGTCGCTGTCGCGCAGCGGCGCGCTGTGGCGGTTTTTCGAGATGCGCGGCCTCAAAAAATGGCGCGAGGCAAGCCACGCAGTCATCAATCTCCTGACATTCCTGTTTGTCGTCACCGGTTTCGTCTACACCTTCTTCTTCCGCACCGGGGCCGGCCTCGAAGGCTATGTCGATGCGCTGTATTTCACTGTCGCCACGGTGACCACGACCGGCTTCGGCGACATCGTCCTGCCGGGAATAGCCGGCAAGCTCACCGCGATCGTTACCATGATTATCGGCATATCGCTGTTCGTCAGGCTGGCACAGGCGCTCTTCCGTCCCAACAAGGTCTTCTTCCCGTGCCCGCAATGCGGCCTTCAGCGGCATGAAGCCGACGCCGTCCACTGCAAGGCCTGCGGGCATCTCCTCAACATACCCGACGAAGGCGACTGAAATGCGAGGCGGTTTTGTGAAACCAAAACCGCGCGGTAGCTCTTTGCTTTGACGCATTTTGTCGGACGCCAAACGAAGACGTTTGGCTGCAAAATGCTAAGACGCTGCCACTTCCGCTGGTTTGGTCGCCTTTTTCTGCAGATTGAGCAGATTGCCCAGCAGGATCAGCAAGGCGCCCCCGGCGGTGAAGGCGTCGATCTGCTCCTGATACAGCAGCCAGCCGATCAGCGCCGACAGCGGCACGCGCAAAAAGTCCATCGGCGAGATGACGGTGGCGTCGGCATAGGCGAGTGCACGCGCCATGCAGAAATGCGACGACATGCCGGTGAAGGCGATCAGCAGGATCCACGGCCACAGTTCGAGCGGCGGGTTGCCCCATTCGTAGAGCGCCGGGATCAGCCCGAGCACCGACTGGATGACCAGCATCCAGAAGATGATGGACACGACGCTGTCCGTCCGCGTCAACGATTTGACCAGGACCACGGATATGCCGAAGCAGACCGCGGCACCCAGCACGACAACATGTCCCGGATCGACGGAGCCGACGCCCGGACGGACGATGATCAGCACACCGATCAGCCCGAGCACGATCGCCGCTAGTCTTGGCCGGCTTAGTCTTTCACCAAGAAAGCCGACCGCCAGAATGGCCGTCCAGATCGGCGTCGTGAATTCGATGGAGATCAGCACGGCCAGCGGGATCAATGTCAAGGCGTAGAGCCATGCCGCCTGGCCGACAAAATGGACGACGTTGCGGGCGATATGGGCGGCAGGGCGTTTGCTGCGCATTGCCGCAAAACCGCCTGACATCATCACCAGCGGCAGGAGGATGAACAGGCCGATCACCGAGCGCAGCTCCAGCACCTGGAAGACGTTGAGCTCGGCGGTCGTGGCGCGGCCGGCGACCGACATCGTCAGAAACGATGCGATCGACAGCGCCATCCAGAACGCGGCCTGGGGGATCGAGGGCGAGGGTGCCATGCGCGCTATGTCGCAAGTCGGGACTTTCACCGCAACCGCTAGTCGACGCATTCGGCTGGGCCAGAGCGGCACGTTGCAAAACGGTCATGCTGAAGGCGGAACCTGCCGTCACGGCGAGCGTTGGTCCAACAGCCAGATCAAGGGGAGAGATCCAATGAAATCATGTGCACGATTTGCACTTGCCGGCTGCCTGGCGGCTGCCGCCGGCGCGGCTCATGCCGATGAGGCCGATTTTCTTCGCTCGTTCGAGGGGAATTTTGCCGGCAAGGGCACCGTCAAGGTAACCACCGAGGCGCCGACGGTGAACGTCTCCTGCCGCTTCAATTCCGACGCGACATCGAGTTCACTGTCACTGGACGGCACCTGCCGCGGTCTCGTCGTGGTGACGCGCGCCATCAGTGCCGACCTGAAGTCCAGCGGGACGAAGTACACCGGCACCTATGTCGGATCCCGCACCGGGCCGGCGCAGCTCAGCGGCAGGCGCTCGGGCAATGCGATCAATCTCGGCATCCGCTGGGCGAAGGAGGTCAACGGCGATCGCACGGCGCAAATGACCGTCGAGAAGAACGGCGAGGACGGCATGCGGCTGACCGTTATCGACGTCGACCCGAAAACCGGCGAGCGCGTGATGACCAGCCGGATCGATTTGCGACGCACCTGAAGCGGCCCGCTTTACCTTGTCTTGTTTGAGCGTGGTCTTTCCGAGAACTGGATCCGCTTTTCGCTTGCGCGGACATTCGGTTCGGGGTCATGCTTAAACTAATCCTCGATCGGCTCTGGCGGGTGGGCGTTGCGGCCCTTACCGAAGGTGTAGCCGGTCTCCACCGCCCTGCGGCCGAACTTGTCGCGCAACCTGTCGATGGCGCCTTCGGCCATGGCACGCTTGCGTGACTGGATATCGACGAGGTCGGGCGGATCGGCCTTTTCGTCATTCGAGAGGTCGCTGACGCCGATGCCGAGCAGCCGGTATCTGGTGCCGTCCGCCTCCTTGCGCAGCAACTCGAGCCCGGCCGAGAATATGCGGTCGGCCAGCCGTGTCGGGTCGCCGAGCTGCCGGTTGCGCGTGCGGGTCTTGAAATCCTGCGTCTTCAGCTTCAGCACGACGGTGCGCCCGGCAATGCCCGACTTCTTCAGCCGCCCCGAGACTTTTTCCGACAGCGCTCTCAGCACCGAAACCAGTTGCTCGGGGGAGGCGATGTCGGTGTCGAAAGTGGTCTCTGCCGAGACGCTTTTCGCATCCTGGTCGGGGTGAACGCGGCGGTCGTCCTCGCCGCGTGAAAGATGGTACAGCCGGTCGCCCATCACGCCGTAGCGGCGCATCAGGTCGCCGTGCTGCACGCGCTGCAACTGGCCGATGGTGCGGATGCCGTCGCGCTCAAGCGTGGCGGCGAAGGCTTTTCCCACCCCCCAGATCAGCGTCACCGGCTGCTCGGCCAGAAAGCCGGTCGCCTCGGCTTGGCCGATCACCGAAAAGCCGCGCGGCTTGCGAAAGTCCGACGCCACCTTGGCCAAGAACTTGCAGTAGGAAAGGCCTGATGAAACGGTGATGCCGATCTCCTTCTCCACCTCGAGCGCGAAGCGTGCCAGCACCACCGCCGGCGGCAAGCCATGCAGGCGCTCGGTGCCGGCAAGGTCCAGAAACGCTTCGTCGATGGAGATCGGCTCGACCAGCGGCGTCAGCGCCTGCATCATGGCGCGCACCTCGCGGCCGACGCGACCATATTTTTCCATGTCCGGTGGGATGACGACCGCTTCCGGACAGGCTTCGAGCGCCTTGAACATCGGCATCGCCGAGCGCACCCCGCGGATGCGGGCGATGTAGCAAGCGGTGGAGACGACGCCGCGCTTGCCGCCGCCGATGATCAACGGCCGGTCCTTCAGCGCCGGGTTGTCGCGCTTTTCGACCGCCGCATAAAACGCGTCGCAATCGATATGGGCAAGATGCAGCCGGTAGAGCTCCGGATGGCGGGCCAGCCGTGGACTGCCGCAGCGCTCACAGCGCCGTACCTCACCGCGCTGAAAGGTCAGGCAGTCGCGGCAAAAACCGTGATCGGGATTGTTGACAGGAACCGCCATCGCTGCGAACATAAAGAGAACAAAAGCAATGGTACGTCAGGACGGACGCCACGACAAGGCGGTGGGCCGGGAGAGAGTTCGTGAATACGACCATAGCGCCGCTGGTGCCCGAGCTTTGGGCGGATTTTGAAGATCTTTTCGGTAAGCAGGGTGCCTGCTTCGGCTGTTGGTGCACACATTTCCGGCTGTCGCCGGCAGCGCGCCGCGCCGGCAACCGGGAACGCGACAAGGACCACATCAAGGCGCGGATCGAGGCCGGGCCGCCACCGGGCGTGCTGGCGTTCGAGAATGGCAAGGCGGTCGGCTGGATGCAGATCGGCCCGCGCGCCGACGTGCCCGAATGGAACAACAAGGGCAGGGGGTCGGCGCCGGTCGATCCCGCCGACGCCACCGATCCGGGCGTCTGGGCGATTTCCTGCTTCTTCATCCGCGTCAAGGCACGCGGCAGGGGCGTGACGCACCGGCTGGTCGAAGGCGGGATCGAATTTGCTCGCCAGAATGGCGCGCGGCTGGTCGAGGCATGTCCGATCGACCTGTCGAAAGATTCGCGTTCGATCGGGCTGTTCGTCGGCTCGTCGCGGGTCTTCGAGAAAGCCGGTTTCGAGAGGCTGGTCGAGCGCAAGGCTGGCCGGCCGCTGATGCGATTGGTGCTTTAGCCAACGCTGCTGTGCGCGCCGCGGCCGAACTATCGTAGTCGGCCTGCATATCAGACGCCCACCCGGGAATAAATCCGACTGCGGCCCGTTCCTCCTCGGATTTTTCCATGGAGGCCATCGATGTTTCATTTTTCCCAGACTTCTCAGAAGACCTCTCGCTCGATCCGGTTTGCCTGTCGGCCGGAAGATCATGGCGTCATCGCGCCGCCGGTAGCGGCCAAGACGGTCCTGCCGGACTGGTTCCGCAAACTGCCGCCGGTCGATGCGCAGCAAGCCTCGGCCACCAACAATGGCCTGACCGTCAAGCGCTGCATGCCATTTCTCGACGCGATGACAACCGGCTGGATCCTGCCGCTCGCGGCGACAGTCCGCCTTGAGGTCAAGGATGGCGGCAGCGCCGTCGATGCCGGCTGGGAGTTCGACAGGGTGATGGTCAGCAATCATGGCGCGCATCAGGTCGCCGGCAATCCGAAGGAACCGGCACCGCCATGCAAATTTCACAATTACTGGTCGATCCGTACCCCGCCGGGCTGGAGTTGTCTGTTCCTGCCGCCGCTCAATCGGCCGGCTCAGCCTTTCGAATGCGTCGCCGGCATCGTCGATACCGACACCTACGCAGCCCACATCCATTTTCCGTTCTTTGCGACGGCGCCGGATGGCCTCTACGTCATCGAAAAGGGAACGCCGCTGGTCCAGGTCATACCGTTTCGCCGCGAAGATGCGGCGCTCAAGGCCGAAATCCAGGCGGAGACCGGAGCCGAGGCGACCGAGCGCGAAGCGGTCTACCGCAACACGATTGCCAGCGAAGGCTGGTATCGCAAATGGGCCCGCGCGGCCCGCTAGGCTTTTTCTGGAGAACAATGCGAAACGGGGCCGCTGGGCCCCGTTTCCTTGTGGATTGGCCAGGGGCGCGAAGCGAAGCGGCGCAGACCCCTAATGCTGATCTGCAGTGATCCTTCGCGCCCCCCTCTGTCCTGCCGGACATCTCCCCCACTTGGCGGGAGATTGGCTCCCCTCGGCTTTCGCCAATTTTCAACGTTGAAAAATTGGCGCCGTCGCCGAAGCCGCCGATCTCCCCCCAAGTGGGGGAGATGTCCGGCAGGACAGAGGGGGGCGCCTCGCTCCGCCATCACAGGTTCTGCGCCAATCGCCAGCGAATGCGAAACGGGAGCCAGCTGGCCCCCGTTTCTCGGTCGATTGCCAAAGCGGCGGGTCGAAGCGCCGTCGCTCTATCACCCGGCCAACGTCAACGCCGCCAGTTGCGCGCCCACCCGCGATCCGAACCGTTCGAGTTCGAGTTGGCGGAACTGTTCGACGATGAGTTCGAATTCGAGTTGCTCGAGGAATTGGAGCTGGAGTTCGAAGACGAGTTCGAATTCGAATTGCTCGACGAATTAGAGCTGGAATTCGACGAACCGTTGGACGACGAATTGGAGCTCGAATTTGAAGAGCTGTTGCCAGCGACGATGAAGGAACCGTCGCTTTGGCTGGACATTGCCGCCGGCGGACGCTCGGTTTCCGGCGCCCCCGCGGCAGACTCCTTCGCCTGTGCCGTGGTGCTTGCGAGCGCTGCCATTCCTGCGACCAGTGTCGACTTGAGCTTCCAGTGTCTTGTCATGGTAGTTACTCCTTGTTTCAGACCGGACCGGCAGCTGCGGCCCGGCGGAGTAACGGGCGATCGCCGGCTTTATTCCATTCAAAGAAAGTTGGATTCCATTTCAGAGCAAGCCGGGTCAGAGCAAGCCGGGTCAGAGCAGCCGGGCCGTCGCAGTTTCACTTCCGGTCCTTTTGACGGATCTCGTCCAGCGCTTTGACTTCCTCCTCGGCTGTCATCGGAGCGCCTGCTTCGATCGCCGAAAGATAGGCGTCGAGGGCTTCGGTCGACGAGGCCGGGGCATAGCCTCCGGCGTCGCCGGGCGCCACGACCGCGAAGCTGACGCGCCATTCGTCGCCGGAACGGCAGGCGACCGACATCACCGTGGAGCGGTCCTGCGAGTCGACCTCGAATTCGCGGCACAAATCCTGCGAATCGTTACGGAACGTAGCGATGGCCCGGAACCGGTCGCTGATCCCGGCGAGCTTGATTTCCTTGCCGGACTCGACCGTTTCAAGGGCCTGGGCCAGGCCCGGCCTGATGACACCGGCAACCCACAAGCCGCCCTGCGTGCGTTCGTTGCTGCCTGCTGCCCAATAGCCGGCGAGCCCGCCGCCAATTGCCGCCGCGAGAGAGGCGGCAATTGGCAGCATCCATCGAGACCTCGAAGCGGGCCCTGCCAAGCGCCTGCTGCCGAAGGGCAATATCGATGCCGTCGCCGCTTGCTCGCCGGCATGCCTGGCCTCGATCATCTGCTCGACGGCCGCGACAAGTTTTTCGGGAACCGGCTCGTCGAGCAGCGGCTTCAGCGCGGCCTGCGCCTGCGCTCTGGTTTCGATGAACACAGCAATCCTGGCAACCAGACGGTCGTCCGTTTCCATCGCCTGCTCGATCCTGGCGACCATGGCCGGATCAAGCTCACCGTCGGCGAACCGCATCAGGATCTCGTCCGAGAAAGTCTCTTCGGTCATTTTGCAGCCCCTTTTGTGACCGGAGAACGGGTGGGAGCCGAAGATATTCCAGTCGCCTCCGCCAGATTCCTCCTCGCTCGTGCCAGCCTGCTCATCACCGTCCCGATCGGCACGGCAAGGACTTCCGCAGCCTCCTTGTAGGAAAGCTCTTCGACGCAGACCAGAAGCAGCACGTCGCGCTGGTCGGCGGCGAGCTCGCCTATGGCTTGCGCCACGCTGTTCAGCGCCAGCCGCGCCTCCATCTCGCGCTCGCCGGAAACGCCGGCGATGTCATGGCGCTCGTCGATATCGTCCTGCGGGCCGGCGACCTTGCGCTTGCGGATGTCGTCGATCCACAGATTTCGCAGGATCTTGAACATCCACGCGTCGAAGCGCGTCCCTGGCTCGAAACGCTGCTCGTTGGCGAGCGCCCGTTCGCAGGCACGCTGGACAAGATCGTCCGCGATGTCGCGGGACCGGCACAGCGCAATCGCGAACCGGCGCAGATTCGGCAGAAAAGCGACAAGCTGATCTTGGACGCGGTCGGCTTTTTCCGGCATGTTGCTCCAGGTTCTGGAATAAAGCGGCCCCGCGCCCGTTCCTCGCAAGGCTAGCTTATTGCCAGACAGCTCCGCTAGCCTCGCGATGTTGATGCGATGGCCGGAAATGTGAGGGAGACCATGCGCGCCACCTCCTGGTTGAGACCAAAAGCCCTGCTGCTTTTCTGGGTCGCCGTCGCATTGCTCGTCGATCCTCAGGCGCCGGGCGGCCAGCTGGCGCTCGGCGAGTTCGGACCAAGATCGGCGTTGGCCGATGACGACGGTGGCGGTGACGATGGTGGCGACGATGGCGGTAGTGATGACGGCGGTCAGTCCGGCGCTTCGCCCGGTGGCTCGCGAACGACGTCCAGCCGATCGACCGGCCCGAACCTGTTTCGCGCGCTGACGGATCGGTTTCTTCCGCGCCCGCCAAGGCGCAGCGGCAGGCGCGCGCAACGGCCAGCCGCCCCTTTGCCGTCTCGGGTACCGGACCAGATCGTGGCGACCGGGCTGAGTTCGGCTGAGATCGGTCGGCTTCAGGCAACCGGCTTCACCGTACTGGACCGTTCCGACATTCAGCTTCTTGGATCGGAGCTGATTCGGCTGCGCATTCCGCCCAACATGCCGCTGGAGGCTGCGCGCGATCTTGTCGTCGATGCCGCTCCGCAGTCGACGGCAGATTTCGTGCATTACTACCGGCCGGGACAAGAAGCCGAATGTGCCGGGCCGCACTGCGCCGCCGCGGGCCTGATCGGCTGGCCGGCCGGTAGCGGACTGCCAGCCGGCTGCGGTGGCAATGTCACGATCGGCCTTATCGACACCGCGATCAATCCTGCGCATGACGCCTTCTCGAAAGGCCGGGTCGAAGTTATTCGCCTGTCGGACGACGGCGTTCCCGAGTCCGGCCGCCAGCACGGCACCGCCGTCGCGGCCCTGCTTGTCGGCGGCGCCGACAGCCGTACTCCCGGCCTGCTGCCGCACGCCAGGATCATCGCGGTCGATGCGTTTCATCGGGGCGATCGCCAGGATGACCGCTCGGACGCCTACGATCTGCTTCGCGCGCTCGATCTTCTTTCGGTGCGCGGCGTGCAGGTGACGAATATGAGCCTGTCGGGTCCTGCGAATGCGCTTCTCGAGCAGGTTGTCCGAAGACTCTCCGAACGCGGCATGGTGATCGTCGCCGCCGCCGGCAATGGCGGCCCAAAAGCCGGGCCTGCCTATCCGGCGGCCTATGCTGAAGTGATCGCGGTGACGGCGGTCGACCGCATGAAACGCCCATACAGGCGCGCCGGCCGCGGCGAGCATATCGACCTGGCCGCTCCCGGCGTCCAAGTGTGGACGGCCGCGTCGGTCAGCGGCGCACGGCCGAAGACCGGCACCTCCTTCGCGGCGCCCTTCGTCACCGCAGCCGCTGCCTTGATGAAATCGGCAAACAGCAACGCCACCGCAGCCGACATTCAAGACGCGCTCGGCAAGTCGGCGGAAGATCTCGGCGCGCCGGGCAAGGACGACGTCTTCGGCTGGGGCCTGCTCAATGCCAGCGCCGCTTGCCTCGTCACGTCGAAGAAGGCGACCTGAAGCTCCACTGTCGATGCCGGAGGATAGCGCGGAGGGCGAACGCTGGTTATAGACCGGCTTCCAGCCCCAACGAGGGGATTGCACCCCAACGGTTTCCGATTACGGTTGCGGCTGGAGTTTTACCAGAGAAACAGCAACGGAGATTCTGCGTGAATCGTGTTCTGCCGGCCGTCTTTGTCCTCGCGCTCAGCGCGCCTGCCGTCGGCCAGACCGTCGACGGCGAGGGTGCCAAGCAGCTCTCCGAAAATCTGTCCCGCTATTTCGGCAGCAAGGCGATCGACAGCGGCTTCCTGAAGGTTTCGGTGGAAGGCGACGCCTATAAACTCGCCGTCGACTTCAAACCTGTCGTCGACCTGCTGGCGGCGCAGAATTCCTTCAAGTTCGACTTCAGCCCCTACGCATTGCTCGTCAAACCAGGCAGCAACGGGACATGGAGCGTCTCGGCGGACGTGTCGCAAAGCGGGTCCTTCGAGTTCAAGGGGCCAGAGGGCCCGCAGAGCATGGAGTTCTCGATTACAGACGGCAAGTTTTCCGGCGTCTACGACCCCGAACTCGCGGCTTTCACCAGCGCCACACAGTCGATAGCCGGGATGACGATGAATTCCCGGGACGCCGTGCAGCGCGCCAAGGTGAGCACCGGCGTCGGTACGGCCACCATGAACGCAAGCAAAGCTGCGAATGGCGGCGTGGATTTTACCGCAACGCAGTCGCTCGCCGATTTCGCCGAAGCGCTCGACTTTGACGATCCCAAGAGCGGGCTGAAATTCCCGCTCACGATCAAATCGCCAAAGCTGGCGGTGAACGCGACCGGCAAAGGCGTGCGGACCAGGCCGCTTCTCGATCTGCTGGCATTTGCCGTCGCCAATGAAGACGAGGCCAGACTGAAGGCCAACCAGGCGCAGCTCAAATCGCTGCTGCTCGCCGCGCTGCCGCTGTGGGAGCGGATCGACGGAACCTACGGGTTCAAGGATCTCACCGTCGAAAGCCCGGTCGGGCTTTTCGGGGCGACTGAGTTGGACACAGGCTTCGGGACCGACGGCATCGCCCGGAACGGAGCAATCAACTACTCGATCAGGGCCGCGGAACTGAAGATCCCTGACAATCTCGCGCCCGCCTGGAGCACGGCGCTGCTGCCGACCGATGTCAATCTGAGTTTCGGCGGCGCCAATATCGATCTCGACAGCATGGCGAAGAAGGCGATCGAAGCCTTTGATCTGAACAAGAATCCACCGCTGCCGACCGACTTCGGCGATACCTTGACCGCTGATTTCATGGCCAAGATGCCGAAATTTGTCATCGGCCACAGCACGGTGAAAAACGGCGATATGGAAATCGCGATGGAAGGCGAGATGACGTTCGCCGGCATGAAGCCGGAGGCCAATGTGACCATCGATATCGCAGGCTATGACAAGATCGTGGAAAGCCTGCAGGCGGCAGCGAAGTCGGAGCCGGAAGCCGCGCAATATGTGCCGGTGGCGCTTGCGATCAAGGGATTCGGCAAGACGCTGCCGGACGGCCGCATCGAATGGGTCGTCAACGGCAAGCCGGACGGTTCGGTCACCGTCAATGGTGTCATGGTGAAGCCGGCCGATCCGGTTGCGAATGATGAAGGCGACGACGGCGAAGAAGAAGCGACGCCATAGGCGTTTTGGCGATCCGATCGTAGCTTATATCGAATGCTCATGGTCGTCGTCGCCAAGCGGCAGCGCCCGCAGCGCCTTGCCGACGGAAGCCGGCGGCGTGCCGGTTTCCGCCGCGAACTGCATGAGCGTCGGCTCGTGGGCGAGGATGAACTGCAGCACGCCGGCCAGGAATCCCGGCTCGCCGGCGGCCTGGCGGATCGAATGCGCCTCGATGCCGGTGATCGCCAGGAAGCGGGGCAGAAGTTCCGGATCGGCGGCGACGAAGCCCAATGCCTTCACGGCAATGGTTTCCGCTTCCTCGCGCATTGACCCTGAGTTTGCCATCACTACCTTCTTGTGGGTTGAATGAGTCTGTTTTTGGCAGTAATCGCAAGCGTCGCCTGCGGCAAGCCATTTGTCTCTGCAATGCGGAGTTCGCGGTGAAATCCGAAGCTTTTCCGGCAGCCGGTTTCCGTTTCGTCAATTATCTCGCGGTAGAGTTGAGCAGGGTTTGGTGCGTACCGGCGAGGGCGCATGGCGGCATCCTTCGAGCGGAAGGCAGGCCGGGACGGGAATTTGATGCCTAAGAAGGTCATGATCGTCGAGGACAACGAGCTCAACATGAAGCTCTTTCGCGACCTCATTGAAGCGAGCGGTTACGAGACGGTACGCACGCGCAACGGTCTGGAAGCGCTGGATCTGGCGCGACTGCACAAGCCGGACCTCATTTTGATGGACATCCAGCTGCCCGAAGTGTCGGGGCTGGAAGTGACCAAATGGCTGAAGGAGGACGACGACCTCCATGTCATCCCGGTCATTGCCGTCACCGCATTCGCGATGAAAGGCGATGAGGAGCGTATCCGCCAGGGTGGCTGCGAAGCCTATATTTCCAAGCCGATCTCGGTGCCGCGTTTCATCGAAACCATCAAATCGTACCTGGGCGACGCCTGATGCGCCCTTCCAGCCGAGCCGGAGCTTTATGAGATGACTGCACGGATCCTCGTCGTCGACGACATCCCTGCCAATGTCAGGCTGCTCGAGGTCCGGCTGCTTGCCGAATATTTCGAGGTGCTGACCGCCACCAACGGGCCGGACGCGATCGAGACCTGTGAAAACGGTAAGGTCGATGTCGTATTGCTCGACGTGATGATGCCTGACATGGACGGGTTCGAAGTCTGCCGCCGGCTGAAGAGCGATCCGGCGACGTCGCACATCCCGGTTGTCATGATCACCGCGCTCGACCAGGTTTCGGACCGGGTGCGCGGCCTCGAGGCCGGTGCTGACGATTTTCTGACCAAGCCGGTCAACGATCTGCAGTTGATGACCCGCGTCAAAAGCCTGGTCCGGCTGAAGACTTTGACCGATGAGCTGCGCCTGCGCGCCTCGACCACGCGCAATATCGGCATCGAGGAGCTGTTGAGCCGCAACTTCGCGTCCGCGGACACCACGCCGAAGGTTCTGCTGATCGACGAGCGCAAATCCTCCATTGAGCGCGTCCAGAAGATGCTGCGCAGCAGTGCCGACCTCGACATCGCCACCGATCCGCATGCCGGCTTCTTCCAGGCCGCCGAGACGCCCTATGAATGCGTGATGATCTCGACGGGTTTTGCCGATTTCGATCCGCTCAGGCTCTGCTCGCAACTGCGTTCGCTCGATCGCACCCGTTTCGTGCCGATCATCCTTCTGGCGGAGCAGGGTGAGGAGGGACGCATCGTCCGCGGCCTCGAGCTTGGCATCAACGATTATCTGATGCGTCCGATCGACCAGCATGAATTGACCGCGCGGCTGCGCACGCAGGTGCGCCGCAAGCGCTACAACGACCAGTTGCGCGCCAGCGTCACCCAGACCATCGAGATGGCGGTGACCGACCCGCTGACGGGATTGCACAATCGCCGTTACCTCGACAGCCATCTGCAGACACTGTTCGACCGCGCCGTGGCGCGGCGGCGGCCGCTGTCGGTAATGATCACCGATCTCGACCGCTTCAAGACCATCAACGACACGCATGGCCATGACGGCGGCGACGAGGTGCTGCGCGAATTCGCGCGGCGGCTGCGCAAGAATGTGCGCGGCATCGATCTCGCCTGCCGCTTCGGTGGCGAGGAGTTCGTCGTGGTGATGCCGGACACGGACGGCGCGGTCGCCGAAAAGGTCGCGGAGCGTATTCGCGCCGAAATCGCCCAGATGCCGTTTGCCGTCGGTCAGGACGGCAAGACGATCGAGGTTACCGTCAGCGTCGGCGTGTCGTCGGTGCTGAAGGGTGTCGACTCGGTTGCCGGGCTGATGAAGCGGGCCGACCTCGCGCTCTATGAAGCCAAGAGCGCCGGCCGCAACCGGGTCGTCGCCAAGGCGGCGTAAAAGTCCGATTATCCTGTCAATGTGACAGGGTTACGAATTTACCTTAACGCAAGCGATTCGCCGGGCTTGGTTAAGAAATTGTTGATTTTCGCAGGCTGTTGCGCAAATGTGCAGGCCGATGACGGGACCGGCGCCAGGCTAGATCGCCGGATCGATCCGAAGAATACCCCATGATTCAGGTCCGCCGCATCTCCTGGGTCCGTGGGGTCGGCCGGCCGGCGCTGGCACATAGTGGCCTCCTCGTACCGCTGCCAAACGCCGGCCGGCCCCCATTCTCAAAATGACATCAAGTCTCTGCGCCAAGCATTGGAAATTCTGGGCTTTTCGAGCTTTGAAAACAAAAAAGCCGCCCACGGGGCGGCGTTTTGTCTAGGCAGGAAAGCAGATTACTTGATCTTGGTTTCCTTGAACTCGACGTGCTTCTTGGCGATCGGATCGTATTTGCGGAACGACAGCTTGTCGGTCTTGGTGCGGCTGTTCTTGCTGGTGACGTAGAAGAAACCGGTGTCGGCGGTC
The DNA here is from genome assembly GCF_055811535.1 of Mesorhizobium sp. WSM4816. Taxonomy (NCBI): domain Bacteria; kingdom Pseudomonadati; phylum Pseudomonadota; class Alphaproteobacteria; order Hyphomicrobiales; family Phyllobacteriaceae; genus Mesorhizobium; species Mesorhizobium sp. WSM4816. The sequence goes on along the minus strand of NZ_JBVVQR010000005.1, from coordinate 272,887 downwards.
GACAGAAGCTTGATCTTGATGTTTGCGGCTTTGGCCATTGTATCAGTCCATTATGTTCGTGGAGTCTTGGCCGCTGGAGCACGGGAAAACACCCGGACGCGGGAAACTTGGCGCGACACATAAACAACGCGCCCGGAAAGTCAACCCTGTGAGCCGGCCTCTTCCTTCTCCCCTTGTGGAGAAGGTGGATCGGCGCGTAGCGCCGAGACGGAAGAGAGGTGTTGGACGGAGTGCCGCCAGTGCCAACCCGGAGCACCCCTCATCCAGCCGCGTTCCGATTCTACGCATCTTCTTTAACTGGAGCGGCCTTCTTCCAGTCTCCCGTGGTGTTCCACCAGCGGTTCGGGTTCGAGCGGTCGTCCAATCCCTTGGAGCGGCTGGCGAGGATCGGCTGGATGCGGATCACCGGCTCCTGATAGCTGTGGACCTGGAAGATTGCCTCGACGATGCGGGCGGCCAACGCCTGGTCGTCGGGCAGTTCGAACGACACTTCCACCGTGCCATGCCGTCTGCGCAATTCGGTCTCGGCGCCGGCGGCAGCACCTTCGAGCGCCCGGTAGCGCTCGATGCCGTGCGCCGACTGGTAGGCATTGCTGTCGTATTTGCCCGTGGTGAGCGGGGCGATCGCGACCACCGCTTCCATGATACGGTCGACATCGGAAGCCGGCGCCTGGAAGGTCACAAGCAGCAGCAATTCCATCCGCAGCGATTTCGTTTCAAACCCGGAGTCGATCATGGCGGCATCCTCAAATTCGTGGCGTGTTGCTGACAATCTACCCAGGTGCTGCTGACACGGTTATGTCAGCAGCCTTGCGCCACCTGAGGCATCGATCGGGTCTTTTACAGGATTTTTCGGATGAGCCTGGCGCCGACCAGCGCGATATAGAAGGCGAAGAACAAGCCGAGCGCCCAGCCGAAACCGGAGGGGCCGAAAAGGTCCATGCCGATGCCGATCGCCTGCGGGCCGAGCACCATGCCGACACCGTAGCAGAGCACGAAGGCAGCGTTGGCCGAGGCCAGGTCGTGGCCGGAAAGCTGCGAGCCGAGATGGGCCAGGCCGATCGTGTACATGGCCGCGACGACGCCGCCCCAGACGAACAGAAGCGCCGCCATTAGATGCCAGTTCTGCGCGAAGTGCGGCATGAAGATGGTGCCGGCAAGCCCGATGGTTGCACAGGCCAGAAGCAGATAACGGCGGTCGCTGACCCGGTCGCTGATCATGCCGAGCGGGATCTGCAACAGCACGTTGCCGAGGCCGATCATGGTGAGCAGCAGGGCGGCATCGGCCTCGGAGTAGCCGATACGATTGCCATAGACGGGAAACAGCGCAAAGCCACCGGTCTCGACCGCGCCGAACACCAGCACCGCAGCGGTCGCTGTCGGCACCAGCCAGATGTAGCGCAGGAAATTGCTGGTTTCGCCGTTGGAGACGATCGTCGGGCTCTCGTTGCGGGCCGCCAGAACTGGAATGGCGGCCAGCGTCACCAGCGCCATGATGACGCCGAAGGGCAGGAAGCCAGCGCTGCCGAGTTGCGCGAACAGCCACGGCCCGGCGGCAAAGCCGAGCGACAGCACGGTGGCGTAGATGCCGAGGACGAGTCCGCGCCGGTGCGGCGGCGCCGACGTGCTGATCCAGAATTCCGACAGGATGAAAAGCACCGTCAGCGCGATGTGCAGCAGGACGCGCAGCGGAAACCACATCCAGAAGTCCGGTGCGAAATGGAAGCCGACAAAGGCCAGCACTCCGGTGGCGATCATGGCGAGCATCGTCCTGGCGACGCCGAACCGCATCGCCAGCGGGGTGGCGAGCGGTGCGCCGGCGATCGAGGCGAGGCCGGCGACAGCGGTGTTGAAGCCGATCATCGACGCCGAATGGCCACGCGTTTCGAGAATGACGCTGAGCAGCGGCATGCCGAGGCCGATGGCGATGCCGACGACGCTGATCGACGAGATCGCCGCGATCATCGGCAGCCAATGGACGCGTTCTTCGACCTCTTGCTGGGTATCGACTGTCATGGGATGTGAATGCTCTATGCTCTACAGAATTTCGCGAACGAAGCGATTGCCGACAAGCCGGTAGAACGGCACGGAACCACCGGGGCGCAACAGCGGATCGTCGACGAGCCGCTTTTCCAGCTCCCCCAGGATGGCCCTGGTGATGTCGGGCACATCAGCTTCTCTGGCCTTGGCGAGCGGCAGCCAGACCAGTTCCTCCAGCTCGTTGGTCGGACCGCCGTCCGGCAGCTCCACGGCGACGTCTTCGCGCCAGGCGCTGAAGAAGCGCGTGTCGAAGCGCCGCACCCGGTTTGGCGGCGTGATGGCGCGCGCGACGAAGCGCAGCGCTTCCAGCGACGGTCTTACGCCGTGCTCGGCAAAACCCTGCCAATCGCGCCTGGTCGTGGCGAAGGCGCCCTTCTGGCCGATCAGCAGGCCGGCTTCTTCATAGGTCTCGCGAATCGCCGACAGGGCGATGGCGCGGGCACGGGCCGGGCTGGTGCGGCCGACGCCGGCGGTCAGCCTCGCCTGTTCCTCAGGGTGCAGCGCTGTGGCAACGGGAATTCGGCTGTCGGCCGGATCGGTGCGGCCACCGGGAAAGACGAATTTCCCCGGCATGAAGGCGTGCCGGGCGTGGCGCCTGCCCATCAGCACCAGGAACTCGGCGCCCTTGCGGTCGAGTAGGATCAGCGTCGCGGCGTCGCGCGGGCGTATAGGCCTGGCGTCGAGCGCGATCGGCTCAACCTTGTCGACTTCCGCCTTGGTCACAACGTCCATGCGCACGACCTAGCGGAATCTTCTTCGATGCGAAAGTGGCGTCCAGCCATGCCGATTTGCGCCAGCCTCGATTTCAAGCCTCGGGATGCGACTCGATCAGATCTTCTTCCCCGCCGAAGCCGTGCATATAGAACGCCCATTGCAGGCCGATGACGGCGCCCTTGACCGGCTGCAGCAAGACGATCGCCATGAGGATGGTCAGCGGGACCCAGATGGCGACGTGCTGCCAGGTGGACAAAGTGGAGGTCGCTTCGACACCCATGAAGGCGCCGAGCACGATGTGGCCGACGATGGCCACCACCAGATAGGCCGGCAGGTCGTCGGCGCGGTGGTGATGAAGCGCCTCACCGCAATGATCGCATGTATCGACGGTCTTGACGAAGGCACGAAACAGCTTTCCCTCGCCGCAATGCGGGCAGCGGCCAAACGCGCCACGCTTCATCGCCGTCCATAGCGGGCGGGCGATCCGGCCCGAGTGCTGTTGGCCGCCGAAAACCTGTTCGTTCATTTTCAGATCGCTTGGCATTACCGTCTCCTGCCGCGCGAGCCTGGACGCGATTGCGACGCACGGGCGCGGCCCTTGGCCTTGTGAAACGACCGTTTGGAGCCGGGCAGCGGCTTTGGGTCGGTCAGCATCTCGAAACGCATCGCGCCGGCCATAGGCGCCACCTCGATCAGGCGAACCTCGACGCGGTCGGCAAGCTGATAGCCCTTGCCGGTGCGTTCTCCGAAAAGCGATCGGGCAGTTTCGTCGTATATATAGTAATCGCCGCCCAGACTTGACACCGGAATGAAACCATCTGCGCCATACTGCGGCAATTGGACAAATAGTCCCGATTTGGTGACGCCCGAAATGCGTGCATCGAAGCGATCGTCGACACGCTCTGCCAGATAGGCGGCGATCAGCCGGTCGATCGTGTCGCGCTCGGCCGCCATGGCGCGGCGCTCGGTGGCTGAGATCAGCGCGGAAACTTCTTCCAGCCGCTCCGCTTCATCCTGCGTCAGTCCGCCTGCACCGAAGCCGAGCGCGGCAATCAGCCCGCGATGCACGATCAGGTCGGCATATCTGCGGATCGGCGAGGTGAAGTGCGCATAGCGTTTCAGGTTGAGGCCGAAATGGCCGATATTGCTTGGCGAATATTCGGCCTGCATCTGCGTGCGCAGCACCACCTCGTTGACCAGCCCCTCATGGTCGGCGCCGCGGACGCGATCCAGGATGCCGTTGAACTGGTTTGGCCGCATCTGGGCGCCGCGCGCCAGCGACAGGCCAAGCGTTTGCAGGAATTCACGCAGCGATTCCTGCTTGGCGAGCGAAGGTGCGTCATGGATGCGGTAGACCAGCGCCTGTCGTTTCGCCTCCAGCGTCTCGGCTGCCGCGACATTGGCCTGGATCATGAATTCTTCGATCAGCTTGTGCGCGTCGAGCCGCTCCGGCACGACGACGCGGTCGACGGTGCCGTCCTCCTTGAGCAGGATTTTCCGCTCCGGCAGTTCGAGCTCGAGCGGCTGGCGCGTCTCACGACCGCGCTTCACCACGGCATAGGCGTCCCACAGCGGCTTCATCACCGTGTCGAGAATCGGGCCGGTCTTGTCGTCCGGCGCGCCGTCGATCGCGGCCTGCGCCTGGCGATAGGCGAGTTTTGCCGCCGATTTCATCATGATGCGGTGGAACGAATGCCTGAGCTTGCGGCCATCGGCCGAGAAGGTCATGCGGACCGCCAGCGCCGGGCGGTCCTGGCCTTCGCGCAGCGAACAAAGGTCGTTGGAGATGCGCTCCGGCAGCATCGGCACGACGCGATCCGGGAAATAGACCGAGTTGCCACGCTTCAGCGCCTCGCGGTCGAGCGCGGTGCCATAGCGCACATAAGCGGCGACATCGGCAATCGCCACGGTAACGACCACGCCGCCGGGGTTCTTCTCGTCCGGATCCGCTGTCGCGAACACGGCGTCGTCATGGTCCTTGGCGTCGGCCGGGTCGATGGTGACCAACGGCAGGTCGCGCCAGTCTTCACGGCCGGCCAGCGTCGCCGGTTTGACCGCCTCCGCCTCGGCGATGACGTCTGCCGGGAAAATATGCGGAATGTCGTGCGCGTGGATGGCGATCATCGAGACCGCCTTTTCGCTGGTCAGCGAACCCAGCACCGCCAGCACCTTGGCCCTTGGCAGCCCGTAGCGGGAGGCTCGCGCCGGCTCGACCTCGACCAGATCGCCGTTCTTGGCGCCGTTCTGGAATTCCTTGTCGACGACCAACTCCGGCTGGCGCCTTTCGACAGGCTCGATGCGGAAGGTACCGTCCTGCAGCACGCGAAAAACGCCGAGAACGGCATCGGTGCGCTTCTCGAAGATCTTCATCACCCGCCCGGTATAGGCAGGGCCGGTCGGGTCATCGGTTGGAAAGGTCTTGGCCAGCACGCGGTCGCCAATGCCCGGTGTCGGACCGCCGCCGCCACGCGACACGCGGATTGCTATGACGGGAGGCTCGCCGTTGCCCACGGCTTCGGTCGGGTGCGCCAAAAGCAAGCCGTCGGCGTCGCGGCCAAAGATGTCGAGCACGGCAACATGGGCGAGGGCGCCGACGCGGGCGAGCCGCTTGCGCTCCTTGGTCAGCAGGCCCTCATCCTGCAAGTCGCGCAAAACATCCTTCAGCCAGATACGGTCTTCGCCGCGCAGCGCAAACGCCTTGGCGATGTCGCGTTTGCCTGAGCGATCCGGATTTTCGGCGATGTAGCGCAGGATTTCGTCGCGGGACGGCCGGTAGTCATCCTTGACCTTGGCCCGGGTGTCGGCGGTGCGCAGATCGCCATGACTTCTTCCGGATTCCCTGCGCGCCACGATGCACTATCCCTTTTTGTTGGCCACTTTCTTGGCCGCCACTTTCTGGGCCGCCGGTTTCTTGGCCGCAGGCTTTTTGGCAGGTGCGGCCGCTTTGCGGAAGGGCTTTCTGCCGCCATTGCCGCCCTTGGCTTCCTTCTCGGCAATCAGCGCCACCGCATCCTCGATCGTCACCGACTGCGGGTCCTTGCCCTTCGGCAGCGTCGCATTGACCTTGCCGAAATTGACATAGGGCCCGTATTTGCCGTCACGCACGACGATCTTGCCGCCGCCCGCCGGATGCTCGCCAAGTTCCTTCAAGGCGGCGGGCGTGCCGCCATTGCGACCGCCGGGGCCTTTCAACTGCTTCTCGGCGATCACCGACACAGCGCGGTTGAGACCGATCGAGAACACGTCCTCGATATTGTCGAGATTGGCGTAGGTGCCGTCGTGCAGCACGAACGGACCGTAGCGCCCCAGCCCGGCCGAGATCATCTTGCCGGATTCCGGATGCTTGCCGACGTCGCGCGGCAGCGACAGCAGGGCGAGGGCTTTTTCGTGGTCGATCGAATCGACGGTCCAGCCCTTGGGCAGGCTGGAGCGCTTGGCTTCCTTGCCGTCGCCGCGCTGGACATAGGGCCCGAAACGACCGCTGCGCAGCGTGATTTCCTCCGCCGTGTAGGGGTCCTTGCCCAGCACCTTGGTGCCGTCCTCGCCATTGCCGTTTTCGGCATTGGGGTTGGCGGCGTCGCCGAGCTGGCGGGTGAAGGAGCATTCGGGATAGTTCGAGCAGCCGACAAAGGCGCCGAATTTGCCGAGCTTCAGCGACAGGTTGCCGGTACCGCATTTCGGGCAGATCCGCGGGTTCGAACCGTCTTCTCGCGCCGGAAATACCAGCGGCGCCAGTTCCTCGTTGAGGGCGTCGAGCACGTCGGTGACGCGCAATTCCTTGATGTCGGCGACGGCGCCTGAAAAATCCTTCCAGAAATCGCGCAGCACATCCTTCCAGGCGAGCTTGCCGTCGGAAATCTCGTCGAGTTTTTCCTCGAGCGAGGCGGTAAAATCATATTCGACATAGCGCTCGAAGAAGCTTTCGAGGAAGGCCGACAACAGCCGGCCCTTGGCCTGCGGCAACAGCTTGCGCTTGTCCATGCTGACGTAGTCGCGGTCCTCCAGCGTCTTCAGGATCGCCGTGTAGGTCGACGGCCGGCCGATGCCGAGCTCTTCCAGCTTCTTGATCAGCGAGGCTTCCGAATAGCGCGGCGGCGGTTCGGTGGTGTGCTGGGTGGCGTTGATCGCCTCGCGGTCGAGTTGTTCGCCGGCACGGATCTCGGGCAGACGGCGGTCTTCCTCGTCTTCCGCATCCTCGTCCTTCTGGTCGGTATAGGCGGCAATGAAGCCATCGAATCGAACGACCGAACCGACGGCGCGAAGCTCCGCGCTGCGGGCGCCGTTGACCGCCTCGATCTCGACCGTGGTGCGCTCGATCTCGGCTGGCTGCATCTGGCTGGCGATGGCGCGTTTCCAGACAATCTCGTAAAGCCGCGCCTGATCGGCATCGAGATATTGCCTGACCGAAGCCGGCGTGCGCATGAAGTCGGTCGGGCGGATCGCTTCGTGCGCTTCCTGGGCGTTCTTGGCCTTGGTCGTGTAGTTGCGCGGCTTTTCGGGCAGGTATTTTGGGCCGAACTCTTTTGCGATCGCATCGCGCGCGGCTGATATCGCCTCGGGCGCCATCTGCACGCCGTCGGTTCGCATATAGGTGATCAGGCCGGTGGTTTCGCCGCCGATGTCCATGCCTTCATAGAGCCGCTGCGCCACCTGCATGGTGCGGGTTGCCGAAAAACCGAGGCGCGAGGAGGCGGCCTGCTGCAGCGTCGAGGTGGTGAAGGGCGGGCCTGGATTGCGCCTGGTCGGCTTGGCTTCGACCGACAGCGCCTTGAAGGTCGCGCCATCCAGCATCGCCTTGATGTCGTCGGCCTGCGCCTTGTTCGAAATGTCGAGCTTTTGCAGCTTCTTGCGATCGAAGGCAGTCAGCCGCGCCTCGAAATTATCCTTGCGCGGCGTGCCGAGAATGGCGGCGATCTGCCAGTATTCCTCGCGGATGAAGCGCTCGATTTCCAATTCGCGGTCGCAGACGAGGCGCAGTGCCACCGACTGGACGCGGCCGGCAGAGCGGGCGCCCGGCAGCTTGCGCCACAGCACGGGCGACAGCGTGAAGCCGACGAGATAGTCGAGCGCGCGGCGGGCGAGATAGGCGTCGACCAGCGGCGCATCGATCTGGCGCGGACTGGCCATCGCTTCCAGCACCGACGATTTCGTGATGGCGTTGAAGACGACGCGGCTGACCGGCTTGTCCTTCAGCGCGCGCTTCTGCTTCAGCACTTCCAGAACGTGCCAGGAAATGGCTTCGCCCTCACGGTCCGGATCGGTGGCGAGGATCAGGCCGTCGGCGTCCTTGACCGCCTTGGCGATGTCGGCAAGACGTTTGCTCGAGGCGGTGTCGACAGCCCAGGACATGGCAAAATCCTCGTCCGGACGCACCGAGCCATCCTTGGCCGGCAGATCGCGGACGTGGCCGAACGAGGCCAGGACCTTGTAGTTCTTTCCGAGGTACTTGTTGATTGTCTTCGCTTTGGCCGGCGATTCGACGACGACGACGTCCATGAGGTCTCATATCAGCTGTGGTGCGGCAGAAGAATTCCGCTGCGCGCGACGAAATCTCGTATAATTGTCGCTCACATGGCCGTGCTTTTGCATCCGGTCAAGGGCAAGCGCCCAAAATGCAGTCCTGCATTGAGGGGTGCGTCATGTGATATCCGCAATCCTGGATAGGGAGAGCGGCTGCCCTGATCGTTGGACAAACCGGCAATGAATCCGGGAGAACGGGACAAATACTTCCGCCGATATAAGAGAAACATCGATCACGCGCCAGCCCTGGTTTGAAGAGACGGCAGGCATGATGCGACGTTGACAGGCGTGGCATGCGGCCGTGCGACTTGCCACGCGATGGTGATTGGCGGATCGGCGCGGTCGCGGCTATATGGCAGCGCAAACCATCAGGAGTTCGGGAATGGCGTTGGATATCGGCTATGTCAGCGCGGTCGGGGCGGGGGCGATCTCGTTCCTGTCGCCTTGCGTGCTGCCGCTGGTGCCGCCCTATCTCTGCTATATGGCCGGCGTGTCGGTCGATGATTTCCGCGGCAATGCCGGCGTCACCGCCAGGGCCGACGCACGCGGCGCGCTGCTTTTTGCCTCGATCGCCTTCGTTCTCGGCTTCTCGACCGTCTTCGTGGCGCTGGGCGCCGGCGCCTCGACCATCGGCCGGCTGCTGCGCGTCTGGCAGGAGCCGCTGGCGATGGCGGCTGGCGTGCTCATCATCCTGATGGGGCTGAATTTTCTCGGCATATTGCGCATCCCGCTGCTGTCGCGTGAGGCGCGCTTCCAGTCACAGGGCAAGCCGGCCAGTATCGTTGCCGCTTATGTCATGGGACTGGCCTTCGCCTTCGGCTGGACACCCTGCATCGGACCGGTGCTGGGTCCGATCCTGACGCTGGCCGGCGGCCGCGAGACGGTGGGCGAGGGCGCGGCTCTGCTTGCCGCCTATTCGCTCGGCCTCGGCATACCGTTCCTGGTCGCGGCGCTGTTTTCCGGCGCCTTCATGCGCTTTCTCGCAAAATTCCGCGTCCATCTCGGCCGCGTCGAAAAGGCAATGGGCGCACTGCTGGTCGTCGCCGGCGTGTTTTTTCTGACCGGCGGTGTGCAGGCTGCATCCTACTGGCTGCTGGAGAATTTCCCGGTGCTGGGGCAGTTGGGGTGAAATTGGATCAAGTCGTGCGGCTCACAGCTATCGCAACTGACATTGTCAGCGCGACGATCGCTCAGGTTTGCGCTGCCCCTCATCTGCCTGCCGGCAGCGCCGGCATTGGCTGACAGCAGCACTACCGTCTCACCGGAATTTAACCGCATTGGTGCAGCATGGCGCCAATGTTAGTGAGTTTCCGGGCTAGACATGCCTTGATTCCCAACCCTCTTTATATGGTCGCATTCCATGAGCCAGAGAACCTGCCTGTCCGTCATCCTCGCCGCCGGCGAGGGCACGCGCATGAAAAGCGCTGTGCCAAAAGTGCTGCACCCGATCGCCGGCCTGCCGATGGTCGCCCATGTCGTCAAGGCTGCGGAAGCCGCAGGCAGCGGCGATCTGGCGCTGGTGATCGGCCATGGTGCGGACGAGATGCGCAATGCCACGCAAAAATTCGCGCCGAAGGCGGAGACCTTCGTCCAGGACAAGCGGCTCGGCACGGCGCATGCCGTTCTGGCGGCTCGCGACGCGATCTCAAAGGGTTACGACGACATCCTCGTCATGTTCGGCGACACGCCGCTGATCGACCCGGAGGTGCTGAGTGCTGCGCGTCTGAAACTGGCCGAAGGCGCTGCCGTCGTTGTGGTCGGCTTCCGCACGTCAAATCCGTCCGGCTATGGCCGGCTGATCGAAAAAGGCGGCAAGCTCATCGCCATCCGCGAGGAAAAGGACTGCACCGACGAGGAGAAGAAGATCACCTTCTGCAATGGCGGTCTGATGGCGGTTGCCGGCAAGCACGCGCTGCAGCTGCTCGACCAGGTCGGCAACGACAACGCCAAGGGCGAATACTATCTCACCGACATCGTCGAGATCGCCGGCGGGCAGGGTTTTGACGTCGTTGCGGCAGAAGCCGGCTTCGAGAACGTGCTCGGCATCAACAACCGTGCCGAACTCGCTGCGGCCGAAGGCATCTGGCAGGCGCGCCGGCGGCGCGAGGCCATGCTCTCCGGGGTTTCCCTGATCGCACCCGAAACCGTATTCTTTTCATACGATACCGAGATCGGCGCCGATACGATCGTCGAGCCCAATGTCTGGTTCGGGCCGGGCGTGACAATCGCCACCGGCGCCAGGATCAATGCCTTCAGCCATATTGAAGGTGCCACGATCGCTTCGAACTGCGATGTCGGTCCGTTTGCACGGCTGCGGCCGGGTTCCGATCTCAAGCAAAAAGCCAAGGTCGGCAATTTCTGCGAGGTCAAGCAGGCGACGGTCGAGGAGGGCGCCAAGGTCAATCACCTGACCTATATCGGCGATGCCCGCGTCGGCGCCGGCGCCAATATCGGCGCTGGAACCATCACCTGCAATTATGACGGCTACTCGAAGTTCTTCACCGACATCGGCGAAGGCGCCTTCGTCGGCTCGAATTCGTCGCTGGTGGCGCCTGTCACAATCGGCAAGGGCGGCTACGTCGCTTCGGGCAGCGTGATCACCGAAAGCGTGCCCGACGATGCGCTCGCCTTCGGCCGCGCCCGCCAGAGGACGCTGCCCGGCAAGGGCAAGGAATTGCGCGAGCGTTTTGCTTCGGCTGCGGCTGCCCGGAAAAAAGGCTAGCCTGGCTGCGGTAATCGGATTGCAAGCGCACTCGGTCATGGTGCATTTGTGCAGAACCGTTCCGGCTGATACGGAACGAAGCGCAATGTGATTTTCGCGGCAGCCCGGCCAACCCTAAATGGCGCCGGGTTTTCATGCCGGAATCGGGGGCAACGTCTATGTGCGGTATCGTCGGAATTGTCAGTCACTCGCCGGTCGCGCCACTGATCGTCGATGCGCTGAAAAGGCTCGAATATCGCGGCTATGATTCGGCCGGAGTCGCCACCGTCGAGCACGGCCAGCTGGCGCGTCGCCGCGCCGAGGGCAAGCTGATCAATCTCGAACGCCGGCTGAAGGACGAACCGCTCGACGGCATGATCGGCATCGGCCACACGCGCTGGGCGACGCATGGCGTGCCCAACGAGACCAATGCGCATCCGCATTTTTCCGATGGCGTCGCCATCGTCCACAACGGCATCATCGAGAATTTCGCCGAATTGCGCGACGAGCTGATGCGCGACGGCTACACATTTTCATCGCAGACCGATACCGAGGTCGTCGCACATCTAGTGGGGCGCGAACTGGCCAGGGGCCTGCAGCCGGTCGAGGCCGCGCACCAGGCGCTGAAGCGGCTGGAAGGCGCCTTTGCGCTGGCCATCATGTTCAGGGGAGACGAGGATCTCATCGTTGGCGCGCGCAACGGCCCGCCGCTGGCCGTCGGCCACGGCGATGGCGAGATGTTTTTGGGCTCCGACGCCATCGCGCTTGCCCCCTTCACCAATTCGATCACCTATCTGGAGGACGGCGACTGGGCGGTGGTGCGCCGCAACGACGTCGCCATCTTCGACATGGACGGCAACAAGGTCGACCGCAAGCGCCAGCAGTCGCTCAGCACCAGCTTCATGGTCGACAAGGGCAACCGGCGCCATTTCATGGAGAAGGAGATCCATGAACAGCCCGAGGTGATCTCGCACACGCTGGCGCATTATGTGGATTTCGTTGGCGGCGTCTCGAAGCCGCTCGACCTGCCGTTCGATTTCGCCAAAATCGACCGGCTGGCGATTTCGGCCTGCGGCACTGCCTATCTGGCCGGCCTGATCAGCAAATACTGGTTCGAGCGCTATGCGCGGCTGCCGGTCGACATCGATGTCGCTTCGGAATTCCGTTACCGTGAAATGCCGCTGTCGAAGACAGACGCCGCCTTCTTCATCTCGCAATCGGGCGAGACCGCCGACACGCTGGCCTCGCTGCGCTATTGCCGCAAAGCGGGCATGAAGATCGGCGCGGTCGTCAATGTCCGCGAATCGACGATGGCGCGTGAATCCGACGTTATCCTGCCGACGCTGGCCGGGCCGGAGATCGGCGTCGCCTCGACCAAGGCCTTCACCTGTCAATTGTCGGTGCTGGCCTCGCTTGCCGTGCGGGCGGGCGTGGCGCGCGGTACGATTTCGCAGGAACAGGAAACGACGCTGGTCCGCCAACTGTCGGAAGCGCCGCGCTATGCCAACCAGGTCCTGAAACTCGACGGCCAGATCGAAAAGGTCGCGCGCGACCTCTCGCACTACAAGAACGTGCTTTATCTTGGCCGCGATACCAATTTCCCGCTGGCCATGGAAGGCGCGCTGAAGCTCAAGGAAATCTCCTATATCCATGCCGAGGGCTATGCTGCCGGCGAGCTGAAGCACGGGCCGATCGCGCTAATCGACGAGAACATGCCGGTGATCGTCATTGCCCCGCATGACCGGATTTTTGAAAAAACCGTGTCGAACATGCAGGAAGTGGCGGCGCGCGGCGGCAAGATCATCCTGATCACCGACAGCAAGGGTGCCGCGCACGCCACGGTGAAGACGATGGAGACGATCGTGCTGCCGGACGTGCCGGAAATCATCTCGCCGATCATCTACGCGCTGCCAATCCAGATGCTGGCCTATTTCACCGCGGTGTTCATGGGCACCGACGTCGACCAGCCGCGCAACCTGGCGAAATCGGTGACGGTGGAGTAAGGGCTGGCAAGTTTCGACCAGCTGCCGATAGGTCCGGTGACGGTTAGTATCAGTTATTGATACATATTTCTTGCACGCCCTCGTGTATCATGTATGATACGTGACGAGGGGCAGAAATTGATCGTTTCGTTCAAAGGCAAGGCGGTGGAAGCGGTTGCCGAGGGGAAGGCGCCGAAGGGTTTTCCACCCAATCTGGTTGCCCGTGGCGAACGTCGTCTTCGTGCTATCGCCAATGCCGCCCAATTGAATGACCTTAGATCGCCACCCGGAAACCACCTTGAAGCCCTGAAAGGGAGTAGAGCTGGGCAGCATTCTATCCGTATCAACGACCAATGGCGCATCTGCTTCAGATGGACTGATGCTGGCGCCGAGGATGTGGAGATCGTCGACTACCATTGAGTGGGCACTTGCCCTAATCCTTCGAGGTCCCTGAACCATGCTCAAGTTCGCACGTCCAATTCACCCCGGAGAATTCCTGCGCGAGGAATATCTCCTCCCGCTTGGCATGAGCGCTGGCGCGCTGGCGAAGAAGCTTAATCTTCCGCGCACTCGTATCGAACGCATTGCCAAGGAAGAGATCGGCTTGACTCCCGATACCGCGCTTCGCCTCGCCAGGTTCTTCAACACCACGCCGGAATTCTGGATGAATTTTCAGCAGGCCTATGAGCTCGAAACCGAGGCACGGAAACTCGCGCCTGAGCTCGAGAAGATCGAGCCGCTGGAAGTCGCGGCATAGTTGATCATTTAAAAAATTCGCAGTTCCAAAGCCGGATGCGGTTCATTAATGTCGCGCCGCAATCAGCGCTGCGGTGAACCATGTCCGATGCTTCCAAGACCTCAGGCATGACCCGGCTGCGGAATTACTTTCTGACAGGCTTTGTCGTCTGCGCGCCGCTGGCGATCACCGCCTACATCGCCTGGTCGTTTATCGGCTGGGTCGATTCCTGGGTGAAACCCTATATTCCGGCGCGTTACAACCCCGATAGCTATCTGCCGGCGCCGGTTCCGGGATTCGGGCTGATCGTCGCCTTGATCCTGATCACCCTGATCGGTTTCCTGACCGCCAATATCGTTGGCCGGGCTATCGTCTTGTTCGGTGAGCGGCTGCTCGGCCGCATGCCGCTGGTGCGCGGCATCTATGGGTCGCTGAAGCAGATCTTCGAGACCGTGCTGTCGAACAAGGGCGACATGTTTCGCCAGGTCGGGCTGGTCGAATACCCGCGCAAGGGCGTCTGGTCGCTGGTCTTCGTCGCCAGCGAGAAGGAGACCGAGATCAACCAGAAGCTCGACCAGGAGGGTGATCCGCTGATCGCGGTGTTCATGCCGTGCACGCCCAACCCGACCACCGGCTTCCTGATGTACGTGCCGAAATCCGATATCGTGCTGCTCGACATGACGATCGAGGACGGCGCCAAGCTGATCGTTTCAGCAGGGCTGGTGGCGCCGGCGGTCAAGACGAAAATGGTGACGCTGAACGGCACGCCGATCGGCGGCCAGATCGGCAATCCGCCGGTGGATGCCGAGCCTCAGCCGGCGCGCAAGAGCCGCACCGCATCGTCGCGGCCGAACAAATAAAGCAGCATGCGAAGGGCGGCGCCGCGTTCGGATTGCAATTCCGGATCGCGCGACAGGATCAGCCGCGCGTCGTCGCGAGCGGCTTCGAGCAGGTCGGCATGCGCCTCGATGCGCGCCACCTGGAAGCCAGGTGTGCCGGACTGGCGGGTGCCGAGCAACTCGCCTTCGCCACGCAGTTTCAGATCTTCCTCGGCGATGCGAAACCCGTCCTCGGTCTCGCGCATCACTGACAGCCGGCGCGTTGCCGTCTCGCCGAGCGGGTCCTTGTAGAGCAGCACGCAGGACGACGGTTTTTCGCCGCGACCGACCCGGCCGCGCAACTGGTGCAGCTGGGCGAGGCCGAAGCGCTCGGCATGCTCGATGACCATGATCGTCGCATCCGGCACATCGACGCCGACCTCGATGACCGTGGTGGCGATCAGGATGCGTGTCTCGCCGGCCTTGAAGGCGCGCACCGCCTCGTCTTTTTCGGCGCCCTTCATGCGGCCGTGCACCAGGCCGATCCGGTCGCCGAACAGCGGCTTCAAGGAGGCAAAACGGTCCTCCGCCGACATCAGCTTGATCTCTTCGGATTCTTCGACCAGAGGACAGATCCAATAGATCTTCTGGCCGTCGGCGACGGCGTCGCGCATGCGGCCGACCAGTTCGTCGAGCCGCTCGAGCGGCAGGGTGACGGTGCGGATCGGCTGGCGCCCGGCCGGCTTTTCCGTCAGCTTCGACACATCCATGTCGCCGAAGGCAGTAAGCACCAGCGTGCGCGGGATCGGCGTCGCCGTCATCACCAGCATGTCGGGCGCGTCGCCCTTGGCGGTGATGGCGAGCCGCTGGTGGACGCCAAACCGGTGCTGCTCGTCGATGACGGCAAGGACCAGGTCGTGGAACGTCACCGTTTGCTGGAACAGCGCGTGGGTGCCGACGACGATGTCGATCTCGCCACTGGCCAGACCGGTCAGCGTCTCGGTGCGCTCGCGGCCCTTTTCGCGGCCGGTGAGGATGGCGATGCGCAGGCCGGCTTGTTCCGCCAACGGCGCAATCGTCGCAAGATGCTGGCGCGCCAGGATTTCGGTCGGCGCCATCAATGCCGCCTGGCCGCCGGCCTCGACAGCGCGCGCCATGGCGAGCAGCGCGACAACCGTCTTGCCTGACCCGACATCACCCTGCAGCAGGCGCAGCATGCGTTCGGGGTCACCGAGATCGGCATTGATTTCGGCAAGCGCCATTTCCTGCGAATTGGTCAGCGAATAGGGAAGGGCGGCGCGCAGCTTTTCGACGAAGCGGCCGTCGCCGACCAGCGGCCGGCCGGACAGGCGGCGGATTTTTGCGCGCACCAGCGCCAGCGACACCTGGCCTGCCAGAAACTCGTCATAGGCGAGACGCCGCCAGGCCGCGCCGTCGACGGACACGTTGATCGTGTCGGCGGGATTATGGATGCGGGCGAGCGCGTCGCCGAAGGCGGGAAAGCTGCGGCGGCGCAGAAACTCATCCTCCTGCCATTCCGGCAGCACCGGCAAGCGAGCGAGCGCCTGGCCGATTGCCCGGCGCAGCACTTTTCCCGAGAGCCCGGTGGTGAGCGGATAGACCGGCTCGACCAGCGGCAGGTTTTCCGCTTCGCTGGCCAGCGCGATGTGGTCGGGATGAACCATGGTCGGGCGGCCGTTGAACCATTCCATGCGGCCGGAGACCACGACATGCTCGCCCTCGGGCATTGCTTTTTGGAGATAGGCGGCGTGCGCATGGAAGAAGGTCAGCGCGATCTCGCCGGTGTCGTCATGGGCGTAAACCCGGTACGGCACCGATCTGTTGCCGCGCGGCGGCGGCTGGTGGCGATCGATGCGCACTTCCAGGGTGACGATCGCGCCTTCAGCCGAACCGGCGATGCCCGGCCGGTTGCGGCGGTCGATCACCGAATGCGGCAGCACGAACAGAAGATCGCCGGCACGTGCGGGGCGGCGATCACCAAGATCGGCCGGCACGATTTTCTCGATCAGTGCGCCGACCTTCGGCCCGACGCCGGCAAGCGAGGTGATCGGGACAAACAGCGGATCGAGGAGGGAAGGTCTCATGGGTGTCGGCGCTCACCTGGGCCGATGTTGTCAGAAGTGTATGTCACACCGGGATGTTAGACACCCACCGGACCGTTGCAAGGCTGACACCGCGCTCTATCCACGCTATATGCGCCGCTTCAGGCAAGGATGCTGGACGATGACCGGAACGAGACGATCAAGCGAGGGGCTCGACGCCCGCCGCCGCAAGCTTCTGTTTCGATCCTGGCATCGCGGCATGCGCGAAATGGACCTTATTCTCGGCATTTTCGCCGACGCCGAGATCGGCGCCTTGACCGGCGACGAACTCGACCAATATGAGAGGCTCCTCGAAATTGCCGATACCGAATTCCTGCCCGTGATCACCGGCGAGCGGCCGATTCCGGCTGACATCGACTGTGCCGTCCTGCAAAAAATCCTGGCGTCGCGCCAGGCGATGACATTCTGAAATACGTGATTCCATGAGCCTGATTCCCACTATTGGCCTGCCGAAAGGCCGCGCCGGCCAGTTCATCGTCGACGGAGTCGCCGACGGTTACGAAGCCTTCGCGCTGGTGCAGGCCGCGCACGAGATCGCGCCCGACAAGCCGGTGCTGTTCGTGGCACGCGACGGCCAGCGCCTGCCTTCGATCGTCGAGGCGCTTTCCTTCGCCGCGCCTGGCCTGCCGGTGCTCGAACTGCCGGCCTGGGATTGTCTGCCCTATGACCGCGTTTCGCCCGGCCCGGATGCAGCCGCGCGGCGACTGGACGCGCTCACCGCGATGATCGCGTTGGCAAAAAATCCGCACCGCGCCGTCATCCTGACCACTGCCAACGCGCTGCTGCAGCGCATTCCGCCGGCAAGCCTTGTCGAGGCGCAGACATTTCACGCCAAACCCGGCAACCAGATCGACATGAACGCACTGGCGTCGCGGCTGGAGATATCAGGCTTCGAGCGGGTGCCGACCGTGCGCGGCGTCGGCGAGTTCGCCGTGCGCGGCGGCATTCTTGACCTGTTCGCGCCGGGCTGGACGGAAGCGCTCAGGCTCGATTTCTTCGGCGACACGCTGGAATCGATCCGCGTCTTCGACGCCGCCACGCAGCGCACCACCGGCCAGCGCAAGTCGATGGCGCTGCAGGCGATGAGCGAAGTGGCGCTGACGCCGGAGACCATCAGCCGCTTCCGCCGCAGCTACATCGACGCTTTTGGCGCGCCCTCGCGCGACGACGGGTTGTATGCGGCGGTCAGCGAGGGACGGCGTTTCGCCGGCATGGAGCACTGGCTGCCGTTCTTCTACGAGCGGCTGGAGACGGTGTTCGACTATCTGCCGGACACGCCTGTGGTGTTCGACCATCTGGCGCATGAGGCACTGGCCGAGCGCCATGCGCTGATCCTCGACCATTACGAGGCGCGCAGGAAGCAGGCCGACGGCGCGCTGAAGGACGCCGTCCCCTACAAGCCGGTGCCGCCCGACCTGCTTTATCTGTCGCCGGAAAACCTCATCGCCTCGCTTGGCCCGCGCGAGGCGATCGACTTCACGCCGTTCGACGCGCCCAACGCCGGCGCCAGGAAAATCTTCCATGCCGGCTCGCGGCATGGCCGCAGCTTCGTCGAGGAACGCGCCGACCCCAACGTCAACGTCTTCGACGTCGTCGTAAAACACATCGCCGACGAGCGCGCCGCCCGCCGCCGCGTCGTCGTCGCCGGCTGGACCGAAGGTTCGCTCGACCGGCTCGGCCAGATCCTGGCCGAGCACCATCTCGGCAACCTCGAGCCGGTGGCTACGCTGGCCGAGGCGGAAAAGCTCGAGCCGGGGCAGGCGGGACTTGCCGTACTGCCGCTCGAATCCGGCTTCGAGACCGGGAAACTGGTCGTCGTCGCCGAGCAGGACATTCTGGGCGACCGGCTCATCCGTCGCTCGAAGCGCAAGAAGCGCCCTTCCGATTTCATCGCCGAGGCCTCGGCTTTGTCCTCCGGCGACATCGTCGTCCATAGCGACCACGGTATTGGCCGCTTCATTGGGCTGCGCACCATCGAGGCGGTCGGCGCACCGCATGATTGCCTCGAAATCCATTACGCCGGCGACGACCGGCTGTTCCTGCCGGTGGAGAACATCGAGCTTTTGTCGCGCTATGGCTCGGATTCGACTGAGGCGACATTGGACAAGCTTGGCGGCGGCGCCTGGCAGTCCAGAAAAGCGCGGCTGAAGCGGCGGCTGCTCGACATGGCCGGGCAGTTGATCCGCATCGCCGCCGAGCGGCAGATGCGCGCTGCCCCTTCGCTGGTGCCGGCAGACGGTCTCTATGACGAATTCGCCGCGCGGTTTCCCTATGAGGAGACCGACGACCAGCAGACGGCGATCGATTCGGTCATGGGCGACCTGGGCGCCGGCAAGCCGATGGATCGGCTGATCTGCGGCGATGTCGGCTTCGGCAAGACCGAGGTGGCACTTCGCGCCGCCTTCATTGCGGCGATGGAAGGCTTTCAGGTCGCGGTGGTGGTGCCGACGACGCTGCTGTCGCGCCAGCATTTCAAGACCTTCTCGCAGCGCTTCTCCGGCCTGCCGATCCGCGTCGCCCAGGCCTCGCGGCTGGTCGGCGCCAAGGAACTGGCAGAGGCCAAGAAAGGCATCGCCGACGGCACCGTCGACATCGTCATCGGCACTCACGCGCTGCTCGGCTCGTCGATCTCGTTCAAGAATCTCGGCCTGTTGATCATCGACGAGGAACAGCATTTTGGCGTCAAGCACAAGGAACGGCTAAAGGACCTGAAGAGCGACGTGCATGTGCTGACGCTGTCGGCAACGCCGATCCCGCGCACGCTGCAACTGGCATTGACCGGGGTGCGCGAACTGTCGCTGATCGCCACGCCGCCGGTCGACCGCCTGGCGGTGCGCACCTTCATCTCGCCTTTCGACCCGCTGGTCATTCGCGAGACCCTGCTGCGGGAACGCTACCGCGGCGGGCATTCCTTCTATGTCGTGCCACGCATCAGCGATCTGGCGGAAATTCATGATTTCCTTCGTGAATCCGTGCCCGAACTAAAGGTGGCTGTCGCTCACGGCCAGATGCCGCCCGGCGAGCTCGACGACATCATGAACGCCTTCTACGACGGCCAGTACGACGTGCTGTTGTCGACCACCATCGTCGAATCCGGCCTCGATATCCCGACCGCCAACACGCTGATCGTGCATCGCGCCGACATGTTCGGCCTGTCGCAGCTCTACCAGCTGCGCGGCCGCGTCGGCCGCTCGAAGGTGCGCGCCTATGCGCTGTTCACGCTGCCGGCCAACCGCAAGCTGACCGATACCGCCGAGCGCCGGCTGAAGGTGCTGCAGTCGCTCGACACGCTCGGCGCCGGTTTCCAGCTCGCCAGCCACGATCTCGACATCCGAGGTGCTGGCAATCTTCTCGGCGAGGAGCAGTCCGGCCACATCAAGGAGGTCGGCTTCGAGCTCTACCAGCAGATGCTGGAAGAGGCCGTCGCCGAGGTCAAGGATTCCGGCGAGGTGCAGGATGGCGGCTGGTCGCCGCAGATCGCCGTCGGCACGGCGGTGATGATCCCCGAAAACTATGTTCCGGACCTGCAGCTGCGGCTGGCGCTCTACCGCCGCCTCGGCGATCTCGAAAACACCGAGGAGATCGACGCTTTCGGCGCCGAGCTGATCGACCGCTTCGGACCGCTGCCGGAGGAAGTGAAGCATCTCTTGAAGATCGTCTTCATCAAGGCGCTGTGCCGCAAGGCCAATGTCGAAAAGCTCGATGCCGGACCAAAGGGCGTCGTCATCCATTTCCGCAAACGCGAGTTCTCCAACCCCGTCGGGCTGGTCACCTTCATCGGCGAGCAGGGTTCGCTGGCCAAGATCCGGCCGGACCACAGCGTCGTTTTCGTCCGCGACTGGCCGACACCTGAAAAGCGGCTGGCCGGTTCAGCGGTCGTCATGACGCAGCTGGCAAGGCTGGTGGAGAAGGCGGCTTAGCGCGGCTCAGCCGGCTCCTTCTTCTCCCCTTGTGGGAGAAGGTGGCCGCGAAGCGGTCGGATGAGACACATCGCCCGGCGTCGGGCGCCATCGTAGATGAAAGGTGCGCGGGCCGCTTTCTCTGGTATATCGGTTTTAAAATCGAGCCCTTGGCCCAAGTCGCTATCCGATTGAAATGAAACAGAGTTTGAAGTTACTTTCATGGCAGGGGTGTTCCAGCTTGGCAAAACCGCGCTCCGGCCAACACCCCTCATCCGTCTTGGCGCTGCGCGCCAATCCACCTTCTCCCACAAGGGGAGAAGGAAAGACAGGCGGCGAGCTTGCGCCATTCGCCACCATCGAAATTCCGGTCTAGAATAGGAAATCGGCTTCGTGTATGGAGCCGCGATCCCCATATTGGGGCGAAATGGCGGGCGACAGCACCCGCTGGAAAGAATTTTGGGTGCAACGATGACGAAATGGTCGCCGAATTCGTGGAGAGCAAAGCCGATCCAGCAGGTTCCTGCCTATCCGGATCTTGCCGCGCTGAAGAACACGGAAGCCCAGCTCGCCACCTTTCCACCGCTGGTTTTTGCAGGTGAGGCACGCAAGCTGAAGAAGCAGCTTGCGACCGTCGCTGCCGGTGACGCATTCCTTCTGCAGGGCGGCGATTGCGCCGAGAGTTTCGCCGAGCATGGCGCGGACAACATCCGCGACTTCTTCCGCGTCTTCCTGCAGATGTCCGTGGTGCTGACCTTCGCCGGCGCGCAGCCGGTGGTGAAGGTCGGCCGTGTTGCCGGCCAGTTTGCCAAGCCGCGCTCATCCGACAACGAGACCAAGGGCGGCGTGACCTTGCCCAGCTATCGCGGCGACATCATCAACGGCATCGAGTTCGACGCCAAGTCGCGCATTCCCGACCCTGCACGCCAGGAGATGGCCTACCGCCAGTCAGCGGCGACGCTCAACCTGTTGCGCGCTTTTGCGCAGGGCGGCTACGCCAGCCTGGAGAACGTGCATCAATGGATGCTCGGCTTCGTGTCCGACAGCCCGCAAGGGGAGAAATACGAGTCGCTCGCCAACCGCATCACCGAGACGATGGACTTCATGAAGGCTGTCGGCATCACCTCGGAGACCAATTACGCGCTGCGCGAGACCGACTTCTACACCAGCCACGAGGCGCTGCTGCTCGGCTACGAGGAGGCGCTGACCCGCGTCGATTCGACCTCGGGCGACTGGTATGCAACCTCCGGCCACATGATCTGGATCGGCGATCGCACCCGCCAGCCCGACCATGCCCATGTCGAATACTGCCGTGGCATCAAGAACCCGCTGGGCCTGAAATGCGGCCCGTCGCTGACGCCGGACGGCTTGCTGCAGCTCATCGACCTGCTCAATCCGGAAAACGAGCCCGGCCGGCTGACGCTGATCGCGCGCTTTGGCTCCGACAAGGTCGCCGAGCATCTGCCGAAGCTGGTGCGCGCAGTGCAGAAGGAAGGCCGCAGCGTGGTGTGGTCGTCGGACCCGATGCATGGCAACACGATCGAGGCCGCCGGCTACAAGACACGGCCGTTCGACCGCATCCTGAAGGAGGTGCAGAGCTTCTTCGAGGTGCATCGCGCCGAAGGCACGCATCCGGGCGGCATCCATATCGAGATGACCGGCAAGAACGTCACCGAATGCACCGGTGGCGCTCGCGCCATCACCGCCGAGGAATTGCAGGACCGCTACCACACCCATTGCGATCCGCGCCTCAACGCCGACCAGGCGATCGAACTGGCGTTCCTGGTCTCGGACCTGCTCAAGAAGAGCCACCCGGTTCAGCACAAGCGGGCCGTCAACGGCTGATTTCAGTCGCCATCGGAATTCACGATAAAGAAGCGCCGGAGAAATCCGGTGCTTCTTGATTCCGCATTGAATTCCACGCATCTTGCGATGGACTGATTGCGATGTGCAATCGGTTATGTATCTTCGCGCGAGGACATAAACGGAGGCACCGATGGCCAGGATCGTCTATGCCATGCTGATGTCCCTGGACGGCTACATCGCCGGGCCGGACGGAGACATTGCCTTGCCGGTACCCGAAGGGGAACTGCACCGGCATTTCAACGACATGATGAGACAGACCTCGATCGCGCTCTGCGGACGCCGGATGTACGAGGTGATGCGCTTCTGGGACAGTCCTGACCGAGAGACCGGTGCCGAGATCGAGCGGGATTTTGCCGGCGCCTGGCGCGAGACCCCAAAGATCGTGTTTTCGACGACGCTTCGGGAAGTCGGACCCAATGCCCGTCTGCTGAACGGCGATGTCGAGAACGTGGTGAGATCCCTCAAGTCGGAAGCGGATGGCCAGATTACCGTTGCCGGCGCCGATTTGCCGCGCATCTTGCACGCTCCGGTCTGATCGACGAGTACCGGCTCTACATCCACCCGGTCGTGCTTGGCGGCGGCAAGCCGTATTTCCAGTCCGGCCTGTCGCTGACCTTGAAGCCGCTTGGTAAGGAAAGCCTAACCCAGGGCGTGACGCTGCTGCGCTACGCACCCGCCGGTTTTTAGCGAGGATCCGGCTAGCGGCCGCGCTCCCAGCGCAGTCCGTTGAGCCGGGGATCGGCGGCAAACGCCGTCCTCGAAAACTCGATCCGCTTTTGCGGAAACTCGCAGATCGCCTGCACGCCGAAGGCGCCCAGCCGGATGCGCCAGGTGTGGGGTTCCAGCGGTTTCGGCTTGGCAAAGCCGCTGCATGCCAGCAGCGCCACGTTAGCGCCTTTCGGGTCGCGCACGGAGCGATAGCGGATTGCCTCCAGCCTGGCTTCGCGCGCGACATCGGCAATATTTTGGCAGGCCGCATAGTCGGTCGGGTGCGTCCACGCCGCTGCGTCGCGGTCGAGCGGCGGCCGCGTCAGGTCGATTACCTTTGTGCTGCGTATCGCTGCGGCGAAGGCGGTGTATTCGGCGGCGTCGCGTGGCCACGGCGTAGCCGGCGATTCGGCGAAGAACAGCAGGCGGTAAAAAGCCATCTCAGAGACGGCGGTCATAATGGTTTCCGCCGCATAGTAGACGCCCTTGGTCCTGCCGGCGCGGCGGAAGCGCGAACCGTGCGGATAGATCGAGCCGTAGCGGAAGGGCGTTGCCAGGAGATAATGCAGATGCCGGCATTCCAAGGGGATTTGCGGCTTGGTTTCCTCGATCAGGTCTTCGAGGACGGCCTGCTCGTCGAGCGTGTCAACGACTTTCAATGTCGAGACGCGGTGCTGCGCCTCGACCATGCGCCAGTATTTGCCATCGAGCCCATGCTTGCCACCTCGTTTGGCGGCTTCAGACGAGAGCGCGTCGGGAGTCCAGATAGGCGATGACATCGACAAGCCCTGATATCGTCACGATTTTTTCGAGCGGGGTGCCATCGAAGGCCGTGTTGGCATTCTTCAGCCATGCCCGGGCGACGGTCTCGTCGCCGCCGACAATGGCGTCGAGCGAGCGGAACAGGCGGACGAACAGCACGGCAAGCTCGAACGGCTTGGTTCCACGCTCCAGCAGGAATTCCTGCCTGCGCATGCGCGAAACCGTGGCTTCCGAAACCCCGATGATGGAGGCCAGCATCCTGGCGGTAATGTCCAGCAGGTCGGCGGCGCGCAGCGTCGCCTTGGTCAGCACTGCATTTTCGGCCGTGTTGGCGGCGAGATTGGGTTGCATTGTCGGCAGCGTCTCCTTTCTGATGAAAATATAGCGCACAAAAATTCATATGGAAAGATATTGCTTTAACAATTGGCGGACCGTCGAGAGGCTGTTGGCGCGGCCTTGCCGCTTTGTCCAAAGCGTGCTGTGCGGAACACGCCCGTCGAATGTCGCATTCGCTTGAGCACGGCCGCTGCAAAACTGGAATCCTGGCAAGGGACGCCGAGGATCACGGCTGCGTCGGGAGGCCCGAGATGGACAACACACATAGCGGCTCTTGCCTGTGCGGGGCTGTCCGGTTCAAGACGCGAGGGGCCTTGCGCGACGTCATCTATTGCCATTGCTCGCAGTGCCGGAAGCAGAGCGGGCATTTCTACGCTGCAACCAATGTTGCCAATGCAGACATCACGATTATGGGCGCGGAAAGCATCACCTGGTACGAAGCATCTTCGTTTGCCAGGCGCGGTTTCTGCAAGACATGCGGCTCGTTGCTGTTCTGGAAGCCGCAGGATGATGAATATGTCTCGGTTCTCGCCGGACTGTTCGACAAGCCCACCGGACTTCAGGGCCAATGCCACATCTTCGTCGGCGACAAGGGCGACTACTACACGATCGACGATGGGTTGCCGCAGTTCGAAAAGTCGACGCCGTCGATCAAGGTCGCCGATGAGTGACAAGCTCGCCGGCAAATGATTTTTGCAGCGATCGCCTTATTCCCTTGATCCGGCCATTGCGCTATCCCCCTGCCGGTGGTTCGGAAAGGTTTGGCATGCAGCGGCTGATCGATGCTTTCTACAATTCAGTGCGGGCATTTCGCAAATTGGCTTCCAGCGAAAAAGCCTTCCAGCAGGAGCTGATGCTGCTCGTGCTTGCGCTGCCGCTCGGCTGGTTTGTTTCGGTGTCGTGGCGCGGCTATGCGCTGCTGATCGGCGCGGTGCTGCTGCTGATCATGGTCGAAGTGCTGAACACCGGCATCGAGGCCGCATGCGATGCGTTCAGCCGGGAGTTCAACGTCGATATCCAGCTCGCCAAGGACTGCGGTTCGCTGGCGGTGCTGATTTCGGTGGTGATCGTTGCCGGCGTCTGGGGCATCGCCATCATCGAGCGAATCATGGGGCTACCGATCTAGCCATCAAACCCCTACATGCCGGTCACCACAACCTGATCCCATGATCTGTTCCGAAACCCGGTATCCACTTTCCGGGATCATGGTCTGAGGAGACCGACATGACCGCCGATTCCCTGCTGCTCGAACGCGCAGGCCTGCCGGACGATTTGCGCTGGCTGGCTGAAAAATACCCGCGCGAGGTCTGGCAGGGCCACGCCAATATCCATGGCATCGCCACTATGTGGCTGCAGCGGCACGAAATGTTCCGCGAGCTCGGCGGCATGCTGACCAACGGCACTGGCGACTATCGCGAGGGTCGGCTGACGGCGCCGGAGTTCGCACGCTGGTTCGCGCCGCGCCTCAATCATTTTCTTGGGCACCTCGACGGCCACCATAATGTCGAAGATATCCATTATTTTCCGGTCTTCGCCAAGGCCGAGACCCGGCTGAAGCGCGGCTTCGAGATTCTCGATGCCGATCATCATACGATCCATGAAGGGCTGGAGCGCAATGCCGAGGCGGCAAACGCTTTCATCCGCACGCTAAGCGAGAGCGAGGACAAGCAGCGCTTTGCCGCCGATGTGTATGCCGACGAGAACAGCCGGCTGATCGCCATGCTGACCCGGCACCTTGCCGACGAGGAAGACCTGATCATTCCACTGATCCTCGATCGTGGCCGGGCGCTCGGCATCGACTGATCATCACGTCTCCTTGCTACGCTCCTTCTTGGCAATTGTGTGAGCGATGAACCAGGCGAGGATCGCTGCTGCCAGGCCGATCGCGAGGGCGATCAACAATCGCTCGTGACGGACCAACGCCTGGCCGACGATGCGCTCCGCGCCAAGCCCGAACACATAGCCGATGGTGGTGAACAATCCGGCCCAGACCATCGATGAAATGGCGTTGAGAATGACAAAGCGCGTCACGGCAATGCCGGACAATCCGGCCGCGATGCCGCCGACAAGGCGCAGGCCATAGATAAAGCGGTTCGTCAGCACGAAAATGTCGGGATGGGTGGAGACAAGACGATAGGCGTGGCTGAAACCCGGCCGGCCCTTCAGTTTGACCACGAACGGATGGTCGGCGAAGCTTCGTCCGAGGATAAAGAAACAGCTGTCGCCGGCAAAGGCGCCGATGGCCGCCGCCAAAAACGCCTGCCACAGGACGAAAACATGCTGATGCGCGAAAAAACCGCCGAGGAGGGCGGCACTTTCGCCCTCGGCGACACAGCCCAGGAAGACGGCAATCAGCCCATATTGCTCGATGAGATTATGGATGGCATCCGTCATGAAGGCGTCCGCTGCTTCGACAGGATATCGTCGATCCGCTTCACTTGTTCGGCCAGCTGCGCGATCTCGTCGCGCATGCCAACGATCTGGCTGTGGCGCAGTTCGTCCAGCTTCTCATGCAGCGCCATGATCTCGATCTCGGCCTTGAGATTGACCTCGTAGTCGTGGGCGGCGTCGATGCGGTCGCGCTCGGCCTGGCGGTTCTGCGCCATCATGATCACCGGCGCCTGCAGCGCAGCGATCATCGACAGGATAAGGTTGAGGAAGATGAAGGGATAGGGATCGAAGGCGTCGCGCGACAAAAGCCAGGCATTGCCTGACGTCCACAGGATCAGGAAGGCGATGAAGACCAGGATGAAGGACCACGAACCGCCGATCCGGGCGATGGTATCGGCGAGGCGGTCGCCAAACGTCTGGTGAAAAGCGACGGCCTTGTTGGTGTCCTTCGCGATCGTGGTGCGTTCGAGCGTGCTTTGCAGCACCTGGCTCTCGATCTGGCTTAGGCCATCCGGCCTTCGCCGCAGCCAGCGGTTTGCCAGATCTTCGATCGTCTTGTTCATTGTCGCCTCCGTCGTCAGCGTCCGCATAGACCTAGAGGCTGCCGGTTCGCGCGGGAAGTGGTAGATTGACGCGACAGGGTGAGGAAACAATGATGGATTTTCAGAAAATCCGCGCCCGCGCGGCCAAACGCAAGGGCGGGGAAGCGGTGCTGGCATCGCTGCTGGGGCCGATGCCCGACAATGCCGCGGTGGCTGACATTAGCGATGACCGCATCCTGTCGACGATGGCCGAGCGTGTTTTTGCCGCCGGTTTCGTCTGGCGCGTCATCGAGCAGAAATGGCCGGGTTTCGAACAAGCGTTTCTCGGCTTCGAGCCGAAGCGGCTGTTGTTCCAGCCTGACGATTTCTGGCACGAGCTGACGGCCGACGAGCGCATCGTGCGCAATCCGCAGAAGATCAAGGCGGTTCGCGACAACGCGGCTTTCGTCGAGCTTGTGTCGAAGGAGCACGGCGGCTTTGGCAGGTTCCTCGCCGACTGGCCAGAAGACGACCAGGTTGGACTGATGGCCTATCTCGGCAAGCATGGCAGCCGGCTCGGCGGCAATACCGGCCAGTATTTCTTGAGGTGGCTGGAGTGGGACGCCTTCATCGTCTCAGGCGACATGGCCGCCGCACTGCGCGACGCCGGCCTGGACATCGCCGAACACCCGACCTCGAAGCGGGATCTCGACAAGATCCAGAACCAGATCAATGCCTGGGCGGCAGACACCGGGCTGCCGCGCCGGCATATTTCGCGCATCCTGGCGATGTCGATCGGCGAAAACCATTGGCCGCAGGCATTGCGCGAATATATGGGCGAATAGGACGCGATCGGTATCCTGCGGTCCGATCGGTCTTACGAATGAGATGTGTCATACGGTCTGACACGAATGACCTAGGTCATTCGGTCTGGACACGAATGACATAGCTCATCGGTCCGGGGTGGTCCAAGCAAACGCCATTGCCCGGCCAATTCTGTCGCGCTAAGTCAGCAGGCATGACCGACAAGACCGCTTCCGACATATTGCGCATCGCCGTCGCCCAGCTCAATCCAACGGTTGGCGATGTCGCCGGCAATCTCGCCAAGGCGCGCGAGGCGAGGGCGGATGCCGCTCGCCAGGGCGCCGACATCGTGCTGTTCACCGAGCTTTTCCTTGCTGGGTATCCGCCCGAAGACCTGGTGCTGAAACCGGCGTTTCTGAAGGCCTGCGAGCGTGCGGCGCAGGATTTCGCTGGCGATACTGCCGATGGCGGGCCTGGCTTCATTATTGGCACGCCGCTGAAGCGCAAGACCGGCACGCACAATTCGATCATCTTTGCCGATGGCGGCAAGATCCTTGCCGAGCGCTACAAGCTCGATCTGCCGAACTACGGCGAATTCGACGAGAAGCGCGTCTTCCAGCCCGGCCCTGAAATCCAGGGGCCGGTCAATTTCCGCGGCGTGCGCCTGGGGATTCCGATCTGCGAAGATATTTGGGGCGATGTCGGCGTCTGCGAGACGCTGGCCGAAAGCGGTGCTGAAATCCTGCTGGTGCCGAACGGCTCGCCCTATTATCGCGGCAAGGTCGATGTTCGCCACCAGATTGTCATCCGCCAGGTCATCGAATGCGGATTGCCGATCATCTATGCCAACCAACTTGGCGGCCAGGACGAGCTGATCTTCGACGGCGCGTCGTTTGCCATAGGTTCCGACAAGACGCTGGCCTTCCAGATGAGCCAGTTCGAGGAAACGGTCAACGTCACCACCTGGAAGCGCAACCGCGCCGCCGCAGGCGCGCAAAATAGAAATAACGCTGCGGCAGGCGCGCAACTTGGAAATGGTCCTGATGGCTGGGTCTGCTCCGAAGGACCGATGTCAAAAATCCCGGAAAAGGAGGAGGCCGATTACCGCGCCTGCATGCTGGGCCTGCGCGACTACGTCAACAAGAACGGTTTCAGGAATGTCGTGCTCGGGCTTTCCGGCGGCATCGATTCGGCGATCTGCGCCGCACTTGCCGTCGATGCGCTCGGCGAGGAACGGCTGCGCGCCGTGATGATGCCCTACCGCTACACCTCGAAGGACTCGCTCAAAGACGCCGAGGATTGCGCCCGCGCGCTCGGCTGCCGTTACGACATCGTGCCGATCTTCGAGCCGGTCGAGGGATTCCTGCATACGCTGACGCAGCTTTTCGAGGGCACCAAGCAAGGCATCACCGAGGAAAACCTGCAGAGCCGCGCGCGCGGCACCATTTTGATGGCGATCTCCAACAAGTTCGGCTCGATGGTGGTCACCACCGGCAACAAGAGCGAGATGTCGGTCGGCTATGCCACGCTCTACGGCGACATGAATGGCGGCTTCAACCCGATAAAAGACCTCTACAAGATGCAGGTCTATGCGCTGGCGCGCTGGCGCAATACGCATGTCCCGCCGGGTGCGCTGGGCCCTTCCGGCGAGGTGATCCCGAACAACATCATCGACAAGGCGCCGTCGGCGGAACTGCGCGAGAACCAGACGGATCAGGACTCGCTGCCGCCCTATCCGGTGCTGGACGACATATTAGAGTGTCTGGTCGAGAACGAGATGGGTGTCGACGAGATTGTGGCCCGCGGCCACGACCGGGCAACGGTGACGCGCATCGAGCACCTGCTCTACATCGCCGAATACAAGCGCCGGCAGGCAGCGCCGGGCGTGAAGATCACCAAAAAGAATTTCGGCCGCGACCGCCGTTATCCCATCACCAACCGGTTCAGGGACGGCGGATAGATCGCCGTTTTTTGCTCCTGTGAAAATGGCTGCCGCGAGGAAGTGCACAACCCGCGATTGTTGCAAAATCGCCTCACCAGTTGGACCAGATGCGCTTTCGGCAACCTGCTGGCTTGGCGCGGCGTAGACGCGTCTCTATAAAGGCGTCTCCGCGATCCCTACGCATCGGCCTGAAAATCGGAATCGATTTTCAGAAAGCACGATGCGCAGATTCAAGAAGTTGGAGCGTACTTTGTGCGTCCGAATGGACGCACGTCGCTCTAACGGGAGGACCGAATGCCAGGATTTGACATCGTTATGCGAGGCCGCGAAGCCTAGGTTTCAGAGGGCGCGCCGGAAGGTTTTCACCTTCATGGCCAGGCAATCTGACAGCAGGCATTCGTCGATGCCGGTCGCCGCCCGTATTCGGGCGAGCCGCCAATATGCCGAACCTTCCGCATTCCCGGGCACTCACGCGCCCAACGCGGTTTTCTCAGTTTCGACCTTACCGGGACCGGGCTCGTTTGCGCCCGAATGACATCATGGCTCGTTTTCAGATCGATTTGCGCGCCGGCGCCTTTCGCAGCGTCCTTGGCTTCACGCTCAGTCATTGGCGGCGCCAGCCGTGGCGGCTTTCGCTCATCATGGGCACATTCCTGCTGTCGACCTTGGCCGACGTGCTGACGCCGCTCTATTCCGGCCGGCTGGTCGACGCCGTCGCCAGCAGTGCTGCGGCCGACGATGTCGCCTGGGACGCGGCGATGGCGGCCTTTTCGATGCTGGTGGCGCTGGCGCTCACCGGTGTCGTGCTGCGCAACCTCGCCTTCATGGCCATCGTCGAATTGACCCTGAAGATGATGGCGGATATCGCCGCCGACGCCTTCCACCGGGTCCAGCGTTTCTCCACCGACTGGCACGCCAACAGCTTCGCCGGATCGACCGTGCGCAAGATAACCCGCGGCATGTGGGCGCTCGACCTGCTCAACGACACGATCCTGATCGCGCTGCTGCCGTCCGTCGTCATGCTCGTCGGCTCGACGCTGCTGCTCGGCTGGTTCTGGCCGCTGATGGGTGCTGTCGTCGCCGCAGGCTCGGTGCTGTTCATCGCGGTGACGGCGCTGCTGTCGCTTGGCTATGTCGCGCCCGCGGCAAGGCTTGCCAATGCATGGGACACGCGCCTTGGCGGCTCGCTGGCCGATGCGGTGAGCTGCAACGCCGTGGTCAAGGGCTTTGGCGCCGAGGAACGCGAGGAAACACGCCTCGCCAAGGTCGTCGCCAGATGGCGCGCCCGCACGCGCCGCACCTGGGTGCGCGGCACCATCAACGGCACCACGCAAGGATCGATGCTGCTGCTTCTGCGAACAGCGGTGATCGGATTTTCGCTGCTTTTGTGGTCGTGGGGGCAGGCGAGCGCCGGCGATGTCACCTTCGTGCTGACCTCGTTCTTCGTGCTGCAAGGCTATCTGCGCGATATCGGCACGCACATCCGCAATTTGCAGCGCTCGATCAACGACATGGAGGAACTGGTCGACTTCCAGTTCGAGCCGCTCGGCATCGAGGATGTGCCCGGCGCCAGGCCGATCCGCATCACCAACGGCCGCATCAGCTTCGACAACGTCACCTTCCATTATGGCAGCCACCGACTGCCGCTGTATCGCGACTTTTCGGTGGACATCGCGCCGGGCGAGCGCGTCGGGCTGGTCGGCCATTCGGGTTCGGGCAAGACGACCTTCGTCAAGCTGATCCAGCGGCTTTACGACGTGAACGCGGGAACGATCCTGATCGACGGCCAGGATATTTCCGGGGTGGCGCAGGCGTCGCTGCGCGGACAGATCGCTATCGTCCAGCAGGAGCCGATCCTGTTCCACCGGTCGCTGGCCGAAAACATCGCTTATGCCCGGCCGAGCGCGACGCAGGCCGAGATCGAGCATGCCGCACGGCTGGCAAGCGCGCACGATTTCATCGTCGATCTGCCGAAAGGCTATGGCACGCTGGTCGGCGAGCGCGGCGTGAAATTGTCGGGCGGCGAGCGCCAGCGGGTGGCGATCGCGCGGGCCTTCCTTGCCGATGCGCGGATCCTCATTCTGGACGAGGCGACATCGAGCCTCGATTCGGAATCGGAGGTGCTGATCCAGCAGGCGATGGAGCGGTTGATGGTCGGCCGCACGACGCTGGTCATCGCGCACCGGCTTTCGACGGTGCGAACGCTTGACAGGCTCCTGGTGTTCGATCGCGGCCGCATTGTCGAGGAGGGCTCGCATGATCAGCTGATCCGGCTGCAAGGCGGCATCTACCGCCGGCTGTTCGAGCGCCAGGCGCTCGAATTGACCAAGGGGCTGGCGATCTGACGACTTGCGGCGCCGCGCGCGTCCAACAACTTTGAATCTGCGCATCGTGCTTTCCGCAAATCGGTTCCGATTTTCGGGCCGATTAGAGCGACGTGCGTCCCCTTGGACGCACAAAGTACGCTCTAACAACTTTGAATCTGCGCATCGTGCTTTCCGCAAATCGGTTCCGATTTTCGGGCCGATGCGCTAAAACGCGCGTCGCTGCCGCCTTCTCATCGCCTTCGTCATGTCTTATGTCTGCGGCCAAGCGCGGGGGCGTGTCTTGTCAACAGCAAAACCATCCGGTACGCCCCATTCATGACAGTTACCGTCCGTTTCGCCCCATCACCCACCGGCCGCATTCATATCGGCAATGCCCGCACTGCGCTGTTCAACTGGCTGTTCGCCATGAACAACAAGGGCCGCTTCATCCAGCGCTTCGACGACACCGACGTCGCGCGCTCGACACAGGAATTCTCCGACGCCATCCTCTACGACCTGCATTGGCTTGGCATCTTTCCCGACGCCACGGAATACCAGTCGCGGCGCTTCGAGTTCTACGATGCGGCGGTGGAGAAATTGAAGGCGGCGCGCCTTCTCTATGCTTGCTACGAAACACCGGAAGAGCTCGATCTCAGGCGAAAGGTGCGCCGCACGCGCGGCCTGCCGCCGGTCTACGGCCGCGAGGCGCTGACGCTGACGGCTGAGCAGGTCGCCGAATACCAGGCCGATGGCCGCCGGCCGCATTGGCGCTTTCTGCTGCCCAATTTCACCAGCGATCCGCTGCAGCCGGAGCGCACCGAAATCCACTGGAACGATCTGGTGCGCGGCGAGGAAACCGTCGACCTAGCCTCGCTTTCCGACCCGGTTCTCATGCGCGAGGACGGCACCTATCTTTATACTCTGCCTTCGGTGGTCGACGACATCGAGATGGGGATCAGCCATGTCATCCGCGGCGACGACCATGTCACCAATACCGGCGTGCAGTTGGCCTTGTTCCAGGCGCTGGGTGCCGAGCCGCCGGTGTTCGGCCACCACAATCTGTTGACCACCGCATCGGGCGAGGGCCTGTCGAAGCGGAGTGGCGGGCTGTCCATCGAAAGCCTGCGCGAGACCGGCATCGAGCCGATGGCGGTCGCCTCGCTGGCGGTGCTCGTCGGCACCTCGGAAAATGTCGTCGCGGTGCAGACGATGGCTGAGCTTGCCGAGCGCTTCGATCCGGCGGCGACATCGAAATCCCCGGCCAAATTCGATCCGGACGAGCTTTTCGTGCTCAATCGCACGCTGCTGCACCATATGCCGTTTTCCGAGGCGCGCGACCGGCTGATCGTGCTCGGCATTTCCGGCGAACAGGCGGAGCCGTTCTGGCTGGCGGTTCGCGGCAATCTCGACAGGTTGGCCGACGCCGCAATCTGGTGGCGCACACTTCGCGACGGCCCGCAGGAGCAGCCGGACTTTTCCGACCCCGACCGCGAGTTCCTTCGCCAGGCGTTCGATCTTTTGCCGGAAGACCCCTGGAACGGGTCGGTCTGGAAGGAGTGGACCGGCAGGATCAGGGAAGCAACCGGCCGCAAGGGCAAAGCGCTGTTCACGCCGCTCAGGCTGGCGCTTACAGGCCAGCCCTCGGGGCCGGAGCTTGCAGATCTGTTGCCGCTGCTGGGTCGGGAAGGAACGTTGGCCCGACGACCCTGACCTTGCGCTGTTCCGGTGGCGGCAAGGTCGTCGGCGAGGGTTTTGCGGCGGGGCGCTCGATGGCTTCGCGATCGAGCCGGCCTTCGCCATTGGCCAAACTCTCGGGGTCGGCGGGGGCAGCCTGTTCCGGGCTTGGCGGGTTGCCGGCAATGATCTCGAAATTTCGCGCGGCGTTGCAGCCGCAGGCCGGCGGACGCGCGGGCTGCTTGTAGAGATAGGCGGTCGGCAGCTCGCTGTAGGGCCTGCCGGTTACCGAAGACGTCATGCCGCCCGAGTCGTCGCCAAAGCCGCGCGCATAAAACACCTGCATCTCGGTGCCGGGGCAACTCGAATCGCAGTTCTTCTGGTCGCGCTCGAAATCGCCCAGCGAGGCGGCGTTCGACATCGGGAAGAAATAGCCGTCGCAGGTGCGCACGCACATGGTGCGGAATTTGCCGTGCGGCTGGCCCATGTCGTCGGCATTATCGAGCATGGTGCGGATGTCGCGCGGACCCACGGCTTGATCGGGCTCTTCAGGCCGGTCGGACGCGCCGGGTCCAATTGCGTCGCTGCCCAAAAGATGGTCGAGCAAGTTTTTCTCGCCGGTTCCACGGCTGGCGTCGCGGCCCGGTGCCGGCTTTGGCGGCGCCGCATCATCGCGGCAGCCATTGGCGTCGAGCGAAGCCAATATGCGTGCGCGATTGCGGTGCGAGCCGTCGCCGGCGAGTTCAGCGCGCGTGGCTTGCAAGCCGTCGAGATTGGCTGCCATCCGATCGATGGTGGCGTCGAGTGTGGCGCATGCGTTGGCGTTGCGGCGCGACGGCGAAAAGCCGCAGCCGGCGCGGCTGGATTGGCTGACGGCCTTTGAAATCTGCTGGCGCTGCCGCACGATTGCATCGTCATATTTCCTGAGCAGGGCTGGCTTGGTGCCGCCACCGCGCGAAGCGGCCGCGAGATCGGCTTCCAGCTGCCGGCAAACACCGGAGGCGGCCTGCAGTTCGGTGGCGGCAAAGCCTGACAATGCCAGGGCACCGAGCAGTGCTGCGGCGCGCGTCAGCTTCCACCCTCCGCCCATACGGAACTCCGCTTGCCTCGTCCGTTGCGAAGGTTACCGCGTCCGCGGTTAACTGTTTATTTAGCTTACCCGTCAAATTGCGTTTTGTTGGGCGTGACCAATGCAACGTCGGCGCCGCCCCTCATCTGCCTGCCGGCATCATCTCCCCGTATAGTGACGGGGAGAAGGGGCTGGCCGCAACCTCGGCACACTTTTTGCAACGCTGGAGATTGGCGAAATCGTTTGCGAAGGCGTCTTTCTCCCCGTCACTATACCGGGAGAAATGCCCGGCAGGGCAATGAGGGGCAGCGCAGACCTGAAGCGATTGCCTTAGCCCAGAGTTACGACCGCTTGCGCCTTGTGGGCCGCTTCGACCACCGCGAGCGCCGTCATGTTGACGACGCCGCGCGATGTCACCGACGGCGTCAATATATGCGCCGGCCTGTCGGTGCCGAGCAGGATCGGGCCGACATGCAGCGCGTCCATCATCGCGCGCAGCGCAGTGAGCGTGATGTTGGCCGAATCGAGATTGGGGAAGACCAGCAGATTGGCTTCGCCCTTCAGCCGCGAATGCGGATAGACCCGCTGGCGCAGCGGCTCCGACAGAGCCGAGTCGGCATGCATCTCGCCGTCGCATTGCAGGTCCGGCGCGATGCGCGCCAGGATCGCCGCTGCCTGCCGCATCTTGAGCGCACTTGGCGAATCGCGCGAGCCGAAATCCGAATGCGACAGCAGGGCGGCCTTGGGCTCGATGCCGAAGCGCTGGATTTCCTCGGCCGCCAGCACCGTCATCTCGGCGATCTCTTCGGCGGTCGGATCGACGGTGACATGGGTGTCGGTGAGGAAAATGATGCCGCGTTGCGAGATCAGCATGGAGAGCGTCGACAGGTCGTGATCCTTGATGCCGGCGCGCGGGCCGATGATCAGGGTGACATTGCGCAAGTGCCGCTCAAACCGTCCTTCCAGGCCGCAGACCATGGCGTCGGCGTCGCCACGCTTGAGGGCAAGTGCGGCGATCACCGTGTTGTCGGTGCGCACCATGGTGCGCGCGGCCTCCGTCGTGACGCCACGCCGGCCGGCGAGCTCGATCAAAAGGTCGACATAGTGGCGATAACGCGGATCGTCCTCGGGATTGATCAGGCCGAAATCGACCCCCGGCTTGATGCGCAGCCCGTAGCGTTTCAGCCTGACTTCGATGACATGCGGGCGGCCGATCAGGATCGGCTCGGCGATGCCTTCCTCCAGCACCACCTGGGCGGCGCGCAGCACGCGCTCGTCCTCGCCGTCGGCATAGATGACGCGCTTGGCGCTCGACGTCTTGGCCATCGTGAACACCGGCTTCATGACCAGGCCGGAGCGGAAGACGAAGCGGTTGAGCGTGTCGATATAAGCCGCAAAGTCGGTGATCGGCCGTGTCGCGACGCCGGTGTCGCAGGCGGCCTTGGCCACCGCCGGCGCGATGCGCAGGATCAGCCTGGGATCGAACGGCGAGGGGATCAGGAAATCGGGCCCGAAGATCGGCGTTTCGCCGGAATAGGCGCGGGCAGCGACATCAGACGGTTCCTCGCGGGCAAGGGCTGCGATCGCCCGCACCGCAGCCATCTTCATCTCTTCGTTGATGGCGCTGGCGCCGCAGTCCAGGGCGCCACGGAAAATGTAAGGAAAACAAAGCACGTTGTTGACCTGGTTGGGAAAATCGGAACGGCCGGTGCAGATCATCGCGTCGGGTCGCGCCGCCCGTGCCGCTTCCGGCATGATCTCGGGGTTGGGGTTGGCCAAGGCCAGGATCAGCGGTTTTGGGGCCATGTGCTGGAGCAATTCCGGTTTCAGCACGCCGGCGGCCGAAAGACCCAGGAACACGTCGGCGCCCGGCAGCACATCGGCCAGCGTGCGCGCCTCGGTGTCCTTCACATAGGGGTCCTTCCAGCGGTCCATTTCGTCGACGCGGCCCTTGTAGGCGACGCCGAAACGGTCGGTGACCCAGATGTTTTCGATGCGCGCGCCGAGCAAAACCAGCAAGTTGAGGCAGGCGAGGGCCGCTGCCCCGGCGCCGGAGGTGACAATCTTGATGTCGGAGATCGTCTTGCCGGCAAATTCCAGCCCGTTGAGCACGGCGGCGGCGACGATGATCGCGGTGCCGTGCTGGTCGTCGTGGAAGACCGGTATGGCCATGCGCGCCTTCAGCCGTTCCTCGACCTCAAAGCATTCGGGCGCCTTGATGTCCTCGAGGTTGATGCCGCCGAAGGTCGGCTCCAGCGCCGAGATCGTCTCGACCATCCGCTCGATGTCAGGCGCGTCGATCTCGATGTCGAAGACGTCGATGCCGGCGAATTTCTTGAACAGCACCGCCTTGCCTTCCATCACCGGCTTGGAGGCCAGCGGGCCGATATTGCCCAAGCCGAGCACCGCCGTACCGTTGGAGACGACACCAACCAGATTGGCCCGCGCCGTGTAGTCGGCGGCGGCTGCCGGATTGTCGCGGATCTCCAGACAGGGCGCCGCGACGCCAGGCGAATAGGCAAGCGCCAGATCGCGCTGGTTGCCGAGCGGCTTTGTCGCCTGGATTTCAAGCTTTCCAGGGCGTGGGTGCTTGTGGAAATAGAGGGCGGCCTCATCGAGGTCCGACCGGGCTGCTTTTTTGTTTTCGCCTTGCATGCCGGCCGCTCCTCAGTTCAGTCCGTTTGCTGTTTTGAGTCTCTT
Organism: Mesorhizobium sp. WSM4816; assembly: GCF_055811535.1. Classification (NCBI taxonomy): domain Bacteria; kingdom Pseudomonadati; phylum Pseudomonadota; class Alphaproteobacteria; order Hyphomicrobiales; family Phyllobacteriaceae; genus Mesorhizobium; species Mesorhizobium sp. WSM4816. The sequence goes on along the minus strand of NZ_JBVVQR010000005.1, from coordinate 235,275 downwards.
AGCATGCAGCCGAGGCTTTTCGAGAGGTGATATGTCGCAAAGTGCGGCCTTTGGCTTCGCATCGCCGGTCCGGCCTGTGTGGTCTGCCATTGAAATGTTGGGATGACGGGCGGGGTGCTGTGACGAGCTACGCCGACATCCCAGTTTGAATGTCTGCAATGGGTGGAGAACGACCTTCACGAGCGAGCCGCGTCGAATACGAGCGCGCTTCTGTTCGCTTGGGCAAAGGAGAAAATTCTACGTCTTGACCGACGTGCCGAGTTTTCACACGCCCTCGGTCGTGAACTGCCGGAGCCGACATCACCCCGGCCCAACAATGTCAGCGCTAGATCTTTTCGATGAGGGTGACGACTGGCAGGCTCTCGAAATGCTTGTCGCAAGTCAGGAGCGTCGCGTCATGCGCCCGAGCGGTCGCGAAAATGATCGCATCTGCGGTCGCCAATTTGTGCTTCCGGCAGGCTTCGGCGGCCGCCAGGGCGATTTCCGTGTCAAGCGGGACCACCGTACAGACCTGCGTAAAGGCGATGGTCTGATCGGCTTTGTCTTCGCCTACTTCGCGAGTGAGCCATTTTGCGAGTTCCAACTGCACAATGGTCGGAACGAGCCAGTCGGCTCGCTCGGGCAGATGCTCTGCCACCTGCTCTCCAGTCGGAGAGTCTATCAGCCATTCGATCCAAGCCGAGGTATCGACGAGCACCATCAGAAACGGTCCGACCGGTCGCGATATTCCGTCGCCGAAGCGCCCTTCGCCAGCCCCTTCAGCGCTTCCCGCTTCGGCACAGGGACGAGTAGCACGCCCGTTCCCTTCGGGATGAAGGCCAAGGTCAAACCCGCTTCCCAATGCTGGGCGGTCCGGATCGCCTTGGGGATCGATATCTGGAACTTCGAGGACAGGGTTGCAGTCTCCGGCATTATAATACCCTCACTTGATCGATGCGCCAAACGTAAGACGCAATGAGGGCCAATGCAAGGAACTTACGGCCGCCGTCTAGTCTCGGATTTCGAGACAGGGCACCGCCACCTTTGCGAAACGCGATTGCGATCGGAGATGTCGTCATGTCCCATTTCACCGCCTTTCCCCTTGTGCTCGCCGCAGCCATCATGGCTGCGGCTCCAGTCCCGGCAGGCGAGCCGGATCTCGTCAGGGCCGACAGGTTCGTCGAACTACCGACGGGCGAGCGCCACTTCGTCCGGGAGGTGCGCCGTCCTGGCGCAGCGTCCGAACCCAAGTCCGCCGTCCTCCTCATCCATGGCGCACGCGTGCCCGGCGTGGCGTCCTTCGATCTGCCTGTTGCGGGCGGATCGCTTGCCGCCGACCTCGCGGCGGACGGGCACCTTGTCTATGTCCTGGATCTTCGCGGCTACGGCGCATCGAGCCGTCCTGCGGCCATGGACAGGCCGCCGGACAAGTCCGCTCCCCTGATGCGCACCGAAGACGTCGTGGCGGATATCTCCGCAGCGGTCGACGGCATCGCGAAATGGAGCGATGTTTCGAGGATCAGCCTCGTCGGCTGGGCCACCGGCGGGCATTGGGCCGGCGCCTATGCCAGCCGCTTGCCGCAGACGGTTGATCGGCTCATCCTCTACAACACCCTGTATGGAGGCTCAGACCAGCATCCCACTCTTGGCACCGGCTCGCCGCTCGAAAATCCGGATCGGCCCGGGACGTTCAATGTCCATGCGTTTGGCGGTTATCGGCTGAATACACGTCCGAGCCTGTTCACCGCCTGGGACGACAGCATCCCGGCCGCGGAAAAGGCTCAGTGGCGCGATCCCGCGGTGGCCGCGGCCTACGGTGATGCGGCACTCGCCTCCGACGAGACGGCGTCGACGCGCCAGCCGCCGAGTTTCCGGTCACCGAGCGGCGCCATGGCCGACAGCTTCGAACTCGCGTTCGATCGCCGGCAATGGTCGGCGGCGGCGCTCACCATGCCGGTGCTCGTTATCCGTTCTGGACGGGATTTCTGGAGCCGACCGGAGGATGCGAAGGCAATTGTGGAAGAAGCACCAAAAGCGGAACGCCTGAACATCCCGGACGCTACCCACTTCGTGCATCTCGACCGCGAGGCCGCAGGGCGCGGTGTGTTCCTCGGCGCCGTGAAGCGGTTTCTCGATCGGCAGGAGGACTGACCATGAAGGGCAGTTCATGTGTCCTGCGGGAGCAGCAGCCGCAACGGTGTCAGGTCGACCGCCTCCAGGCTTTGCGGCTACCGTCCACCCGACAGCTACTCACTGCGCGGTCGCGGGGCTACGCCTTATCTCCGCCGCGCCACATCTCGACTCCCCCGTCTCCGCCATTTCCCTGCGCGTACAAACGTCAGACTTCACTGGGCCGGCGCCGTTTCCTTGGATGTACATGCTTTTTTGTCATCGACGAACGCACCCATCGCGGCGAGGTGGTCGGCGAAGCCGGCAACGAACCGCCTAACCTTCAACGGAATGAAGCGGTTCGATGGATAGACCGCATGCACATGGTGCGGCGCATAGTGCCAGTCCGGCAGCACAAGTTCGAGCAAGCCTTCGGCGATGAGCGGATCGAGTGTCACCCTGTGCCCGAGGCCGATGCCGACGCCGGACAGCAACGCTTGATGATTGAGCAGCGAATTGTCGGAGCGCATGGCCGGCCGGATTCGCACCTCGGCCTTTTCGCCGCCCGGGCCGGTGAGCGGCACGACATCGCGCTTCCTGATGTGGGCGTAAAGCAGATAATCATGGTCGGCGAGATCTTCCGGGCGTCGCGGCCGGCCCCTGCGGTCGAGATACTCTGGCGTTGCCGCAAGGCAGCGCCCGATCACCCCGAGCTTGCGCACGATCAGCCGGTCGTCATCGATGGTCCCCATACGGATCGCCACGTCGAGCCCCTCTGCGATCACATCGACGAAACTGTCGGTCAGCGCCACGTCGAGCAACAGTTCCGGATAGGCGCGCTTGAACTCGATCAGATAGCTGCCAAGCACGCCGGCGCCGAAGCTGGCCGGCGCGCCGACGGCAAGACGTCCGCACATCTTCGATTCGAGGCAGCCGACGCTGCGGTCCGCCTCCTCGATGCGCTCAATGATGTCGCGGGCGCGCTCCAGATAACGCCGGCCGGCTTCCGTCGGCGAAACATGGCGGGTCGTACGGTCAAAGAGCCGGACGCCTAGACGCGTTTCCAGTGCACGGATCTGCTGGCTGACGGCCGGCTGGCTCAAGCCCAACTCGCGCGCTGCCGCCGAGAAGCTGGCGGTATCGCAGGCGCGTACGAAGCTGGTCAGCTCGGTCAAGCGGTCCATGATGGCAACTCTCCGTCGTGATTAATAAACAAGAGTAATAAGACATATAAGGTATTGGCAAGTTCAAAAAGCTGAGCCTATGGCATAGACCCGCCTTGCTCCGCCTGGAGCTCTAGATCCCAAACTGGAGACGATGCAATGCCGCTTTCCCGCCGTCATTTTCTCGCCGGTGCCGGCCTAACCGGCGGCACTCTCCTAGCCAACGTCTCCGTTCCGGCGGTGGCCCGCGCGCCGCTGGTCGACGCCGCAACGCTTGGCGGGCTGCGCCGCAACGTGGGATCGGTCCAGGTTACGGCGCTACTAGATGGCTATATCGACCTTGGTTCCGAGCTGGTCATCGGACTCGCTGAGGCCGATGCGGAGCGGCTGGCTGAGGCCAGCTTCCAGAAGCCCGGACCGCGCCGCGCACCGGTCAATGCCTATCTCATCAATCTGGGCGACCGTCTGGTGCTCGTCGACGCCGGTACGTCGGGCAGCATGGGCCCGTCACTCGGCAGACTTCCGGCCGCTATCGAGGCGGTCGGCGTCTCTCCGGACCAGGTCGATACATTGCTGATTACCCACATGCATCCCGACCATATCAACGGCGTTCTGACTCCCGCCGGCCAGGCGCTGTTTCCCAATGCCGAGCTCGTCGTCACCGCCGCCGATTACGCCTTCTGGCATGACGACGCGAACATGAACCAGGCGCCGGATGGGGCAAGGCCGTTCTTCATCGGCGCCCGCCAGGCCGCCGTCGCCTATGCGAACCGCGTGCGGCAGGTGGGTGGCGAGGGCGAGGCGGTCGGCGCGATCCGCACCGTGCCGCTGCCCGGCCACACTCCGGGCCATGCCGGCTTCATCGTGGAATCGGACGGCGAGGCGCTGTTCATCTGGGGCGATGTCGTGCACATGGCGACCTACCAGTTCGCGCGCCCGGACTGGAGCATCGCCTTCGATGTCGATTCCAAGCTGGCTGCCGAAACGCGCAAGCGGACGCTCGACCGGGTCGCTGCTGACCGGATGCTGATCGCCGGCATGCATTTGCCGTTCCCCGGCATCGGCCATGTGGCGCGCGATGGCGACGCCTATCGCTTCGTGCCGGACGAATGGCCCTATGCACTGTAGCGGCGGCCGGCGCGGTAAGGGGCCATCATAGCCCCGCTGCTCAACACCACACCCGGCCCCTCGCCAGCGCAGCCGATGTCTTTGAGACTTCGGACGATAAATCGGCTCCTTTTGGTTTGGCACGGCAGAAGCCTGCTCACCTCCCTCGCGCTGCGTGAAACCGCGACGTCGCCATCGACCGTGCGTCAGCCATCAGCTCAAACTGAACCGGCCGACCACTTTTCTGGTGCACCACGATCGCACGCGCCCGTATCTGCGGACCGACGACCAAGGTTCCGATGTTGATCTTCACGAGGTCGCATCGGTATCGTGGCGAAATGCGCGATCTGCCTCGGCTGCCAATTATGATCTGTCGCGAAATTCAGTTCTGCACCCGACTTCTGCGACAGATATGATCCATGACGACGGCCACCTGCAAGGCCTGCTTTCAGAGCCGTCACTTCCTGACAAGAACGGCCGAGATGGATCGTCTCCCGGCGTCCCCAGCGGGTACCAAGCGTTAGGCGCTAAAACGCGCTGACGTAGAGGCCGCCATCGACCGGTATGTTCTGCCCGGTCAGGTAGCCGGCATGAACCGAGCACAGGAAGGCGCAGATCTGGCCGAATTCCTCGGGCGTGCCGAGCCGCTTGGCCGGAACGTTGGCTGCTGCCTGGGCCTTGCGTGCGGCGGCGGCAGCCGGATCTTCCGGGGTGCCGGCTTCATGCGGGGGACGCAGCCGGTCGGTGTCGAGCTTGCCCGGCAGCATGTTGTTGATCGTCACATTGCGGTCGATCACCGTCCGCGCGACGCCGGCCAGGAACGAAGTCAGGCCGGCGCGCGCGCCGGACGACAGATCGAGGCCTGGAATGGGAACATAGACCGACAGCGAGGTGATGTTGACGATGCGGCCGAAGCCGCGCTCGGCCATGCCGTCGATCACAGCCTGAACAAGCTCGACCGGGGTCACCATGTTCTGGGTGACGCCTTCGAGGATCTTTTCGCGGTCGAGCTCGCGGAAATCGCGAAGCGGCGGTCCGCCATTGTTGTTGACGAGGATATCGGGATCGGGACAGGCGGCAAGCAGCGCGTTCTGCACCTCGAGCTTCGATACGTCGCCGACGATCTCGGTCACCTCAACGCCAAATTTTTCGCGCAGTTCGGCGGCGGTCTTGGCCAGTTGGTCGGCGTTGCGCCCGTTGACGACCAGGTCGCAGCCGGCTTCGGCCAGCGCTTTGGCGCAACCGCGCCCAAGACCCTTGCTCGAAGCACAGACGATGGCCTTTTTTCCGCGAATACCGAGATCCATGGCGATTTCTCCTCTGATTTGGGTCGCAACCTACTCTTGGGGCTGGACCAATCGCAACCGTCATACGGTTGTTGCATGAATCGAGGCATAGCCTGTTCGGAAGCAACGGTGAGAATCCAATGCCTGGCGCAGAGCCCCGCACATTCCGCAGCATGTTCATCTCCGACGTCCATCTCGGATCGAAGGCGGCGAAGGCCGAGTTCCTGATCGATTTCCTGCGCCATCACGACGCCGATATCATCTATCTCGTCGGCGACATCGTCGACGGCTGGCGGCTGAGACGGAACTGGCACTGGCCGCAAAGCCACAATGACGTCGTCCAGAAATTGCTGCGCAAGGCGCGCAAGGGCGCCAGCATCACCTACATCGCCGGCAATCACGACGAATTTGCGCGCCAGTTCCAGGGCGTGCATTTCGGCGGCATCGTCGTCGCCGACCGCGTCGTCCACGAGACCGCCAACGGCAAACGCTTTCTCGTCATCCATGGCGACCAGTTCGACACCGTCGTCCACAATGCGCGCTGGCTGGCCTATCTCGGCGACTACGCCTATGATGCGGCGATGCTGGTCAACCGCGTGGTGACGCGACTTCGCCAACTGCTTGGCCTGCCTTACTGGTCGTTTTCGTCCTGGGCCAAGGTCAACGTCAAGAAGGCGGTGAATTTCATCGGCTCGTTCCAGACCATGCTGACCGAGGAAGCGCGCCGCTCGCATGTCGACGGCGTGATCTGCGGCCACATCCACCATGCCGCGATCGAAAATTATGAGGACGTGCAGTACATCAACACCGGCGACTGGGTGGAGAGCTGCACCGCGGTGGTCGAGCATTTCGACGGCCAGATGGAGATCCTGCACTGGGCGCATGTCCTGCCGGAGGTTCCGGTCGGCGGCGAAGTGCTGGTGCCGATCGACATCGTCGCCATCAAGGGCAGGGCAGTCCAGGCTGCCTGACGCGATGATGCGTTCATGCATGTCGCGCAAAAGCATGCCCTCGGGCCTGACACGAGGGTGTGCAGCGGTTTTGCGATAACGACATGCATAAACAAGAACCTAAAGCGCGTCGCATGAGGCCGGTCAAACGCGACGCGCTTTAGCGCAGCGGTTTCATCGCTTTTTTCGCCATGTTATGGGATCGGCTTGCGTTGTTTGGCCGGCCGGTCGAATGCTGCGCCGACGGATTGCCTGCTGATGTCCTCCCTGCCGCCGCTTTCACCCGAACAACTCGTCAAGCCGCGTCAGTTCGAGCTGCGCATGGGCCTGATCTTCTTCACGCTTTTCGTGCCGCTCGGGATACATTTGCCGTACTTTCCGCTGTGGCTGCAGGCAAATGGTTTTGATGCCGAGCAGATAGCGATCATTCTCGCGGCACCGATGTTCCTGCGCGTGGGGACGACGCCATTGCTTACGGCACTGGCCGACAGGGCGAGCGACCGCGCCCATGTCTATGTCGCGCTGACGGCCGCATCGCTGGCGCTGTCCGCCGGTTATTTCCTGACACCGAGCTATGCCATGGTGCTGGCCGTTTCGCTGGCGCTCACTGTCGCCTGGACCCCGCATTCGCCGATCGCCGATTCGCTGGCGCTGTCGGGGGTGCGTCGCTTCGGCTCGAATTACGCCAACATGCGCAAATGGGGATCGATCTCCTATCTGTGCGCAAATCTTGCCGGCGGTTTTATCCTGTCGGCGACCGGCGCCCAGGCAGTTCCGGTGATCATCTTCGTGGCGTTTGGCGCCGCACTTGTCGTCGCACTGATCGCGCCGCGGCTCGGCCGTCCCCGCCGTGCCTTGCCGCTTTCGGCTGCCGACATCCAGCAGTCGGCGCCAAAACTCCTCAACGGCTATTTCCTGTATTTCTCCGTCGGCGTCGGCGTCATCACCGCCAGCCACGCGTTTTTCTACGGCTTCGTCTCGATCTACTGGAAATCGATCGGCATCGGCGACTCTGTGGTCGGGCTGCTTTGGGGTTGGGGTGTCCTGGCCGAGATCGGCATGTTCATGATCTTTACTCGGGTTTTCGGTTCCTTCTCGGTCGTATCGATCATGCTGATGGCGGGAATAGGCGCGATCGTGCGCTGGATTGCCTTTCCCTTGATCTGGCCGCTTGGCCTTGGCGTAGGTGGGTTTTTCGCAGTCCAGACGCTGCACGCGGTCTCGGTGGCGCTGGTGCTGATCGGCCTGCAGAAAATGATCGGTGAGACGGTCGCGGAGGAACGCACCGGGGCCGCGCAAGGCATCGCCTATTTCTCCAACGGGTTTTTCACCGCTGTGGTGACGCTCCTGTGCGGCCCGCTTTACGACCGCTTCGGCGTCGACGGCTTTTTTGCCATGATCCCGATCGCCCTGGTCGGCCTCGTGCTGATCGGGCTTGCGGCGCGTTCAGCCCCACAGCGCCGGATCGGGCGGTGACACCAGCGAAACTTGGTAGACAAGGCCAGGCGCACGGTCGCGGGCCAGCAGCAGCGGACCGTCGAGATCGACGAAATCGGCATCCTGGGCCAACAGCACCGCCGGCGCCATGGCCAATGACGTGCCGACCATGCAGCCGACCATGACGCCAAAACCCAGTTCGCGGGCGCGATCGCGAAGGACGAGGGCAGCGGTCAAGCCGCCGGACTTGTCGAGCTTGATGTTGACCGCATCGTAAAGGCCGACAAGCCAGGCAAGGTCTTTAGCCTCATGCAGGCTTTCATCGGCGCAGATCGGCACCGGATGGGCGATGTTGCGAAGCATGCCATCACGGCCCGCCGGCAGCGGCTGTTCGATCAGCGCGATGCCGTGCTCGGCGGCAAAGGCCAGGTTTGCAACGATGTTGTCGTCGCGCCAGCCCTCATTGGCGTCCAGGATGATGCGGCTCGCCGGTGCCGCCTCCCTGACCGCGCGAATGCGGGCCATGTCGTTGTCGCCGCCGATCTTGACCTTGAGAAGCGGGCGCAGGGCATTGGCGCGGGCCTGGGCTGCCATGGCTTCGGGCTCGCCGAGCGACAGCGTGTAAGCCGTTTCGAGCGCCCTCGGCGGCGCCGTGCAGATGCTGGAAGCCACCGGCTTGCCTGCGATCTTCGCCTCCAGGTCCCACAGCGCGCAGTCGACGGCGTTGCGCGCCGCGCCTGCCGGCATGGCGTCGAGCAGCGCGGCCCGGCTGATGCCGCCCGCAATCTGCTCCCGCATAGCCTCGATCGCATCGCGCACACCCTCGATGGTTTCGCCATAGCGTTTGTAGGGGACGCATTCGCCGCGCCCGCTCTGGCCGTCCTCGCGGATCGTCACTGTGACGACCTCGGCTTCGGTTTTCGAACCGCGCGAGATGGTGAAGGTCCCGGCGATAGGAAAGCGCTCGGACTCGACCGAAATGACACGCGCCATATTTTTCTGCTCCGGCTGTGCGACAACAAGCTTGTCGGCAAATCGACAGGTGGGTTCTGTCAGGTTAAACAGATCGGCCCGTCAGGCTAAACAGGACGCCATGTTGACGATCCGCAAACGCGACGCAAGCGGCACGACCGCCAAGGAGGCCGACCACCAGCCGCGCGTTGTGGTCGGCGAGGACGGCGGCGTCCTCGGCTGCGCTTTCTCCGGGACCTGGACGACACGCACCGTGGCGCTCGTCGATGCCGAGATGCGCAAGATCGAGCAACGCAGCGGCTTTCAGACATTGGCGCTTGACCTCTCGCATATCGAGAAGATGGACACCGCCGGGGCCTGGGTGATCGACCGTCTGGTCAGCGCCTTCGAAAAGCAGGGTGTGAAAATCACGATGCAGGGGCAAAGCGAGGTTGCCTCGATCCTGCTCGGCGCCGTCGGCGACGCCGTTCGACGCGAACCTGATTCCGGCATCGTTGGGCCGCCGAACATCGTCATTCGCGCGCTCGAGGCGGTTGGCCGCCGCGTCTATGAGATGCGTGACGATTTCCTGGCCGCGATGAACATACTGGGCGCCACGATACGCGGCGCGCAGATGAAGCTTGGCCGCGGCCATGCGGTCAATCCGGCGGCGATCTTCAACCAGATGGACCGCATGGGCGTCGGCGCCATCCCGGTGGTTGTGCTGATGTCGGCCATCGTCGGGGCGATCGTCGCCCAGCAAGGCGCCTATCAGCTCAGCTATTTCGGCGCCGATATCTTCGTCGTCGACCTTGTCGGCGTGCTGATCCTGCGCGAGCTCGGCGTGCTGATGACTGCGATCATGATCGCCGGCCGTTCGGGCAGCGCCATCACGGCTGAAATCGGCTCGATGAAAATGCGCGAGGAGGTCGACGCGCTGAAGGTCATCGGGCTCAATCCGATCGGCGTTCTGGTGTTTCCGCGGCTGGTCGCGCTGGTGATCGCACTGCCTTGCCTGACGATCATTGCCAATTTCGCCGCACTCGGCGGCGGCATACTGGCGGCATGGCTCTACTCCGACATCGCACCGGCCGCCTTCATCGACCGGCTGCGCGTTGCCATCGATCTCAGCACCATCTTTGCCGGGCTGATCAAGGCGCCGTTCATGGCCATGATCATCGGCACGATCGCCTCGGTCGAAGGCATGAAGGTCGGCGGCAGCGCCGAATCGCTCGGGCAGCACGTGACTGCTTCGGTGGTGAAGTCGATCTTCGTGGTGATTATCCTCGACGGGCTTTTCGCCATGTTCTACGCAGCGATCGAGTTCTGACATGGCGCTGCTTGGCACAAAGCCGACCACGACTACGCAAAGGGCCGACGAGGACGAGATCGTGCTTTCTGCGCACGACGTCACCGTCTCCTTCGGCGACAAGGTCATTCTCGACAAATTGTCGCTCCATATCCGGCGTGGCGAAATTCTCGGCTTCGTAGGCGCCTCCGGCGCCGGCAAGTCGGTTCTGCTGCGCACCATTCTCGGCCTGGTGCACAAGCAGTCGGGAGCGATCAAGCTGTTCGGCGTCGATGTCGAAAAGGCGAGCGAGAGGGAGCGCCTTCGCATCGACATGCGCCTTGGCGTCCTCTTTCAGCACGGCGCGCTGTTTTCGGCGCTCACGGTGCTCGAAAACGTGCAGGTGCCGATGCGCGAATATCTCGATCTGCCGAAAAAGCTGATGGACGAGCTGGCGATGCTCAAGGTCGAACTGGTCGGGTTGCCGCCGGATGCGGCGCAGAAATTCCCGTCCGAGCTTTCCGGCGGCATGATCAAGCGTGCGGCGCTGGCGCGCGCGCTGGCGCTCGACCCCGAGATCGTGTTCCTGGACGAGCCGACATCCGGCCTCGATCCGATCAGCGCGGCTGAGTTCGACGAACTGGTCGTCAAGCTGCGCGATACCATGGATCTGACCGTATACATGGTCACGCACGATCTCGACACGCTGTTCACCGCTTGTGATCGGGTGGCCGTGCTCGGCAACAAGAAAGTGCTGGTCGAAGGCACGATCGACGACATGCTCAAGAGCGAGGAACCCTGGGTGAAATCCTATTTTCGCGGAAAACGTGCGCGGCAACTTGATCTTGCGGCCCGCGCGTAGCCATAAGTGGATAAATGGAAACCAGAGCCAACTACGTCATTGTCGGCATTTTCACGCTAGCCGCGATCCTGGCGGCATTCGCGTTCGTCTATTGGACTGCCGCGATCGGCGACAGGGGTGAGACGGCGATGCTGCGGGTGCGCATTCCGGGATCGGCTTCCGGCCTCGGCCGCGGCAGTTTCGTGCTGTTCAACGGCGTCAGGGTCGGGGATGTCAGGCGCGTCTATATCGACCCCGCCAATCCGAACGACGCCATAGCCGAAGCCGAAGTAGGCCGCACGACGCCGATCACCAAATCGACGCAGGCCGATATCGGGATCGTCAGCCTCGCCGGCCAAGCGAGTATCGAGCTCAGGGGCGCTGACCCCAAGGAAGTCAACCTTCTCGACCAGGCGGAGCAGGAGGGCCGCGTCGCCGAGATCGTCGCCAACCCGTCGGCGGTCACCAACCTGTTGCAGACGGCGCAGAACATCTTCACCCGCGCCGATACGGTTCTCTCCCAGCTCGAAGGCTTCACCAGCGACGTTCGCGGGCCGCTGACGCAGACCGTTAACAATGTGCAGACCTTCTCCGATGCGCTGGCCAAGAACTCTGACGGCATCGACAAATTCCTCGCCAGCGTCAGTTCGCTGTCGGAGGAACTGAGGGGCGTCTCGGGCAAGCTTGACGGCACGCTGAAGGCGGCGGAAGGGCTGCTCAACGCCGTCGACAAGGATCAGATCAAGAGTATTGTCGCCAATGTCGATACGGTGACCGAGAACCTGAAGGAAACCAGCAAGCAGTTCGACACGGTCGTCAGGAATGTCGACACCGCGGTGGGGTCGATCAACGATTTCGCCCAAAGGACGCAAGGCACGCTGGCCAAGGTCGACGGCGTTCTCGACGGCATCGATCCGGCACAGGTCCGCACCGCGCTGGCCAACATCCAGAAGGCCAGCGAAAACGCTAACGAGGCTGCCGCCGACATCGCCAAGGTGACCAACAAATTCGCCAACCGGGCCGACGATATCGACCAGACGATCAAGGATGCGCAGCAGCTCGCGGAGCGCCTCAACGACGCTTCGGTGCGTGTCGACGGCATCCTCGTCAAGGTCGATACATTGCTCGGCTCAGGCCAGGCCGACGGCATGATAGCCGATGCCAGGAATACCCTGAAATCGTTCAAGCAGGTCGCCGACACGCTGAACGCCCGCCTCGGCACCATCACCGACAATCTGGCGCGATTCTCCGGCCAGGGCCTGCAGGACGTCGAAGCGCTGGTCCAGGACAGCCGTCGTTCGATCAACCGCATCGAAGAGGCGGTGACGGATCTCAGCCGCAATCCGCAGCGAATCCTGTCAGGCGGCGAAGGTGAGGTTCGGCAATTCGATGGCAGGGTGCGGCGTTGACTTCGGCTTTCGCCGGCCCCAAGAACGGCAGGCAAGTACGCTGCGGGTGCGATTTGCTCATTCGATTCGGGGACAACGGGGATCGCGTGTGAAGTCGGTCGTGCTTAAATTGGGCGTGCTTAGATTGGGCGGGGTGAAAGCGGGCGGGCCCACTGCGGGTGTGGCATTGCTTGCGCTTTCGCTGGCCGGCTGCGCGTTTTTGCCGGGCGGCGGGCCGGCGCCCCTGGACACATTCGAACTGTCGGCGCCGTCGCTCGATGCGCGCGGCCGCGGCCGCCAACAAATCCTCATCGCCCAGCCTTCGGCGCTCAAGGCGCTGGACAGCCAGAACATCGTCATCAAGCCGTCGGTGCGCTCGATCCAGTACCTCAAGGGAGCGCAATGGGCCGACCGGCTGCCGCTGATCGTGCAGGCGCGGCTGGCCGAGACATTCCAGCGCTCGGGCAGTTTCGCCGGCGTCGGCAAGCCGGGCGAGGGCCTGGCGATCGACTATCAGGTGATCGTCGAGGTCCGTTCCTTCGAGGTCCGCGTCGACGGCGGCCAACACGCCGAGGTCGAGCTGTTCGTGCGGATATTGAACGACCGCAATGGCGAGGTGCGCGCCTCCAAGAGCTTCAACGCGACCGCGCCCGTCTCGGGCAGCGGCAACCAGGCCTATGTCGATGCGCTCGACAGGGCGTTCGGCGCTGCCGCCAAGGACATCGTCCGCTGGACCGATTCGGTGATCTGACCACAGCCGTGCACTCAATTGTCGCAGCCGGAGCCGCCCCTCATCCGCCTGCCGGCACCTTCTCCCCGTATAGTGACGGGGAGAAGGGGTCGGCTGCAACCTCGGCACCCTTTCTGCAACGCTGAAGATTGGCGAAATCCTCGGTGAAGGCGTCCTTCTCCCCGTCACTATACGGGGAGAGTGCCCGGCAGGGCAATGAGGGGCGGCGCCAACGCCGGTAACGGTGTGAAATTCAAATCCGAAGCGATTGCCCTAAAAGGCGGGAGTTTCCCGCCTTTTTCCGTTCGCTTATCGTCTGATCAATGCAGGCGGCCACTGGCGTGGGCAAGCATCGTATAGACCTTGCCGGTGTCCGACGTCAGGTAGGTCTGCGCCATCATGTTGTCGCGGTCGTTGCGCGACACGTCCTTGAGCAGCTTTTCGAAATCGTCACAGTAACGGTCGACGGCGGCGCGAAATTCCGCCTCCATCTGATATTTGCGCCGAATCTCGTCGAACGTCTGCTGTCCCTTCAGCGTGTAGAGACGCCGGGTGAACACGTCACGCTCGCCGCTCCGGTAGCGGTTCCACAGTTCGATCGAGGCGTCGTGATCGATGGCGCGGGCGATGTCGACGGAAAGCGAGTTGAGCGACTCCACGACATGAAGCGGCGAGCGCTGGGCAGGGGCTGCCGAGCGTGGCGCTTCCGAAGGTGCTGCTGGCTTGGCGGCCTCTTCGCGCGATGCCCCGGTCAAGAGATCGCGCACCCAGCCGCCCTGCGGCGCGCGGCCATTAGGGTCGCGCTGGCGCGGCGCCGTCTCCGGCGGCCGTTCCAGGTCGCCGCGCAGTGCGGTGTCACCCGACGGCGCCTGCGGGGCAAGAGGTTCCGGGGCCGGAGGCCGGCGCAGCGGCTCAGTGGCGCGCGGGGCAGGCGCCTGTTGTGCCGGGCGCAGGTTGCGCGGCTCCGAAGAGTCGGTGTTGCGGCCAGATTTCACAACGATATCAGATAGTTCCTTCAGGGCGTTGATCTGCTCGGAAACGGCACGGCGGATGGCCGTGGTCGATTCCTTTGCCTCTTCCGGCATCTCGATGACACCCTTCTTGAGCTCGGCGCGGGTAAGGTCGAGCTCGCTCTTGATCGAGCTGGCGGTGCGTCGCATCTCCTCGGTCGCGTCGGCAAAGCGCTTGGTTGCCGAATCGACGACGTCGGCAATGGAGGTACGGATCTTGTCCGCCGACTCCAGCGTCTTGCCTTCGGCGTTCTGCAACGTCTGGCCGACCAGATCCTCGAACGAGCGCATGACTTTTTCGAGATCCTCCGACTTCTTGACCAGGCCGACGGCGAGGTCCTCCAGCGACGACTGCCTTTCCAGCGTGTGTTCGAGGTTGCTCTGGGCCGAGCTCAACAGGTCCGAAGCACTCGACAGCAATCGGCTGTGCTCGTCGAACTTGGTGGCGATCGAGGCAACCTCGCGCAAGGTCGAGGACGACAGCTCGGTAAGCCGTGTCGTGTTCGAATCGACCAGACGCGCAGAGCTGGCGAAGGTCTGAGCGGCTTTTTCCGTGGTCGCCGCAAAGCTTTGCGTGCTGCCGGTCAGGCGTTCGTCGACCTGGCCGAGATTGGCCGCCGCCTGTTCGATGAGCTGGCCGAGCTGTGCGCTCGAGGTGCTCATGCGGCCGATGAGGTCGGCGACGCTGTCGGCGAGCGTCGAGCGCGCCCCTTCGACGGCCGACAATGTTTCGGCCGTGCGGCTGGCGAGCGCGTCGACCAAGGCGGCGTTTTCGCTGCGCAGCTTCTCGGTGGCGCGTTGGGTCACCTCTTCCATGCTCTTTTGAAGTTCCGAGCCGCCGTGGGCGAAGCGCTCGACCAGGGGCCGAGCCGTTTCATCGAGGATTTTCGAGATCTCGGCCGAACGTGCCGCAAGCATGGTGTTGAGTTCGCGGGTGTTGGTGCCGATGGTCTTGGCGGCGTCGTTGGTGCTCTGGCCGATATGCTGGCCGACCGCAGTGAAGGTTTCGGCGATCGAGTTGGCGCGCGAAATGAGCTGCGCCTCGGCGGTCGAAACCTGCTCGTTGAGCTTCTGGCCTATCGTTTCGGTGGTGTTGACCAGACGGTTTTCGACGCCGGCAACCTGTTCCTCGACGCGAGCCGCCGCGGCCGCCGCGCTGGAGGCCAGGCGCTCGTCGGCGCCGGCGAGCGCCTGCTCGATCTCACGGGCGTGGACGGCCAGGTCCTGCCCGGTCTGCTTTGCACGTTCGGCAACCCGCTGCTCGGTGCTGGCGAAGGCCCCGACGATGTTGTCGGCATGTTCTCCGATCGTCGACGTGCTGTCGGCGATACGCGACACCAGGCGGTGATCCGCCTCATCGAAGATGCGGCCGATCTCGGACGCGCGGGCCGACAGCGCTTCCGAACCTTCGGCGATGCGCGAGATCAGCTGCTGGTCGGCGGCATCGAAAATGCGGCCGAGGTCCGATGCGCGCGTTGCGAGCGCTTCGGCCGATTCGCCGATGCGCACGCTGAGCCGTTCGTCGGCGCCTTCGAAATTGCGCAGGATGTCGCCGGCGCGTTCCGCCAGCGACTGCGCCGTTTCGACCGCGCGGGCAACCAGCTTCTGGTCCGCCGCATCGAATGTACCGGCGATCTCGCTGGCACGGGCAGCCAACTGGTCGGCCGTCTCCTGGGCGCGCGCCAGCAACGAGTTCGAGGTGTCGTCGACGCGGGCCATGATTGCGCTCGATGCACCCTCCGCCCGGGCAACGAGCGCGCTCGACGTGTCTTCGGCACGTGCGGCGAGGCGGCGATCCGCTTCCTCGAAGGTGCGTGCGATATCCTCCGCCCTGGCGAGCAGGGCAGCAGAGGTCTGCTCCGCCCGTTCGGCGATCTTGCGATCGGCGTCACTGAAAGCCGCGCCTGCCTGCTCATGCAGTGCGCTGGTAACTTCCATGACCTTTTCGCGCAGCGCTCCGGCAACGAAGACGGCGCTCTTTTCGAGCACGTTGCGGACGTTGTCGACGCCGGTCGACAGCGCGCGCTCCATGGTCCCGGCACGCTCCTCGATGATGCCGGTCTGGCGGCTGAACGCCTGCTCGATTTTTTCGACGTCGGCGGCAATGGCGTCCGAGATGTCGGTGCTCCTGGCGGCGATCTGGTCGATATGGCCGGACAGGGAACGGTCGACTTCCTTGCGCGTGTCGGCGAGCTTGGAGAGGTCGTCCTCCAGCGCACGGGTCAGCGCGTCGCGGCCTTCGGTCAGCTTGCCGACGTGCCCGGCGATGATGTCGTCTATGTCGCTGCGGCTGGCTGCAATTTTCTGCAGGTCTGCTTCCAGCGCACGTCTGAGGATGTCGCGGCCTTCGGCCAGCTTCTCGACCTGGCCGGAAACCAGCCCGTCGATGCTCGACCGGCCTTCCGCCAGCTTGGCGAGATCGTCTTCGAGCGCCTTGGACAGGATCGAGCGGTCCTGGATGAGCTTCTCGGCGTGGCTGTTCACAAGACCGTTGACGCTGCCGAGGTCGGCCTCCAGCGCCCGCGCAAACTCTGCGCGATTGTCGGTCAGCTGCTGAGACTGGTCGGCGACGACACCCTTGATGGTGTTGAGGTCTGCTTCCAGCGCACGTCTGAGGATGTCGCGGCCTTCGGCCAGCTTCTCAACCTGGCCGGAAACCAGCCCGTCGATGCTCGACCGGCTTTCCGCCAACTTGGCAAGATCGTCTTCGAGCGCCTTGGACAGGATCGAGCGGTCCTGGATGAGCTTCTCGGCGTGGCTGTTCACAAGACCATTGACACCGCCGAGATCGGCCTCCAGCGCCCGCGCGAACTCTGCGCGATTGTCGGTCAGCTGCTGAGACTGATCGGCGACGACACCCTTGATGGTATTGAGGTCGGCTTCCAATGCGCGTCTGAGCAGGTCGCGGCCTTCGGCCAGCTTCTCGACCTGGCCGGCAACCAGCCCGTCGATGCTCGACCGGCTTTCCGCCAATTTGGCGAGATCGTCTTCAAGCGCCTGGGACAGGGTCGAGCGGTCTTCCACAAGCTTTTCCGACTGGTCCGATATAACGCTTTTGATCGTGTTGAGATCGGATTCGAGCGCGCGCTTGAGAATGTCGCGACCCTCGGCCAGTTTCTCGACCTGCCCGGTGACCAGCCCATCGATGCTCGACCGGCTTTCCGCCAATTTGGCGAGATCGTCTTCGAGCGCCTGGGACAGGGTCGAGCGATCTGCGGCGAGCCTGTTCATGTGATCGGAGATAAGGCCGTTCACGCTCTGCAGGTCGGTTTCCAACGCCTTCGAGAGATGATCACGGTCTTCCGCCAGCTTTTCCGACTGGCCTGATAGGACCTCCTTGATCGTGTTGAGATCGGATTCGAGCGCGCGCTTGAGGATGTCGCGACCCTCGGCCAGTTTCTCGACCTGGCCGGCAACCAGCCCGTCGATGCTCGACCGGCTTTCCGCCAGCTTGGCGAGATCGTCTTCGAGCGCCTTCGACAGGATTGAACGGTCCTCGGCGAGCCTGTTCATGTGATCGGAGATAAGGCCATTCACGCCCTGCAGGTCGGTTTCCAACGCTCGCGCCAGTTGACCACGATCTTCCGCCAGCTTTTCCGACTGGTCTGATAGAACGCTTTTGATCGTGTTGAGATCGGATTCGAGCGCGCGCTTGAGAATGTCGCGACCTTCGGCCAGTTTCTCGACCTGGCCGGTGACCAGCCCATCGATGCTGGACCGGCTTTCGGCCAGCTTGGCGAGATCGTCTTCGAGCGCCTTCGACAGGATTGAACGGTCCTCGGAGAGCCGGTTCATGTGATCGGAGATAAGGCCATTCACGCTCTGCAGGTCGGTTTCCAACGCCTTCGAGAGCTGACCACGGTCTTCCGCCAGCTTTTCGGACTGGCCTGATATGACCTCCTTGATCGTGTTGAGATCGGATTCGAGCGCGCGCTTGAGGATGTTGCGGCCTTCGGCCAGCTTCTCGACCTGACCGGCGACCAGCCCGTCGATGCTCGACCGGCTTTCCGCCAATTTGGCAAGGTCTGCCTCGAGCGTTTGCGAAAGCAGGCTGCGATCGTCGGCGAGCCTGCCCGAATGGTCCTCGATCAGGCCTCGGATGCCCGACAGGTCGTCTTGGAGCGAACGCGAAAGCTCGCTGCGGTCTTCCGCCAGTTTGGCGGAATGGGTCTCGATGAGACCCTTGATGCCGACAACGTCGGTTTCCAACGCCTTGGCGAGCAAGGCGCGACCTTCGGCGATCTTCTCGACCTGGCCAGCGACCAGGCCGTCGATGCTGGCGCGACTGTCGGCCAGCTTGCCGAGATCGGCATCGAGAGCGCGTGAAAGGATGCTGCGGCCTTCGGCAAGCTTGCCAACATGGCCGGCAACCATTTCGTCAATGATCGTGCGGGCTTGTACAAGTTTTCCAGAGTCTTCGTTCAAGGCCTGCGAAAGCCTGTTGCGGCCCTCTTCGAGCCGTTCGAGATGGCTGCCGAGCGACGCATCGATGGCGGCGCGCGACTCATTGACCTTGCGCAGATCCTCCTCCAGGGCGCGCGAGATCAGGTTGCGGCCTTCGGAAAGCTTCTGCACCTGGTCGGTGACAGCCGCGTCGATGCCGGCGCGGCTTTCGGCGAATTTCTCCAGATCGGCCTGCATGGCCGCCGTCATGTGTTCGCGGCTTTCGGAAAGCTTGCGGCTGTGGTTCTCGACAGCCTCCTCGATGCCGACGCGGGCATCGGCAAGCCGCTGGATGTCGGCGTCGAAGGCGCGCGACACCACATGACGGGCCGCTTCCATGCGGCCGGCGAAATCGCCGGCGCGTGCTTCGAGCATCGACGAGGTCGACGAAACGATGTCGGCCATGTCGGCGCCGATCTGGGTCTTGCCCTGATCGATCATCGCCGAAAGCGTCTCCTTGCTCTCCTGGAAGGTATGGGCGATTTCGCGCGCGCGCTCGACCAGGGTCTCGTTGATCTGGCGTGCGCGGGCCTCGAGCGCGGCGTTGAGCTTTTGGGTGCCGGTGTCCAGCGCTTCGGCGCGGGTCTGGAACTCACTGATCAGCACCTGGCCGCGTTCGGCCAGTGTCCGCTCGATGCCGTCAAGGCTGGCTTCAAATTCGGAGTTGAGCGTGCGTGCGGCGCCGCCGAGCAGCGACACCATGCCGGAGGTCCGATCGTCGAGCAGATCGGTCAGCGACCGGGTGAGGCCGTCGGTCGTCTCCGTCAGCTTGGCAATGCGTGTGTCGAGAAGGCTGGCGAAGGCTTCGCCGGAGGTCGACAGCCGGTCAGTGATGGATTCGAGCCGGCCTTCCACCGAATCGAAGATAGACAGCGAGCTTTGGTTGATCCTGTCGATCAACGTGTCGCCGGAATTGGTGATGGTCATCGACAGGTTGGTCGAGGCGTTGAGGATGCTGTCGCGAATGATGTCACTGGCAGCCCCGATTTCGTCCTTCAGCGTCTCATGCGCGCCGGTGATCGAGGCGCGCACGCGTTCGGCGTGGGTGACCACCGCTTCGCGCTCGCTGCCCAGCCCGTCGACAAGCGAGCGGATGCGGGATTCATTCTCCGAATAGGAGCGCTCGATCTGGTTGACCTCGCTGTGGACCAGGGTTTCGAGCTCGACGGCACGTGCAAGCGTGCGCTCGATGCCTTCACCCATGGCCGCAACCTCGCGGCGCACGGCTTGCCCGATCATCATGACGCGATCCTGGGCGATTTGCTCCGGCTCGGTCAGGCGGAAAGCCACTTCCGTCATCGACTGAGCGGCGATGCGCATCTCCTGCGCGCGGCGGATCATGGCTGCAAACGCCCAGAACAGGAGGACGGGCAGGATCGCAGCGATTGCCAGGCCAATCAGTTCGGGACGGGCGAAAAACTGGCCGGGCGTGCGGATTTGCCAAATGCCTGGGCCAAACAGCAGGTTTGCCAATGCACCGGCGCCCGCGACCCAGGCGAGCGAAACGAGCGCCACGACCCAGTAGATCGTGTTCGAGGCACGCCGATTGAGGGTGTGCAGCAGCGTCTTGTAATCTTTTTGACGAGGATCGTTGGCCGGCGTGAAGCCGGCCGACTGCGTGCCATTGCGCGTTTCAACGGGGCGCGTTTCAACAGGGTGCGTCTCAAAAGGGCGCGTTTCAACGGGGCGCAGCTCAGCAGGGCGCGGTTCAGCCGGCCTGGCGTTTGCCGCTTCTCTCTGGTCCTGGGCGTTCTGGTCCTGATTGGCGGCAAGCTCGGCATTCTGGCTCTGGTTGACGACAGGCTCGGCATTCTGATTCTGGTTGGCGACAGGCTCCGCATCCTGGTTCTGGTTGGCCACAGCCTCGGCATCCTGGTCACGGCCCTCGCGTGCCAACTCGTCGGCGGCCTGCGATATCTGCGCTTCCAGATCCTCCATCGACGCGGCGATGTCGAGGTCGCCGCCGGCATCGCCGTTCAGATCGATTTCAAGTGCTTTTTCGAGTTCCCTGGCTACGTCGTTGTCGAGCGTTCTTGTCGTCGTTGTTTTCTTCGCCATGCCTTCGCTACCCTGTACAAGCTGCCGCGGGACTTGTTGATTTTGCTTTTCGTGTCCCACGCAAGAGGCTGAAAATGGACCTTTCGTATCGTAATGACACACCGGGGTAAAGAAAACATGCATTCGGTGCGATGCGTAAAACTTTAAATATAAGGTTAACAGAACTGTGATTCCGGCGCCGCTATCGCAACATTTTTTCGGGCCAATCATTAACCCGTCGTCCACAGGATGGGCCTATTTTTTTGGCGGCTGCCTCGTTTTTTGGCGGCTGGAAGAACGGAGTTGCAGAGTCATGCGTGGCGAAAACGGCATTGCCTTCTCGATGCCCGGCGGCGATGTGTCGGGAACGGCCGGGTCGCGGCCCGTGGACCTGGCGCATCTGGCGCGCCAGACGATGGGCGACCGCAGCCTCGAACAGGAGGTGCTGGCGCTGTTCGTGCAGCAGGCATTGTCGGTTCGCGACAGGATCGTCGACGCCGATGTGAAGCAAAGACTGCTCCTGGCGCACGGGCTGAAAGGCTCGGCGCGCGGCGTCGGCGCCTTCGCTGTTGCCGATTGCGCCGGCGCGATCGAACTTCAACCTGAAGATATCAATACCCTCAAGCGGCTTGGCTCCCTGATCGAAGAAGTCCGCGATTTCGTCGCCGCCATCAGCCGTTAAACCCATTTCCGAAAAAAACGGCATAGAGCGACGCTTTCGCGCCGCAGTTGACTTGTCTGCGGGAGTGATTATCTCGGCTGGGACTCCCTTCAGGTGACAAATGACCAAGCTGACCTTCATCGCCCATGATGGCACACATTTTGACGTGGATGCCGAAAACGGCTCGACCGTCATGGAGAACGCGATCCGCAACGCCGTGCCGGGGATCGAGGCCGAATGCGGCGGCGCTTGCGCCTGCGCGACCTGCCATGTCTATGTCGATGAGGCATGGGCGGCGGAGGTCGGCGAGCCGGAAGCGATGGAAGAGGACATGCTGGACTTCGCCTACGACGTCCAGCCGAACTCACGGCTCTCCTGTCAGATCAAGGTGCGCGACGCTCTCGACGGCCTGGTTGTGCGCGTGCCCGCCCGCCAGGGCTGAAGCGTGGAGGCTTAAGCGGGGGATATAGCCGATTTTTCCGGCGCCGGCTTGGCAGCGGGCCAATGGTCATGCAGTGTCGCGCCGTTCTCTACAGCGCCGCACGATCCCTGGACCACGCAAAGCACGCTGTAGCACGGTGATTTGGCGCAGGATCCCCGGCGAGAATCGATTCCGATTTTCGGGGGCATGCGCATCGAAGGCGCATTCATGACCGATATCATCAGGACGGACGTATTGATTGTCGGGGCAGGGCCTGTCGGCCTGTTCGCCGTGTTCGAGCTCGGCCTCTTCGACATGACATGCCATCTGATCGACATACTCGATCGGCCCGGCGGGCAATGCGCCGAACTCTATCCGGAAAAGCCGATCTACGACATTCCCGGCTGGCCATCGATCTCGGCCCAGGGCCTGGTCGACAGACTGCTTGAGCAGATCGCGCCGTTCAAGCCCAACTTCACCTTTAACCGCATGGTCTCGAGCCTCGAAAAGCTCGAGGACGGCGGCTTTCGCGTCATCACCGACGAGAACGAGGTGTTTGAAGCCAAGATTGTGGTTATCGCCGCCGGCGGCGGCTCTTTCCAGCCGAAGCGGCCGCCAATTCCGGGCATTGAGCTTTATGAGGGCAAGAGCGTCTTCTACTCGGTGCGCCGGATGGAGGAATTCCGCGGCCACGACCT
This sequence comes from Mesorhizobium sp. WSM4816, assembly GCF_055811535.1. NCBI lineage: Bacteria > Pseudomonadati > Pseudomonadota > Alphaproteobacteria > Hyphomicrobiales > Phyllobacteriaceae > Mesorhizobium > Mesorhizobium sp. WSM4816. The sequence continues at coordinate 212,776 of NZ_JBVVQR010000005.1, read as the reverse complement.
GGTGATCGTCGGCGGCGGCGATTCGGCGCTCGACTGGACGCTGAACCTGCAGCCGGTGGCCAAGAGCGTGACACTTGTCCACCGGCGGCCGGAGTTCCGCGCGGCGCCCGACAGCGTCAACAAGATGTACGCCATGCAGGAGATGAAGGAACTGAATTTCCAGGTCGGGCAGGTGACCGGGCTGACCGGCACGGAGGGCCATCTCTCGGCGGCGACCATCAAGGGTCCCGATGGTGACAGCGAGGTGCCGTGCACTCGGCTGCTGCCGTTCTTCGGCCTGACCATGAAGCTCGGACCGATCGCCGAGTGGGGGCTCAATCTTCATGAGAACCTGATCCCGGTCGACACCGAGAAATTCCAGACGTCGGTACCGGGCATCTTCGCCGTCGGCGACATCAACTGGTATCCCGGCAAGCTGAAGCTGATCCTGTCGGGCTTCCATGAGGTCGCGCTGATGGCGCAGGCGGCCAAGCGCATCGTCAGCCCCGGCGAGCGCATCGTATTCCAGTATACGACGTCGTCGACCAGCCTGCAGAAGAAGCTCGGCGTCGCCGGCTGAGTCTCTTACTCGACGAGAATCGCCCTACCGTCTGGCCGAAGCTAACCCGGCAGCCGGCCGTTTTCGATGCGCTTCATGCGATAGCGCAGCAGCCGCAGGATGCGGCTTTCGAAATTGATGGTTTCGACGCGATCGAACTGCATCTGAGCGCGGTCGTGCTTGGCAAGAATAGCGGCGGAGATCTCCGCTGCCTTGGCCTTGGCCTCCTGGCACGTCTTGCGCGGGTGGGTCGCCTTCAGCGCGTCCTCGAGTTCGCCGGCATGGTTCTTGGCGATCTCGACATGGCGGTCCTCATGACGCTTGATGTCGGCCGACAATGTATCCCAAAACAGCCTTACGCCGGCATCAGCCTTGCGCGGGCGGCGCCACTCGGGAAGGATCACCTTGACCTTGACGGTGACATCGGCGTCGGCAATCGCGCAGGAGTTCGATCTTTCCGCATAGCTGACGCGGGTGGTGAACGCCATCTGCGTGGCGCCTGGATGCCGCATCCCGGTGCTTTTCACCCGAGGTCCAAGTTTCGTAAGCTGGGATCCGATATCATCGAGCGTTCTGCCGCCGATGCTGAAATAGCTATATGTCTTCACCAAATTCGCCGTGCCCGCCGGCAAGGCGGAACAAGCAAGCATCAGGGCGCAAAGCAGGGAACGTTTCATCATGTTGCCTCTTTGCCTACCTTGCGCTACGGCCGTTGCCGACGCAACGGAATTGATCTTTGGTGGATCACACATGGTTTATCGACAATGACGACAGGGCGATGGCAACTGGCGCATGGGCGCCATCTCGACCTTGGCGGCAAGGCGGTGATCGTCGGTATTCTCAATGTCACGCCGGACAGTTTTTCTGACGGCGGACTGTTCGTCGCGCCCGAACAGGCGATTGCCCAGGCGCGCCGGATGGCGGAAGAGGGGGCCTCCGTCATTGACGTCGGTGGCGAATCGACACGCCCCGGCGCATCTCCGGTAGCCATCGAGGAAGAGCAGGCCCGCGTGCTGCCTGTCATCGAGGCGCTCGCCGGGCTCGGCGAGGCGCTGATTTCGGTCGACACCTACCGCGAGGACACCGCCCGGCTTGCCGTCGCCGCCGGCGCGCATATCCTCAACGACGTCTGGGGTCTGCAACGCGAACCGGGCATCGCGCGGGTCGCGGCCGAAACCGGCGCCGGGCTTGTCATCATGCACACCGGGCGCGACAGGCAAAAACTGCCCGACGTGATCGAGGATCAGTTTTTCTTCCTCGGTAAGTCCCTGGAAATCGCCCGGCGAAGCGGCGTTGCCGACGACCAGATCGTGCTCGATCCGGGCTTTGGCTTCGCCAAGGAAACCGCAGAGGAAAATCTCGACCTGATGGCACGGTTTTCCGAGCTCGATGTCTTGGGCTTTCCGCTGATGGCCGGTACATCGCGAAAGCGTTTCATCGGCGCCGTCACCGGCCGCGATGCCTCGGCCAGAGACGCCGGAACAGCGGCGACAAGCGTCATACTGAGGCTCAAGGGCGCGCGGCTTTTTCGCGTCCACGATGTCGCAATCAATGTGGATGCGCTGGCGGTGGCGGATGCTATGCTGGCGCGTGAAACCGCCGCACAGCCTTCAAATCGAAATGCGTAGATTAAAAGCCTTAGAGCGTAGTCTGTGCGCCCAAGCGGACGCGCATCGCTCCAATCGAGCAGGACGCTGAGCGATGTATATCATCCGCATGAAAAATTGCGCCTTCTTCGCTCGGCACGGCGTGCTGGATGAGGAGGAGACGCTCGGCCAGCGTTTCTATGTCGACGCTGCGCTCACCGTCGAACCCGGCCGCGCGCTGGTCGATGACTCCATCGAGGATACCGTCCACTATGGCGTTGCCTTCGGGGTGATCGAAAAGATCATCACCGGGGAGAGGCGTTTTCTGATAGAAGCGCTGGCGCTGGAGGTGGCCCGGGCGCTGACAGCCCGCTTTCCCCAGATCAAAAAGGCCGAGATCACTGTGCGCAAGCCGAATGCGCCGGTGCCCGGCGTGCTCGATCATGTCGAGGTGACCGTTGCCTGGCCCCAATAACACGGTCTACCTCAGCCTTGGCGGCAATCTCGGCGACCCGGCAAGGTCGATGGGCGCGGCGCTGCGCATGCTGGACGCCGACGGGAACACGCGCGTCGTTGTCGTCTCCTCGCTTTACCGCACGCCGCCCTGGGGCAAGCTCGACCAGCCGGATTTTCTCAATGCGGCCGCCGAAATTTCGACCGTGCTCGCGCCACATGCATTGCTCGATCTCTGTCTCGACGTCGAGCGCAGGCTGAAGCGGGTGCGCGAGGAGCGCTGGGGTCCACGGCTGATCGACATCGACATTCTGGTGTTCGGCGATCGGATCATCCACGAAACCGGGCTGGAAGTGCCGCATCCGCGCATGCTGGAGCGCGCCTTCGTTCTGGCGCCGCTGGCCGAGATCGCGCCTGACCTCACCGTCGACGGCAGAAGCGTGGCGGAGCGGCTTGCCGCTCTCGACAGCGCCGGCATCGAGCGACTGTCGTCCGGCCGGAATTGGTGGCTGACTTGACGTCATAAACGCGGGCCACAATCGTCGAGGGCAATCGCATCAGGTTTGCGCTGCCCCTCATCGCCCTGCCGGGCACTTCTCCCCGTATAGTGACGGGGAGAAGGACGCCTTCGCAAAGGATTTCGCCAAATCTCCATTAATCTTTGTCTGAGGCGATTGCCCTGCGCAAAGTCAGCCGGCAAATCCGCCGCCGTCGAGGAACACCTGTTCCTGCGGCGTCGTCTCTCGGCCAAGCATCCTGTTTCGATGCGGAAAGCGGCCGAAGCGCTGAATGATCTCCAGGTGCTCGACGGCATACTTCAGATAGGATTGGGCTTTGGCGGTAGTGAGGTCCACCGATTTGAGCTGGTCGGCGAGATGCTCCGAATGCTCATAAGGCAAATAGAGGAAGACGCGAAGCTCTTCGTCGAGCGCGAGATCCTGGCCGCGGGCGATCGCCTTTTCGGCAAAATGCCTTGCCAGCGGGTCGGTGGCATACATATGGCCGGTGCCGCGAAAACAATTTCGCGGGAACTGGTCGAGCAGGATCATCAGCGCCAGTGAACCTTCGGCATGCTCCGACCAGTCGTCGCATTCACGCCGCGCGGCAGCGTAATGCAGCTCGAGAAACTGGTTGCGGAACTCCGCGTCGAAGGCGTCATTCTTCTCGAACCATGCAGCTTGCCCGGCGTCACGCCAGAATTTGGTGACGGAGATCGCGCGCTCGTCGAGTTCGATCATCTGTTTGCTCTCCACATGTTTAGTCGGCAGGCTCGGATTTGTGCAGAACGTCGGCGGTTTCTTCATTGAGCGCCTGACCGGTGCGGCGCGGCTGGCTGAGCGGCGTCGGAATGGGTGTGCCGATATTGCCCTTGAGGAAGCGCGCTCCGGCGCGCACCCCTTCGGCGAGCTGCAACTCGAAACGGGCGGCATCGCGGTGGCGGACGTCCTCGATCACCTCGGCGACTTCTTCCGGATCAACGCCCAGCGCTTCCAGCGTGGAGCCGCCGAAGACAAGCGCTGATTCGAAGGTTTCGCGAATCTGGAAATCGACGTCGGCACGTATCAATTGCAGTGCGGTTCCGCGGTCGAAAGCGCGTGCCAGCACGGTGAGCAGGGGAAACTCCGCCTTGATCAGCTTTGCGATGCGGACGGCGACATCGGGCTTGTCGACGCAAATCAACACGGCACGCGCGCGGCCGGCGCCTGCGGCACGCAGAATGTCCAGCCGCGTGCCGTCGCCATAATAGACCTTGAAACCGAAATCGGCCGCCGCCTGGATCATCTCGACCTCATTGTCGATGATCGATACGTCGATCCCGCGCAACAGCAGCGGTTGGCTGGCGATCTGGCCGAAGCGGCCGAAGCCGATGATCAGCACGCTGCCGGTCAGGCCATCGGCGATGTCGACGCCTTCGAGCGACTGCTCGTCGCGCGGCGTCAGATGCCGCAATGCCAGAATGGCCAGCGGTGTCAGCACCATGGAGATGATGACGATCGCCGTCAGCGTCGCGTTAGCCTGGCTGTCGATGATGCCGACCGCCGCGGCGGCGGAATAGAGAACGAAGGCGAATTCGCCGCCTTGCGCCATGAAGACAGCGCGCTCGAGCGCTTCCCTGTGGCCGGTCTTGAGGATGCGGGCGACGAGGTAGATGCCGATCGCCTTTATCACCATGTAGGCGACGACGTAGATGGCGACAAGCCGCCAGTTCTGGGCAACCACGTGTAGGTCGAGCGACATGCCGACAGCGAGGAAGAACAGCCCGAGCAGCACACCGCGGAATGGTTCGATGTCGGCCTCGAGCTGATGGCGGAAGGTGGATTCCGACAACAGCACGCCGGCCAGGAAAGCGCCCATCGCCATCGACAGGCCGCTGAGCTGCATGGCAAGCGCCGACCCCAGAACGACCAGAAGGGCGGCGGCGGTCATCACTTCGCGGGCGCGGGCATCGGCCAGGATGCGGAAGAACGGGTTGAGCAGGTAACGCCCGGCCAGCACCAGCCCGACGATGGCGGCAAGACCGATGCCCACGTCCGTCAGCCGCTGCGTCAAGCTCATATCGGCGCCGCCCGGTGCCAGGAAAGCGATCAGGGCCAGCAGCGGCACGATCGCCAGGTCTTCGAGCAGCAGGATGGAAACGATGCGCTGGCCTTTTGGCGCGGCGATCTCACCGCGTTCCTCCAAAAGCTGCATGACGATCGCCGTCGAGGTCAGCACGAAACCGGCGCCGGCGACGAAGGATTGCGAGACCGGAAAACCTCCCGCCAGTCCTACTCCGGTCAGCAACAGCGCGCAGACGCCGACCTGCAATGCGCCAAGGCCAAAGATCTCTCGCCTGAGGCCCCACAGCCGTGACGGCTGCATCTCCAGCCCGATGATGAACAGGAACATGACGACGCCGAGCTCGGCGACGTGAAGAATGGCTTCCGATTCGGAAAAGATGCCGATGCCGAACGGGCCGATGACCACGCCGGCCGCCAGATAGCCGAGGATGGAGCCAAGCCCGATGCGCTTGAAGATCGGCACGGCGACAACACCTGCGGCGAGCAGCGCCACGACGTGGATCAGATCGCTGCCCGCTGCTTCTGCCGCCATGCCTGCCGTTCCATTCTCTGTAAGGACCGCTGCACGTGCTGCGGCATCGAGCGGCAAAGATAGGGGCTTCGGTTGAGATCGAACAGTCCGAATCCGGAAACTGGTGCAGTAGCGCTGCAGGCGTGCTTCACGCCGCGGCTTTGGCCGTGAATGGTGAATAGTGAATAGTGAATAGTGGATAGTGGATAGTGGATAGTGGATAGTCGGTAGTCGGTAGTCAGTAGTCAGTAGTCAGTAGTCAGTAGTCAGTAGTAGTATGAAGTGATATCCAATTCCATTCACCATTCACTACTCACGGCGCGATGGAGCCGACTTCGAGCGTATCGACGCGCTTCAGCTTCATGCCGATGACCGGCACCAATTGCTGGTCGACGCGCACCGCAACCGTCACTGTCATCGAATTGTCGTTGGGGACAAGAGCCTGCATGACGCCGCGCAACTGGTTACGGTTGATGGTGAAGACGACCTTGTTGGCGCTGACCACGTTGCCGCCGATGATGTCGAGCCCGGAACCGGCGGCACCGCCCATGAAGCTGCCCTTGTAGCCCTCGCGGCCCTTGTGCTGGATCGTCGCCGACATCTGCTGGGTGAACATGCCGACCCGGCAACCGCCGTCGAGCGACATGCCGATCTTGCCGTCCGGCGTCGAACCGGTGAAATTGCAGGTGAATTTCGTGCCTTTGTATTTGCCGGCGACGATTTCCCCCGGGCCGACCCATTCGCCTTTCACCGATTGAAAGAACTTCTTGTCCCGTTCTGCCGCAAAGGTCTTTTCGGCCATGCCGGCGGTTGTTGAAACCACGACTGCCATGGGCAGGACGCTAGACAAGATCACGCTTTTCATCGACGACACCCGGCAACAAAGAGACTGGTTTGGAACCCGTCCGACCATGAACAAGATTGGTTAATGCTTCGTCACCGCTTGCGCATGCTCCTGAAAGTCGGGCGCGATTTGCGCTGGGGATCATGGGCAAAGCCAAAGTGCTGCAGCGCCCAGTTGTGCAACCAGGACGTGTAGTGTCACGTGTCGGAAGCGGATGTTTCCTTCTGCTTTTTGGTTGCAAATGATGTCAGCGCGGACAGGAAATCGCCCATGCCGGGCCGCCTCGCGGCGCTGAAGGGCAGGGGCCTTGCGGTCTCCATCGCAGCAATGCCGATGCGCGCCGTCATCATGCCGTTGACGACGCCTTCGCCAAGTTTTGCCGAGAGCCGGGCGGCAAGGCCATGGCCGACGATCTGCTGCACGAAACTGTCGCCGACGGCAATCGAGCCGGTCACCGCCAGATGGGCGAGAACGCTGCGTGCCAGCCGGAAGAACCCCAGCGTGCCCGGGCGGCCGCCATAAAGCTCCGACAGGCGGCGAATCAGCCGGCCGGCTTCGAACACGACATAGGCGACGTCGACCAGAGCGCGAGGGCTGACCGCCGTCACCAGCGACACACGCTTTGCCGCTTCGAGGATCATCACCTTGGCGCGCGCATCGAGGGGGCCGAGGATTTCGGTCTCGGCCAGGCGCACCAGATTGCCACCGTCGATGATCTCGTCGCGCAAGTCTGCCAGGGCACGTCTGCCGGCCGCGGTTTCGGGCTTGGCCGCGACAAAGGCCGACAATTCGTCGACCACGGCGCGAGCGGCTTTCGGATCGTCGCGGGCGATGGCGTCGAGCGCCCGCTTCTGCAGCTTTTCGACCTCGGCGAGGCGGGCGATCGCCAGGAACTCGCGGGCAAGGATGACCAGGAGCGCGAGCAGCGCGATCACGGCCATCCCGGCGGCCAGCCAGCCCAGCCATTCGGCCCGCGCGAACAGATCGCGAATCAGCTGGTCGGTCCAAAGGCCGAGGGCCAGCGAAACAAGAACGCCCAATGCGCCGAAAAACAGGCTGCCTGATATCGAGCGCTGCCTCGGCGCGGTCGCCGGCGGCGGTTCGGCGGCGATGATGTCCGGCTCGTCGAAAACGTCGATTTCCGCCGGCGTGACGACGGCAAGGTCAGCGTTCACGGTGCGCGGTTTTCTGGCCGCAGCGGTGTCGGGCTGGCGCAAGGCCGCCTGTTGCTTTGGCGGGGCTTCCGGCTCGATGCGAAATGCCGCCGGCTTGCGGGGCGGGGTCATGCCAGATGATCTCCGATCAGGAACTGCAGGGCGCGGTCGAGCCTGATATGCGGCAGCGACAGCGTGACGCCTTCGGCCGTGCGTTCGAGTTTTGGCGGGCGAAAGCGCACGAAGCGGATCGCCGGGTCCTCATTGGCCTGCCGATGGCCTGGGTCCTGCCGATGGCCCGGGTTCTGCCGACGGTCTGGTCCGGAGACATCGAACACTGCATCAATTTTCTCCGGCAAGTCACCGGGAAATATGGCTGTTTCTGTTCTGCCATCAAATGTTTCGCCGTTGATCTTTTCACCTTTCAACGGTGTGCCGATGATGACCGGCAGCGTTTCACGGCCTTGCTTGACCGTGCCTTCCCGGGTCGCTCGCACCGCCGCCAGGGCGACCACGTCGACATCGGCGCCGGTGAAATTCGCCCGCGCCACGGCACGGTCGGCAAGCCGCCGCACGATCGCCTGCAGCCGGTCATGGCTTTCGTGATGCAGATGGTCCGCCTTTGTCGCCGCCACCAATATGCGGTCAATGCGCCTTGAAAAAAAGTCGGTCAGGAAATTGCCGCGACCGGGGCGGAAGCAGGCGAGGATTTCGGTCACCGCACGTTCGAGATCGGCCATCGCGCCGGGCCCGGCATTCAAGGCCTGCAAGGCGTCTATCACAACGATCTGACGGTCGAGGCGCGTGATGTGCTCCCGGAAGAACGGCTTTACGACATGCGTCCTGTAGGCCTCGTAGCGCCGCTCCATCATCGCCTGAAGCGACCCGGGCCGCGCCCGCCGCTCGCTCAGGCCCGGCAACGGCGCGAAGGTCAGCGCCGGCGAGCCCTCAAGGTCGCCGGGCATCAGGAAACGGCCCGGTGGCAGGGTCGAAAGCGCCCGCTCGTCGAGCTTGCATGCCTTGAGATATGCGGCGAAGCTCTCGGCGAGGCGTCGCGCCGTCATCTCATCGGCGTCGGCATTCGCGTCGATTGCGGCGGAGAGCGCGCGCCATTCCTGCGAGAGGTCGGCGCGCACCGGCAGCACGGCCATGTCAAAGGCTTCGCGTGAGAAATCAGAGTAGGATTTCCCGAGCAGCGGCAGGTCAAGCAGCCATTCCCCAGGATAGTCGACGATATCGACCGACAATCTGCCTGATGAGAACATGCGGCTCCAGCCGGAGGCCGATTCATATTCTATGGTAAGCCTCAGCTCGGAAATGGCACGTGTCGAATCCGGCCACAGGCGGTCGTTGACCAGGGCCGCGATGTGGTCCTCGTACTGGAATCGCGGCACGGCGTCATCGGGTTGCTCTTCGAGTAAGGCACGGGCGATACGCCCCGATTTCTGCGCCTCGAACAGCGGCAACCGCCCGCCATGGATCAGATTGTGGACAAAGGCTGAGATGAACACCGTCTTGCCGGCGCGGGAGAGGCCGGTAACACCCAGCCGCAGCGATGGCGAAAAAAGCCCGGTAGCGCGCCCCGACAGCGTATCCAGGGCAATCTTCGCCTCGTCGGTGAAAGTGGTCAGCGATGATGCCAAAATGCGGTCTCTCGGGGCTTCGGTCCGCCCCGATATAGGCGCTGCCGGCTAGTGTGGCGAATCCGAAATTCGCAGTACCTTGGAGCATCGCAGTGAGCGAATTTCGGATTCTAAGTCACACTGAGAAACCATCGTTTCTAGCGTGGTTTTGGATTTGAAGTTCCTGAACGCTGATGCCATTGAAGTGGCAGGAACTTCAAATCCACCACGCTACGTTTGAAATGGCGTCAGATATCGGCCGGCGACAGGAAGGCTTCGAGATAGCCTGTGCCTTGCGCGGCGTTGGCAAGACTGCCTGGAAAACGCACGACCGCGAGGCCGGAGGTCGGGAAGCCGTGGTTCAGCATTCCCCTGGCAGCCTCCTCGCCATCGCCCGAAAGCGCGATGGTGAGATCTTCCGTCATCGGATTGTGGCCGACGACGAGCAGCGAGCCTGGCCCGCCATTGCCGCGGATGAGGTTGAGATAGCCGGCGGCATCCTCGCTGTAGAGCGTCTCCAGGAACAGGACCCGGCCCGTATCGGTGTGACCGGCCAGGCCCTCAAGCGTTTGGCGCGCTCGCTTTGCATTCGAGCAAAGGGTCAGGTCCGGAATGTAGTTGCAGGCCCGCATGACCGCACCCATCGTGTCGGCGTCGGCGACGCCGGATGCGTCGAGCGGACGATCGAAATCGCGCATGCCCGGCAGGGCCCATCCGGCCTTCGCATGCCTCAGCAGATAAAGCTTGCTCACCGGTCCCTCGCTTGTGCCAAACACCGAAACTCGTCAAAAGGCGCTGCGGGATTAGTCATGAGAAACGCCTTGCGCACAATGGCCGGCGCCCTACAAACCTAACGAATCATACGCGAATTCGGTCGCGCCCTTCATGCGAATGATGCAGCCCATGGCGTATTGGCCGAGATTAACAATTGCGTGAATCAGTCGTCGATTGCGCTTGTGCAGCATTCGGTCCGTGAATATATAGGCGCCAAATTTGGGGCTGTCTGGGTGAGTCGAATGAACGACATCGTTACCGCCGATTACGTACCCTCCGAAGACGAGCCGTTCATGAACGAGCGGCAGAAATCCTACTTTCGCCTGAAGCTCGTCACCTGGAAGAACGACATACTGCGCGAAGCGCGCGAAACTCTCGAAATCCTGCAGCAGGAAAACGCCAACCACCCCGATCTCGCCGATCGCGCCTCTTCGGAAACCGACCGCGCCATCGAACTTCGTGCCCGCGATCGCCAGCGGAAACTCATTTCAAAGATCGATTCTGCGCTTCAGCGCATCGATGAAGGCACTTACGGCTATTGTGAGGAAACCGGCGAGCCGATCGCGCTGAAGCGGCTCGATGCGCGTCCGATCGCGACCCTGTCGATCGAGGCGCAGGAGCGTCACGAACGCCGCGAGAAGGTCTACCGCGACGACTGAAGCACGGGCGAAGCGTCCAAAACGCATCCAATAGCGAATTTGTCAGGGCCGGTCTCCGGCCATTTTTTTGTTGGCTGTTGGCCGGTTATCTCTTCTGGCTGGACAACTCGCCGAGAAGCTTCGTCATCTCGTCATCGAGAGACGACGGCGCTTTCGCCGCCGGCTTGCTCTCCGGCTTGGCGGGGTGCGGGTCATCAAACGGGACCTCGAGCTCCCTCATCAGCGTATCGTCGATGGAATCCTCTTTTGCCGGGGAATCCTGTCTTGCCGGCGATGGCGCGTACCGAACAGCATTGGTGTAGGCGGGCAGCGGCGTGATGGTCGCCGATTGAGGGCTTTGCGCTGCTGGCCTCGGCGCCGGTGCGGGCTGATGCGGCCGGACAGGCGCCGGGGCCGTGCTTGCCGGCGGCGGAGACGGTGCTTGCCTCACTGGCGCGGGAGCCGGTTGCGGCGCGCGCGGCGGCGGTGCCGGCTGATGGCCGCCGCCATCTCCGGTCAGTGCAGGACGGCGTAGCGCCGACAGCCTGATGTCGCGTTCGACGACGACGTCGGTCGGGCCGCCGATCAGCAGCAGGTGCTCGATATCGTCGCGGCGCACCAGCACCAACCGGCGGTGACTGTCGACTGCGGTGGCGTCCATCACGGCCAGCCGCGTCTTGCGGTTCCTGCCGCCGGCAACGAATGTTCCAAAAGTCAGGTTGCGGACCAGCTTGATGATGAGGAGAACGATGACCACAAGGACAAGCGCGACAAGGGTCCACAGGATTGCCGCGGCATAACCGGGACCCGCCACGCTATCCAGCCACTGCAGCATTGGTGCACCCAAAATCAGCTTTCGAAGAAGACGCGACACTAGACTGTTGCGGTACGCGACTGCAAGTTACGTTTCGCGCTTCGTGAACAGCTTGAAACACCCATGTGGTGGATTTCAAGCTCCAGCGAATTGAGGGCGTCAGCGTCCCCACTTCAATCCACGACGCTGGATTTTCAGCAAGTTGCTGGCGTGATGAATCCGAAATTCGCTCGCGTCGGACCAGGAATGATGCGAATTTCGGATTCGCCGCACCAGGCGCCGAACGGGTGTCATTTTTAGCGGACAGTTGCCGCCAAGGCCTTTTCCGGACCCTGAGAATGTGATTCAACCGGGCAGGGGCAAGTACCGGAATTCACGAGCAGGGGGCACATGGCCAAGGAAGCGCGCGGCGATTTCTATCCGGTACCGATCGTCGACCAGAACACGCGACCGGGCGCGGTCACCCGGCTCATCGTCTTCATCGTTGTGCTGACAGGGGCGGCGATCGTTTTCGGCCTTTTCCGAGAACGTCTTGGTGATCCATTCCTGCTTGGAATGCTTGGCGTGCTGGCGATGATCGGTGTCGGCTTCCTGTTCGCCACCGCCATCGGCTTCGTGCAGATCACACCGCGCTCGACGAGTGACGAGCTGTCGAAGGCCTTCGTCGATTCAATGTCGCAAGGCCTTCTGGTCACCGACACCAAGGGTCGTGTCGTCTACGCCAATCGGGCCTATGCCGAGATGACGGGCGCGGCTTCTGCGGCGGATCTAAAGACCGTCGAAGGGTTGCTGTCCGATGTTCCCGAGGCCTCGGTGACCATATACCGGCTCGCCTCCGGCCTGCGCGACGGCCAGCCCGGCGACGGTGAGTTTCGCCTTGCCCAATCCATTCGACCCGGCGTTGAGCCGGGCGCGCGCTGGTACCGTGTCCGCGCCCGCGCATTCAGCGTTCCGGGCCAGCGGCTGCCCTTGCTCGCCTGGCAACTCGCCGACATCTCGAAAGAACGGGCCGAGCAGGAGCGCTTCTTCCTTGATCTGCAGGAGGCCATCGACCATCTCGACCATGCGCCTGCCGGCTTCTTTTCGGCCGACCAGGAAGGCCGCGTCACCTACATCAACGCCACGCTTGCGGAGTGGCTGGGCATCGACCTGACGAGCTTCACGCCTGGTGCCGTCACGCTTGCGGAGATCGTCGCCGGCGACGGCATGGCGCTGGTCCGCTCGGTCAAGGCCGATCCCGGCACCACCCGCAATGCGGTCATCGATCTCGATCTGACGACAGTGAAGGGCGAGGCGCTGCCCGTGCGTTTCATGCATCGGGTTTCGGCCAGCCGCGAGGGCGCCAACGGTCCGACGCGCACCATCGTGCTCAACCGGACGCAAGGCGAGGATGCTTCCGCCGATCTGCGCGCCTCGGAGATCCGCTTCACCCGCTTCTTCAATTCGACGCCGATGGCAATAGCGGCTGTCGACAACCGCGGGCGCATCCTGCGCACCAACGCGCCTTTCCTGTCGCTGTTTTCCTCCGTCGTCGACGGGGACGCGGTCGATCGGCGCGTGCGGCTGGACACGGTGATCCATGAGCGCGACCGCCCCGCCTTTGCCGCGGCGTTCGAAAAAGCGCGACAACGGCAGGCCGATATCGAACCGATCGATACGCTGCTGCCCGGCAATGAAGAACGGCACATGCGCTTCTACGTCAACGCGGTTGCCGACGGCACCGGCGAGGGCGCCGAAGAATCGGCCATCGTCTACGCCGTCGAGACCACCGAGCAGAAGGCGCTCGAGGGCCAGATGGCGCAAAGCCAGAAGATGCAGGCGGTCGGCCAGCTTGCCGGCGGCATCGCACACGACTTCAACAATGTGCTGACCGCCATCATCATGGCGTCGGACCTGTTGTTGACCAACCACCGCCCGTCGGACCCGTCCTTCCCCGACATCATGAACATCAAGCAGAATGCCAACCGGGCGGCCTCGCTGGTGCGGCAGCTTCTGGCCTTCTCGCGCAAGCAGACGCTGCGGCCGGAGGTGCTCAACCTGACCGACGTGCTTGCCGATCTGCGGATGCTGCTGGCCCGTCTGGTCGGCAACGACATCAAGCTGAAGGTCGATCATGGCCGCGATCTGTGGCCGGTGAAGGTCGACATCGGGCAGTTCGAGCAGGTGGTGGTCAACCTGGCGGTCAATGCGCGCGACGCGATGCCGAACGGCGGCGAGCTCACCGTGCGCACCCGCAACGTGACCACACAGGAGAGCAAGAGCCTTCCCTACCGCGAACTTGCGCCTGCCGATTATGTGGTGGTCGAAGTTGAAGACACAGGCAGCGGCATCGCCCCCGAAGTGCTCAAGAAGATTTTCGAACCATTCTTCACCACCAAGGAGGTTGGCAAGGGCACCGGCCTCGGCCTGTCGATGGTCTATGGCATCATCAAGCAGACAGGCGGCTTCATCTTCTGCGAGTCCGAGGTCGGCAAAGGATCGGTGTTCCGCATCTTTCTGCCGCGCTACGTCGCTGAGGCGAGAACGGCAGGCGAGCCCGGCGAGGCGCCGGCTGCACCGGCAAAGGTCGCCGACGCAGCCAAGGACCTGTCAGGTTCGGCCACGGTGCTGCTCGTCGAGGACGAGGATGCCGTGCGCATGGGCGGCATGCGGGCGCTGACGTCGCGCGGTTACACCGTCCACGAAGCGTCCTCGGGCGTCGAGGCGCTGGAAATCTTCGAGGCGCTCGGCGGTAAGGTCGACATTGTCGTTTCCGATGTGGTGATGCCTGAGATGGATGGGCCGACGCTGCTTGGCGAATTGCGCAAGCTGCAGCCGGACATCAAATTCGTCTTCGTTTCCGGCTACGCAGAGGACGCGTTCGCCAAGAACCTGCCGGCAGACGCGCATTTCGGTTTCCTGCCGAAGCCGTTTTCGCTCAAGCAACTGGCCACAATCGTCAAGGACGTGCTGGAATCTTAATGCATGTCGCGCAAAAGTGTGCAGCGGTTTTGCGATAACGACATGCACAAAAACAACAACCTAAAGCGCGCCGCATGAGGCCGGTCAATGCGACGCGCTTTAGGGCTCACTAATTCGCACTTGCGAAATGGTGTGAGAATGCCATGATTATGGAGCCAAACAGACGGCGGGTTTTGGGGGAGCATGCCGTGACGCCGCACAACGAGGCAGGCAAGGGTGATTATGCGGCAACAGTGCTGTTGCCGGGCGATCCGCAGCGTGCCGAATGGATGGCGGAAACCTTTCTCGAGGCGCCGCGCTGCGTCAACTGTCGAAGGCAGGCCCTCGGTTTTACCGGCCTGTTTCGCGGCAAGCCCGTCAGCATCCAGTCCACCGGCATCGGCGTCTCGTCATTCCTGATCTACGCCCATGAATTGCTGGACTTCCATGGCGTGAGGACACTGATCCGCACCGGCACCTGTGGTGCCCTGACTGCCGCAGTCAAACTGCGCAGTTTAGTGATCTCGCAAGCGGTGCGGGGTGAAAGTGCCGAGAGCGGCCAGGTTTTTGGGCTTTATGGTGCTGATGCCGGACCCGATCCGGATCTGGTTTCCCAAGCCCTGGCCCGGGCTGCCGAAATCGGCATCGAACATCAGGCCGGGCTGACCATCTGCAGCGACATATTCTATCATCCCCGGGGGCGCGACCGCTTCGCCGAAGCGCAGGCACAGGGCGCGCTGGCCGTGGATATGGAAACCAGCGCGCTCTATCGCATCGCCGCGCATTTCGGCGCCAGGGCCTTGTCGATGCTGACTGTCGTCGACAATGTAGTGACCGGCGAGCAAACCGATTATTCCGAACGCCAGGCGCTCTTCACCGATATGACCCGCCTGGCGCTCGATGTCGCGATCGAAAGTTAAGCTGCCTGCCGCTTCGGCGCCGTGTGTTCTTCGATGCCGGGCCGATGGCCGCGCAGATAGAGAGCACAGGTCGTGCGCAGCATCGAGGCGAAGTTCGGAATCTGGCCATTGATCTCGATGGCCTCGTCATAAAGCTTCGAGATGAATTTCGGCGTCGTCAGGCCCTGGCTGTCGGCGATCTCGTCGAGCAATGCCCAGAACGTCGCCTCGAGTTGGATGCTGGTCGAATGCCCGTCGATACGAATCGACCGGTTGATCTGCCGGTAGCCCTCCGGATCCTGCCCGGCAAAAACCCTGCACATCGTTACCTCCCGTTCTTATTGATCTGGCCGTTTTTATTGATTTTGGGCGCAATCAGCAGTGATTCGCGCCTTTGGCAGTGCCTTGTCGTGGCCAATTATCTTCAGCTGGAAAGCGGAAAACAGCAATCGGACTTTCGTCCTTAGGCGGTTTTCCCCGTCATTAGATTAGCGCGTGGTAATCGGCTGCCACCACGTTTGCCGCAACCCGCGCATAATCACGCCGACGCGCACATCGCGCTTACCGCACGGAGTGTCATTTGGCGAAGGCGATCCACACCATGATCCGGGTTCTCGACGAGGCCCGGTCCGTCGACTTCTACCGGAAAGCGTTTGGACTGGACGTCGCCGAACGGCTCGATTTCGAAACCTTTACGCTCGTCTATCTGAGCAATGCCGAGGCGGAGCTCGAGGTCGAGCTCACCGTCAACAAGGCCCGCCAGGAGCCTTATGCGCTCGGCGACGGCTACGGCCATCTCGCGGTTTCGGTCGCCGATCTGGACAGCGAGCATGACCGGCTCGGCGCGCTTGGCCTGATCCCGAAGAAGATCGTCGAGTTCAACCGCGACGGAGCGCTGCTCGCACGCTTCTTCTTCATCGAGGATCCCGATGGCTACAAGATCGAGGTTCTGCAGCGTCAGGGCCGGTTCAAATAGGAGATACGACGGCCGCGCCGGCCAGCGCGGCGCCAGCCAGGGCACCTTCGGGTGCAGACAGCAAGCAAGGGAGGAACAATTGGTCACAATTTATGAGAGCAAGCCGGTCCATGAAACGAAGCCAGTTCTATCGCGCCGCGAGCTACTGAAGCGCGGCGGTGTCGGCGCGCTGCTGGTCATTTCAGGCAGTGCCGTCATCAGCCCGGAACATGCCTGGGGTCTCGAAACATCCGCGCTCAAGCCCGAAACCATGGCGACCCTGATCCAGATGGCGCGCGACATCTACCCGCACGACCAAGTGCCTGACAAATATTACGCAATCGCCGTCAAGGCGCACGATGAGCAGGCCGGCAAGGACCCTGCCCACAAGGACCTTATCGAAAAGGGCATCGCCGATCTCGACCTGAAATCGGGCAAGGACGGCTACACCGGTCTCGGCTGGGAGGAGCAGCGCGTTGCGGTGCTCAGGGATATCGAGGACACGCCGTTCTTCCAGGCCGTCCGCGGCGGGCTTGTCGTCGGCCTCTACAACCAGAAGGAGGTCTGGCCGATCTTTGGCTACGAGGGCGAGTCCTACTCCAAGGGCGGCTACATGGCGCGCGGGTTCGATGACATCGAGTGGCTCTGAGCCCCATCGTCGCAACCGCACACAGACATCAATGGGAGGAAACCTTGGCAGCACCATTTGATCTCAACAACGACGGCGTGGTCGTCATCATCGGCTCGGGCGCCGGCGGCGGCACGCTCGGCAATGAACTTGCGCAGAAGGGCGTCGATGTCGTCATGCTGGAGGCGGGCGCCCGTCACGAATACGAGGATTTCATCAATGACGAGTGGGATTCATTCGCCCAACTCGCCTGGACGGACAAGCGCACGACCTCGGGCGACTGGCGGGTGGCGAAGGATTTCCCCAACCTGCCGGCATGGATCGTCAAGGCGGTCGGCGGCTCGACCACGCACTGGGCAGGCGCCTCGCTGCGCTTTCAGGAGCACGAATTCAAAACGCTTTCGACCTACGGAAAACTGGAAGGCGCGAACCTGCTCGACTGGCCGATCACGCTTGGCGAGCTCGAGCCCTACTACGCAAAGGCCGAAGACAAGCTAGGCGTGACGCTCACCAGCAACATCCCGGGCCTTCCCGGCAACAACAACTTCAAGGTGATGAAGGCCGGCGCCGACAAGCTCGGCTACAAGGAGTGCCACACCGGCCGGATGGCAATCAATTCCGAGCCGCGCGACGACCGCAATGCCTGCCAGCAGACCGGCTTCTGCTTCCAGGGCTGCAAATGGGGCGCCAAATGGTCGACGCTCTACAGCGAAATTCCCAAGGGCGAGGCGACCGGGCATCTCGAGGTCAGGCCGAATGCCATGGCCATCAAGATCAACCACGATGCGTCGGGCAAGGTAACCGGGGTCGTCTATACCGACAAGGACGGCAGACTGAGGGAACAGAAGGCCCGCATCGTCGCGGTCGCCGGAAATTCGATCGAGAGCCCGCGGCTGCTGCTCAATTCGGCATCGAGCCAGTTTCCCGACGGCCTTGCCAATTCGTCGGGGCAGGTCGGCAAGAACTACATGCGCCACACCACCGGCTCGGTCTACGGCATCTTCGACAAGCCGGTGCATATGTATCGCGGCACCACCATGGCCGGTATCATCCGCGATGAGGCCCGCAATGATCCCTCGCGCGGCTTCGTCGGCGGCTATGAGCTCGAGACGCTGTCGCTCGGCCTGCCGTTCATGGCCGCCTTCCTCAATCCCGGCGGCTGGGGGCGTTCCTTCACCACCGCGCTCGACCACTACGACCACATGGCCGGCATGTGGATCGTCGGCGAGGACATGCCGCGCGAGGAAAACCGCATCACGCTGCATGCCGATATCAAGGACGCGCACGGCATGCCGGTGGCGGACGTCCATTTCGACGACCATGCCAACGACACGGCGATGCGCAACCACGCCTACAAACAGGGCTCGGCGCTCTACGAGGCGGTCGGGGCGACGCGGACCTTCCCGACGCCACCCTATCCGTCGACCCACAATCTCGGCACCAATCGGATGAGCGAGAAGGCGGCCGACGGCGTCGTCAACAAGCATGGCCAGGCGCACGACATCAAGAACCTGTTCGTGTCGGATGGCAGCCAGTTCACCACGGGCGGGGCTGAAAATCCGACATTGACGATCGTGTCGCTGGCGATCCGTCAGGCCGAGTACATTGCCGTACAAATGTCGGCTAAAAGCATTTAGCCATAGCCTCCCGACTGCTGCTGGCGCGGAACCTCACAAGGTTTCGCGCCTCTTCTTGCCGGCTGTTCACCGCTTCGTGCAGGTCGAGGCGGTGAAGGCGCCGTCAGGCTGCTTCATGATGATGTCGAAGGACGGGCTGGTTTGACCGTCCAGGGTGGCTTGCGTGAGCGAGATCGAGTTGCCGCCGGTCGTGTAGCCGCCCAACGGGCCCAACCAGGTGATCTCGCCATTTACATTCATCTGATAGTTGTAGCCCTGCCGGGCGGTTCCGAAGCTCACCGGGCCGCTATAGACATTGCCCTTGACGGTGATGTCGCCAAGGCTGAGGAACATGCCAAGCAGATAGACTTCGCAGTGATAGGTGCCGTCCGGCAATTTGCCATCGGTGAAGTCGGCGCGGGCGCTGCCGGTTGCCGCAACCAGAAGCATGGTGCTGAAAATGCGAGAAATCCTGGAGGTCATGCGGTCGCTCTCTTGAAGATCGATCCTGCCCCATTTTCCTGCAGCGCCGCAACGGTTCGCCGTCTTTTGCTCAAAATTCATGCATTAATTCGCGAGTGATCAAAAATTGGGCGATAGCGGGGGACTTTTTCTCAAGCAGAGCACCGGCAGCGGCGCTTATCTTTGGCGGCTAACATATTAAACGGCTGATAGGGTTAGGAAATCCAGACCCGCTTGATTTTGCTCCTGCGGTTGGCACAGCCGTTGCATGGTCTGTTCGCGATGCGATCAACCAGTCAGGGAGTTTTGAAATATGCGGGGCAGTTTCTCGACAATAACAAAAATGTTTTCGGCAGGCGCGGTCACGGCCGGCCTGCTGATGAGCGTCCCGGCCAGGGCGGCTGACGACACGATTAAGGTGGGTATCCTCCACTCGCTGTCGGGGACCATGGCGATTTCGGAGACGACGCTGAAGGACGCCATGCTGATGCTCATCGAAGAGCAGAATGCAAAGGGCGGCCTGCTCGGCAAGAAACTCGAAGCGGTCGTCGTCGATCCGGCTTCGAACTGGCCGCTGTTCGCCGAAAAGGCGCGCGAGCTGATCTCCAAAGACAAGGTCGCGGCGGTGTTCGGTTGCTGGACCTCGGTGTCGCGCAAGTCGGTGCTGCCGGTGTTCAGCGAACTCGACAACATCCTGTTCTACCCCGTCCAGTATGAGGGCGAGGAGAGCGAGCGCAACGTGTTCTACACCGGCGCAGCGCCGAACCAGCAGGCTATTCCGGCTGTCGACTATCTAATGAGCGAGGACGGCGGTTCGGTGAAGCGCTGGGTGCTTGAAGGCACCGACTACGTCTATCCGCGCACCACCAACAAGATCCTCGAAGCCTATCTGAAAGCCAAGGGCGTCGCTGCCGAAGACATCATGGTCAACTACACGCCGTTCGGCTTCTCCGATTGGCAGACCGAGGTCGCGGCGATCAAGAAGTTCGGCTCCGCCGGCAAGAAGACCGCCGTCGTCTCGACGGTCAATGGCGACGCCAACGTGCCGTTCTACAAGGAGCTTGGCAACCAGGGCGTCAAGGCCGAGGACATCCCGGTCATGGCCTTCTCGGTCGGCGAGGAAGAGCTTGCCGGTCTCGATACCGCGCCGCTCGTCGGTCATCTCGCCGCCTGGAACTATTTTCAGAGCATCGATACGCCCGAGAACGCCAAGTTCATCGCCGACTGGCACAAGTTCATCAAGAGCGACAAGCGCACCACCAACGACCCGATGGAAGCCCATTATGTCGGCTTCAACATGTGGGTGAAGGCGGTCGAGAAGGCCGGCACCACCGATCCTGACAAGGTCATCGACGCCGTGATCGGCGTCTCGGTGCCGAACCTGACCGGTGGCTATTCGACCATGATGCCGAACCATCACATCACCAAGCCGGTGCTGATCGGCGAAATCCAGGCCGATGGCCAGTTCGAGACCGTGTCGCAGACGTCTGGCCTGGTGATGGGCGACGAGTGGTCCGACTATCTGGCCGATTCGAAGGACCTGATCTCCGATTGGCGCGCGCCTCTGTCCTGCGGCAACTTCAATGTCGCCACCGGCAAATGCGGCGGCAAGGGAACCAACTGATCCTCCCGGGTCTGACGGTCGTGGATTTCTCCACGACCTGGACCGCGACGCGTCCGGGCGAACTCGTCCTCTCCTCCAGTTCGCCCGGACGCGAAGTTTCAACCCTCAAGAATCGCAGAAATCGATGATCCTCACCCGCGCGATCGGCCTGACGCTGCTGCTCCTCCTGGGGATGCTGTCGCCGTCGAACGCTGCCGAAGCGGATCTGCGCGCCATCATCGCCAAATTTGCCACTGCCTCGAATTTCTCGGCCACCGAAGCTGTCGTGCGCGAGCTGGCGGCCACCGGTGATACTGCCGTCGAACGTCCGCTTGGCGCGCTTGCCGAGGGCGATCTTTACGTCCGCAAGGCCGATTCGCTGGTTTTCATCGGCAAGGCAGCTGGCGTCAGCGTTGAGCTGCTCGACCCGCTGAGCGGTGAAAAATCCGGTGACGCGGCCAAAAGCGAGATCACCAAGATCAAGGTCAACAACACGCTGCGCCGCGCCATCCGCGATGCGCTGGGCACGCTGACGCTCGGCGCAAAAGATCCGGCCGCGCGCATTGCCGCTGCCGACACCATGTTCAGGACGCCCGACGCGACAAACATCGAGCCGCTCGATGCCGCAATCGCCGGCGAGAGCGTGGCAAGCGTCAAGGCGCTGCTCGAACAGGCCCGCGCCGCATCGGTTCTGGTGTCCGACAGGCCGGAGACCGACAAACTGGCGGCGGTCGCCCTGATTGGCGGGCGCGGCGATCGCAACGCGCTGTCCCTGCTCACCGCCGTCGAGGCCAATTCCGAAGGCGCGGTCAAGGACGCGGCGACGGCGGCGATCGCCAACATCAATTCGACGCTGGCGCTGTGGGATGCGGGCCAGAACATCTGGTACGGCATTTCGCTCGGATCGGTGCTGCTGCTGGCGGCGATCGGCCTCGCCATCACCTTTGGCGTCATGGGCGTCATCAACATGGCGCATGGCGAAATGGTGATGCTCGGCGCCTACACGACCTTTGTCGTGCAGGAGGTGATCCGAACCTCCTTTCCCGGCCTGTTCGACTGGTCGCTGGTTATCGCGCTGCCGCTCGCCTTCTCGGTCGCGGCGTTCGTCGGCCTCGTCATCGAGCGGGGCGTGATCCGTTTTCTCTACGGCCGGCCGCTGGAGACGCTGCTGGCGACATGGGGCGTCTCGCTGATCCTCCAGCAGGCCGTGCGCACCATCTTCGGGCCGACCAACCAGGAGGTCGGCAATCCGTCGTGGATGTCGGGTTCGTTCTATATCGGCCAGCTTGCGGTGACCTGGAACCGGCTCTGGATACTGGTATTCGCGCTCGGCGTGTTCGCGGTGCTGCTTTATGTGATGAAGCGCACCCCCTGGGGCCTGCAGATGCGCGCCGTCACCGCCAATCGCCGCATGGCCGCTTCGATGGGCATCAGGACACCGTGGGTCGACGCGCTGACCTTTGCCCTGGGATCCGGCATTGCCGGCATCGCCGGTGTCGCGCTCAGCCAGATCGACAATGTCTCGCCCAATCTCGGCCGCGGCTACATCATCGACAGCTTCATGGTCGTCGTCTTCGGCGGTGTCGGCAATCTCTGGGGCACGCTGGTCGGCGCCTTCTCGCTCGGCATCGTCAACAAGTTCCTCGAACCCTATGCCGGCGCGGTCCTCGGCAAGATCGTCGTGCTGGTCCTCATCATCCTGTTCATCCAGAAACGCCCGCGCGGCCTGTTCGCGCTGAAGGGGAGGTCGGTGGAAGCATGATCACCGGACGCTTCTTCGCCGCCGGCGCCGACCGCCGCATCGCCATCACGATCTTCATCCTTCTTGCGGTCGCCATCATCGTGCCGCTGCTCAATCTTGCGGTCTCGCCGACGAGTGCGTTCTATGTGCCGTCCTATGTCGTCGCGCTCACCGGCAAGTATCTCTGCTACGCGCTGCTCGCCCTGGCGCTCGATCTCGTCTGGGGCTATTGTGGCATCCTTTCGCTCGGCCACGGCGCCTTCTTCGCGCTCGGCGGCTATGCGATGGGCATGTATCTGATGCGCCAGATCGGCTCGCGCGGCGTCTACGGCAATCCGCTGCTGCCGGACTTCATGGTATTCCTGAATTATGGGGAATTGCCGTGGTTCTGGTACGGTTTCGACCAATTCTGGTTTGCCGCGATCATGGTTCTTGCAGTGCCTGGCCTGCTCGCCTTCGTCTTCGGCTGGTTCGCTTTCCGCAGCCGCGTCACCGGCGTCTATCTGTCGATCATCACCCAGGCGATGACCTATGCGCTGCTGCTTGCGTTTTTCCGCAACGACATGGGTTTCGGCGGCAACAACGGCCTGACCGATTTCAAGGATATTCTCGGCTACAACGTGCAGGCCGATGCCACACGCTCGGCATTGTTCGCGGCCAGCGCCATCACCCTGGCGCTCGCCGTCTTCGTCACCTGGGCGATCGTCGGTTCCAAATACGGCAAGCTGCTGATGGCGGTGCGCGACGCCGAGAGCCGCACGCGCTTTCTCGGCTGGCGGGCGGAAAACGTCAAACTGTTCGCCTTCACCGTGTCGGCTGTCATGGCCGGCATTGCCGGGGCGCTCTACGTGCCGCAGGTCGGCATCATCAATCCGGGCGAGTTCGAGCCGTCCAATTCGATCGAGGTCGTGGTATGGGCGGCCGTCGGCGGGCGCGGCACCATCGTCGGGCCGATCATCGGCGCGCTCGTGGTCAATGCCGGCAAATCCTGGTTCACCGGCGTGCTGCCGGCGTTCTGGCTGTTTGCGTTGGGCGGACTGTTTGTCGCCGTCACGCTGTTCCTGCCAAAGGGCATTGTCGGCATGTGGGATTCTTGGCGCGGCAATGCCAGGGCGCTGCGCGCAGCCTCGATCGCCGAGGAGGCCGGCACCGATCCTGCCGTCCCGCCACCGCCGAAGATTGTTCGCTCGGCTGCGAGGACGCCGGGCGACTGGTCCGCATCCGGCCCCGAACCTCAGCCGGCGGAGTGAGCGATGCCGAAGAGCAACACCATCCTCTATCTCGACGGCGTCTCGGTTTCCTTCGACGGCTTTCGCGCCATCAACAATTTGTCGCTGGTGCTCGACAAGGGCGAGATGCGGGCGATCATCGGTCCCAACGGCGCCGGCAAGACCACGATGATGGACATCGTCACCGGCAAGACGCGCCCCGACTCGGGCGAGGTTTACTTCGACGGGCAGGTCGACCTGACGAAACATGACGAGGCCGAGATCGCCATGATGGGCGTCGGCAGGAAATTCCAGAAGCCGACGGTGTTCGAAAGCCACACGATCGAGGACAACCTGATGCTGGCGCTGAAGGGCCCACGCTCGATCTTCCCGGCACTGTTCCATCGCCGATCGGCGGCGGAGGCGCGGCGGATCGACGACATCCTCGGCATCATCCGGCTCGGTGACAAGCGCCACGAGCTTGCCGCCAATCTCAGCCACGGCCAGAAGCAATGGCTCGAGATCGGCATGCTTTTGGCGCAGGATCCGAAGCTGCTTTTGGTCGACGAACCGGTCGCCGGCATGACCGACGCCGAAACCGAGGAGACCGCGCGGCTGCTCAGGGATATTGCCCGCGACCATTCGGTCATCGTCGTCGAGCACGACATGCATTTCGTGCGCGAGCTCGGCGTCAAGGTCACCTGCCTGCACGAAGGCTCGGTGCTGTCCGAAGGCTCGCTCGATTTCGTTTCGGCCGACGAGCGTGTCGTCGAAGTCTATCTGGGGAGATGACCATGGTCTGGCGCGTTCCGTTCCATCATTTCGATCTTTCGTTCTTCAGGCGCTGGAGAAGGCGCTGACCATGCTCGAAGTCTCCAACGCTACGCTGCACTACGGCGCCGCCCAGGCGCTGCGTGGCGTCTCGCTGAAGGCCGGCGCCGGCAAGATCACCTGCGTGCTCGGCCGCAACGGCGTCGGCAAAACCAGTTTGATGAGATCGATCGTCGGCCACCACCGGCTGACGAGCGGAAGCGTTGCCTTCGAGGGGAAGGCGCTCGACCGGAGCGCGGCATATGATCGCGCCCGGTCGGGCATCGCATTCGTGCCGCAGGGCAGGGAGATCTTCCCGCTGCTCACCGTGCGGGAAAACCTCGAATCGGGCTTTGCGCCATTGAAACGCGCCGACCGCAACATTCCCGGCCACGTCTTCGAATTGTTCCCGGTGCTGAAGCAGATGCTCGGCCGCAGGGGCGGCGACCTTTCCGGTGGCCAGCAGCAGCAGCTTGCCATTGGCAGGGCACTGGTGATGCGGCCGAAACTGCTGGTGCTCGACGAGCCGACCGAGGGCATCCAGCCGTCGATCATCAAGGATATCGGCCGCGCCATCCGCTATCTGCGCGACCAGGCCGATATCGCCGTGCTGCTGGTCGAACAGTATCTCGATTTCTGCCGGGAACTGGCCGACGAAGTCAACATCATGGACCGCGGCCTGATCGTCCACACCGGCCCGGCCGAGGATCTCGACCGGGCGGATGTGAGGAAGTTTCTTACGGTGTAGGGTTCATCCCGTCGTCATCCTGGGGCGAAGCAAGGAGCAAAGCGACGCGGCGCAGACCCCAGGATCCATGCCGTGCAGTCAGCCAAAGAGTGCAGCGGTCAAGAACAGAAGCCGTTTTCCAGCGTACAGTATCCTGGATTCTGTACCGTGGCGACGCTCTGAAGTTACGGCATGGATCCTTGGGTCTTCGCGCCGCTTGGCGTCGCTGCGCCCAAGGATGACGAAGTCGCGAATGCCCGCCCAGTCTATCCTGAAGGCCTTTGTTCCTGAACGCCTCTGGCGCGGTGAAGATTGCATGCTAGGCTTTACTTGGCCTTGTTGAGTCGGCCGCTTTCCGTATCAGTCACGTCGACAGATCAGGCGCAGGCTCAGCCGGCACGTTCCGTGCAAGCAGCCTCCTCCTGCGATCTGATCGTTGTTCAAACGCATTTGGGGCACTTGGGCCAGGGCAGCCGATGGAACGTTACGTCGAGGACCACCAGAAACGACGGCTTACCGAGCACGTCGACATCATGACCGCCATCGATATTCTGAAATGGCAAGGATACGACCACGACGAACTGATCGCGGAGCTCACCAAGGTGTTCTTCGTCGATCTCGATGCCTACAACGAAGTCGTGGTTGCGGCATGACCGAAGGGGTGGACGCGATGTGCCGCCAACGTCAGCCTGTGACGCGCTTCATCAGCGCCATGGCGCCGAACGGCGCGCGGGCCTTGCCTTCGGTGATGAAGTAGACGAACACATCACGCGGTTTGACCGGCGCTTCGGTTGAGGGATCGGCACGCGGCAGGTCGGCCGGCGCCTTGCCCTGCGCCCAGGTCTTTGCCCGCGCCGCCCATTCGTCGAGCACCTTTGGCGTGTAGCAGTCGGGATTGTCGTCGCTGCCGGTCTGCAGCCGGACATAAATGAAATCGCCGGTGACGTCGGCGATCGCTGGATATTTGGCGTGGTCGGCGTAGACGATCGCCACCTTGTATTGGCCCGCCAGGGCAGCGAATTCCGGCACGACGAAACTGTCGTTGCGCACCTCGACCGCATGGCGCAGCGCAACGCCGTCCTGCTTCTCAGGCAACAGCTTGAGGAAAGCCTCGAAATCGTCCGGGTCGAATTTTTTGGTTGGCGCGAACTGCCACAGGATCGGCCCGAGCTTGTCGCCGAGCGCGGCGACGCCCGATCCCAGGAAACGCGTCATCGACTCGCCGGCTTCACCGAGCACGCGGCGGTTGGTGACGAAACGGTTGCCCTTCAGCGAATAGACAAAACCGTCCGGCGCTTCGTTTGCCCATTTGACGAAGGTCGGCTCCTTGAAGCTCGAATAGTAGGTCCCGTTGACCTCGATGCTTGGCACCTGCCGGGTAGCATAGTGCAGTTGCTTCGCCTTGGACAACTTGTCCGGGTAGAAAGACTTGTCCCAGGGCTCGAAGGTCCAGCCGCCCATGCCGGCGCGGATTTTTCCAGATTGAGTCATGGTCGTCCTCCCGAGTTGAAATGGATCAGACCGTAGCGAGCCGGTGCGGATTGGGCGTAGGGCGCAAAGACGGCTTGCGTTAGCTGGACGACAGCATCAGGATCACCGGCAAGCGCTCTTCTGATCTTCATTTGAAGGTTCTTCCAAACGCCAGCCAGTCTTCACTCACTCCGCCGCTTCGCGCTTGCCTCCGGGGCGCCGCTCCAAAAGTTCCCTGAGGAACTGGCCGGTGTAGCTGCGTTTTTCGCGGACGATATCCTCCGGCGTGCCTGAGGCCACCAACTCGCCGCCGCCGTCGCCGCCTTCGGGGCCGAGGTCGAGCACCCAGTCGGCAGTCTTGATAACTTCGAGATTGTGCTCGATGACAACCACCGTGTTGCCCTGGTCGACCAGTTCGTGCAGCACTTCCAAGAGCTTGGCGACGTCGTGGAAATGCAGGCCGGTGGTCGGCTCGTCGAGGATGTAGAGCGTCTTGCCGGTCGCCTTGCGCGACAGTTCCTTGGCCAGCTTGATGCGCTGCGCCTCGCCGCCCGACAACGTCGTCGCCTGCTGGCCGACATGGATGTAGCCGAGGCCGACCTGCTTCAGCGTCTCCAGCTTGTCGCGCACGCCGGGCACCGCGGCGAAGAAATCGACGCCTTCCTCGACTGTCATGTCGAGCACGTCGGCAATCGACTTGCCCTTGAACAGGACGTCGAGCGTCTCTCTGTTGTAGCGCTTGCCGTGACATACGTCGCAGGTGACATAGACGTCGGGCAAAAAGTGCATCTCGATCTTGATGACGCCGTCGCCCTGGCAGGCCTCGCAGCGGCCGCCCTTGACGTTGAACGAGAAGCGACCTGGCTGATAGCCGCGCGCTTTGGACTCCGGCAGGCCGGCGAACCAGTCGCGGATCGGCGTGAAGGCGCCGGTATAGGTGGCGGGATTGGAGCGCGGCGTCCGTCCGATCGGCGATTGGTCGATATCGATGACCTTGTCGAGGAACTCGAGGCCCTCGATGCGGTCGTGTTCGGCCGGGTGCTCGCGCGAACCCATGATGCGGCGCGACGCCGCCTTGAACAAGGTCTCGATCAGGAAGGTCGACTTGCCGCCGCCGGAGACGCCGGTGACGGCGGTGAAGGTGCCGAGCGGGATTTCGGCGGTAACATTCTTCAGATTGTTGCCGCGCGCACCGACGATCTTCAGGCGCCGGTTCTTCTTGGCCTCGCGCCGCACCGCCGGCGTCGCCACTTCGAGCTCGCCGGACAGATATTTGCCGGTGATCGAGGCAGGGCTGGCCATGATCTGCTGCGGCGTTCCCTGCGCGATGATGTGGCCGCCGTGGATGCCGGCGGCCGGGCCGATATCGACGACATAATCGGCATGCAGGATGGCGTCCTCGTCATGCTCGACGACGATCACCGTGTTGCCGATGTCGCGCAAATGCTTCAGCGTGTCGAGCAGGCGCGCATTGTCGCGCTGGTGCAGGCCGATCGACGGCTCGTCCAGCACATAGAGCACGCCGGTGAGGCCGGACCCGATCTGCGAGGCCAGCCGTATGCGCTGGCTCTCGCCGCCCGACAGCGTGCCGGAATTGCGCGACAGCGTCAGGTAGTCGAGCCCGACATCGTTGAGGAAGCGCAGCCGCTCGCGGATTTCCTTGAGCACGCGCACCGCGATCTCGTTCTGCTTGTCGCTGAGTGCGGCGGGCAGCTCGGTGAACCATTGGTCGGCCTTGCGGATCGACAGTTCGGTGACCTCGCCGATATGCTTGCCGGCAATCTTCACCGCAAGCGCTTCCGGCTTCAGCCGGTAGCCGCGGCAGGCCGGGCAAGGCGTGGCCGACATGAAGCGCTCGATCTCCTCGCGCATCCAGGCGGATTCGGTTTCCTTCCAGCGCCGCTCGAGATTGGGGATCACGCCTTCGAAGGTCTTTGTCGTCTGGTAGGAGCGCAGGCCGTCATCATACTGGAAAGTGACCTCGCGCTCGCCGGTGCCGTGCAGGATGGCTTGCTTTGCCTCTCCGGTCAGGTCGCGGAACTTGTCGCCGAGCTTGAAGCCATAAGCCTTGCCCAGCGCCTCGAGCGTCTGCACGTAATAGGGCGAGGTCGATTTCGCCCATGGGCTGACGGCGCCGGCGCGCAGCGACAGATTGTCGTCGGGCACGATCAGGCTGGCGTCGATGGCACGCTGGCTCCCGAGGCCGTCGCAGGTCGGGCAGGCGCCGAACGGGTTGTTGAAGGAGAACAGCCGCGGCTCGATCTCGGGAATGGTGAAGCCGGACACCGGGCAGGCGAATTTTTCGGAGAACAGGATGCGCTCATGCGTCTCGTTCTTCGACTTGTTGACCGAATCCTCGCCGGTCTGGCTGGCGTCGAGCGGCCGGTCGGCGAATTCGGCCACCGCCAGCCCGTCGGCGAGCTTCAGCGCGGTCTCGATGGAATCGGCAAGCCGCGTCGCCAGATCGCCGCGCACGACGATGCGGTCGACGACGACGTCGAGGTCATGCTTGTACTTCTTGTCCAGCGCCGGCACGTCGGCGATCTCGTAAAAGACACCGTCGACCTTGACGCGCTGAAAACCCTTTTTCTGCAGCTCCAGCAGTTCCTTGCGGTATTCGCCTTTGCGGCCTCGCACCATCGGCGCCAGGATGAACAGACGCGTGCCTTCCTCGACCGCCAGCACGCGGTCGACCATCTGCGAAACCGTCTGGCTCTCGATCGGCAGGCCGGTGGCCGGCGAATAGGGGATGCCGACACGCGCGAACAGCAGCCGCATGTAGTCGTAGATCTCGGTGACGGTGCCGACCGTCGAGCGCGGGTTCTTCGACGTGGTCTTCTGCTCGATGGAGATGGCCGGCGACAAGCCGTCGATCTGGTCGACGTCAGGCTTTTGCATCATTTCGAGGAACTGCCGCGCATAGGCCGAAAGGCTCTCGACGTAGCGGCGCTGGCCCTCGGCATAGATGGTGTCGAAGGCAAGCGACGACTTGCCGGACCCCGACAGGCCGGTCATGACGATCAGGCTGTCACGCGGCAGGTCGAGATCGACATTCTTCAGATTGTGTTCGCGCGCCCCGCGAATGGAAAGATATTTATGGTCGGCCATCGCCGGTCGCCGCCTCAGATCTGGAATCTCGTGGGATGGCGGGTTGTCCCGGCCATCTCCCATGTAGGTAATTTCGCTCACCATTTCGAGAGAACTCTCGACCAAAGCCTTTAACCGTCTTTCGCGCGGGCGAGCAAGCGGAAAGAACAAAGGCCGAACACGCTCCTGACAAATGCGTCCATGTATCCACAGCCAACGTCGCGCTGCTCAAAACGGATGCAAATTTTGGATTCGCCACACAAGCGATCACGTTTTTGGTAAATCGGCTATCCAGCTGTTGACGTCTCAGCCTTAGGGAGTCAGACTCCAGACGTCACCGAAGCCGACTATCTTTCGATGGCCTCGCCGCCCTAAGGCGGCCTGCATGACTTGCAGGCTTTTGCGATATGTGCTTCGGACGATACCAGTCGCAATGGACAGAAGAGGAGAGCAGAGGAATGACTCCACCGGACAGTCCCTTGAGGCTCCACGTGTCACTGGAGCCGCGGCAGGCATAAGTGCTAGGGTCAGGCGTTTGCGCCGCCCGACAAACCGTGACCTGCCGATCCCATGAAAATCAGAGACTACTAGTCGGATCGTCGGCTGAACGCCGCGAAGCATCCGAGATCAAAGAGCCGGCAGTTCGCTCTCGGCCATTGGATTTCAGATCCAAGAAAGCCCCGACCGTTTGCGGAAGCAGCGGCGGGGCTATTCGTTTCAATGGCGCAAGCGCAGCACGAATGCCTGGCACTCCTGACATTGTGGCAGCGCCGATGGACGTGTCCTATCGCCGATGGACGTGTCCTATCGCCGGGGGCTTTGATTGCGCCGGCACCGACATCGAAAATTATGCTGCCGGAAATCCTGACGTCGGACCGGCACGGCGGAACCCATCGATTGCTGACATTCCTTGACAAAACGGATTGATGGATATAGAACGAAAAGAGAACAAAAACCTTGTGGGAAAAGCCAGCCACGGCAGGCGGGGAATGTCCGCAGTCTATAAGGTGAGAGCGAGAAAATTTGTTTCGGATGAGCGCGGAGAAGTATAATGGCGGGTAGCGTCAACAAGGTCATTCTGGTGGGCAATCTCGGGGCGGACCCGGAAATCCGCCGTTTGAATTCGGGTGAGCCGGTCGTCAACATCCGCGTCGCCACGTCGGAAAGCTGGCGCGACAAGACTTCCGGCGAGCGCAAGGAAAAGACCGAGTGGCACAATGTCGTGATCTTCAACGAGCAACTCGCCAAGGTCGCCGAGCAGTATCTGAAGAAGGGTGCGAAGGTTTATGTCGAGGGCCAGTTGCAGACGCGCAAATGGCAGGACCAGACCGGCAATGACCGCTACACGACCGAAATCGTGCTGCAGAAATTCCGTGGCGAGCTGCAGATGCTCGACGCACGCGGGCAGGGCGAGGGCGGTCAGGTCGGCAGCTATGCCGGTGGTGGCAGCAGTCGCGGTTCCGATTTCGGCCAGTCCGGCCCGGGCGAGAATCTCAATCGCGGCGGCGGTGGCGGTAACAAGGGTGGCGGCGGTTCGTCGCGCGAACTCGACGACGAAATTCCGTTCTGATCGCTTGGAGCAAGCGGCTCTGCGCGAGCTGATAGCCAGCTATTTGAGGCCACGCATTGGCGTCCCGAAAATCTGTCTCGGATTTTCGGGACGTTGTGCGTTTGAGCGGTGTGCGGTGAAAGGACGTATCAGGTGAAAGCACGGGTCAAATGGGTCGAGGAGCGCACTTTCGTCGGCGAGTCCGGCAGCGGTCACAAGGTGGTGCTGGGAACCGCGTTCGGACCCGACGGCAAGACGCCGGGGCCAAGCCCGATGGAACTGGTGCTGCTCGGCACTGGCGGCTGCTCGGCCTATGATGTCGTCCACATCCTCGAAAAGGGCCGCGAGGCGGTCGAGGACTGCGTGGTCGAACTCGATGCCGACCGGGCGGAGAAGGAGCCGCGGGTGTTCACCCGCATCCATATGCATTTCATCGTCAAGGGCCGCGCGCTTTCGCCTGACAAGGTCAGGCGGGCAATCGATCTTTCGATCGAAAAATACTGCTCGGCCTCGGCAATGATGGCCAAGACCGCCGAGATCACCCACGACTTCCAAGTTATTGATACGACGGCGAAGTAGGATAGCGTCCGCCCAGTGGCGGTTCGTTGCGCGAGATGGACAACGAAAATGACGGCGTCGGCAATCAAGCGCGAGGCCGCTTTCATTTTCATCCTGCCATCAACGCCTTGACGCCGTCGGCGACGAACTGCACGGCGAGCGCCGCCAGGATGACACCGAGCAGCCGTGTCAGGATCGAACGGCCGGTCTGGCCGAGGACCCGGTCGATGCGCTCGGCCAGCACGAACACCAGATAGGTGAGGACAAGGCAGATCGCGATGATGCCGACAAGGGCTGCCTGCGCGCCAAAACCTGGAAACGAGCCGGACAGCAGGACTGTCGCTGAAATTGCCCCCGGACCGGCGATCAGCGGGATCGCCAGCGGAAAGGCGGCGATGTTGTGGATCATGTCCTTGGTGATGGCGACGTCGCCGATCTTCTCCTTGCGGTCCTGTCGGCGTTCGAACACCATTTCGAAGGCGATGAAGAACAGCAGGAACCCGCCGGCGACGCGGAACGCCGGCAGCGTGATGCCGAACACCGACAGGATCGATGCGCCGGCGATTGCAAACAGCGCCATGACCAGGAAAGCGATGATCGAGGCGCGCACGGAAACCTGGTTGCGCTCCTCGCGGTTCATCCCCCGCGTCACGGCAAGGAAGAGCGGCGCCAGGCCAGGCGGGTCGATGGTCACCAGAATGGTGACGAAGGCGTTGAACAGGCTGTCGAAGCTCGGCATCTCTGACCCTCCCCGCCGGGCGGTGCCCGAGACCCCACATTGGTAGAGCAAAGCGGCGTCAGGGGAAACCGTGCAGGTCAGCTGCTGGCGACGCGCCGCGCCAGGAACTCGACTTCGAGCCGCCAGGTCGCGCCATCGTCCTGAGAGCGTTCGCCTAGCCAGCGGAACGAATTTTCGGTGATGCGGGAAAAGCTCCAGCGCACCGAGGCGCCGGTGCCGTCGGCGCCTTGCTGGACGATGGTGTCGCCCTCGGCGCGGCCGAGCTGGCGGCTGTAATACTGGGTGCGCGGATCGCTCCAGAAGATATGCCAGGCGTCGATGCCCGGGTCATAGACGCGCAGTGTCGTGCCATAAAAGCTCCATTTGCCGAGCGACCTCTGTGCGCCAGTGTTCCGCGCGGGCAAGATCCATACGTCCTGGATCGCGCGGCCCTCGAGCACCCAGCCGAAATGCACCTCGCCGCGTCCGGTCAGCACCTGGCCGTCTTCGAGATGGCGCCTGGCATCGAACGTCCAGGCGCCGACGAAGCGGCCGTAAAAGTTCAGTTTTTCGGCAAGGCCTGCGGCTGGCCCGTCACCGTGCAGGGCTTCGGCAAAGGAAGATGAATTGAACATGGTTTCTGCCCACTTTGTCAGGAGACCGGGAAGAATAGGCCCTGGCAGTCTTCTTGCGCTTGGGAAAAATTGCTATCTTTCGACCATGACGACGAGCGTGCATACACTGGCGTCCGGAAAAGGCTGGCGGGTGTCGGACGTGGTCTGCACTGCCGGCGTCGCTGATCGCCCGTTCGAGGAAGAGCATCGCAGCTTCTGCGTCGCAGTGGTGACCAACGGCACCTTCCGCTACCGCGCACGCCAGGGCACGGCGATGCTGACGCCGGGCGCAATTCTGCTCGGCAACCCCCGCACTTGCTACGAGTGTGGGCACGAGCATGGCGCCGGCGACCGCTGCATGTCCTATCATTTCAGCCCGGCCTATATGGAACAGATCGTCGCCGACACGCCGGGCGGCGCGAAGAAGCTGGCCTTCGAGACGCCGCTTCTGCCGCCCTTGCCAACGCTGGCACGGCTGCTGGCCGAGGCGGAAGCCGCGCGCGAAATGGCCGAGATCGAGGCGTTCGAGGAACTCGGACTGCGGATTGCCGGCGCAGCCGTCGCCTCCGGTGTCACGCCCGCTGCCCGGTCACCGAGCCGCCGCGATCAGAAACGCGTCGCGGAGGCGGTGCGGCGCATCGAAAAGGATGCCGAAAGGCCGGTCTCGCTCGCCGAGCTTGCAAGCGAAACGGCGACCAGCCCTTACCATTTCCTGCGCAGCTTCCGGCATGTCGCGGGCATGACGCCCTACCAGTTCGTGCTGAAAACCCGGCTGCACAGGGCGGCAGTGCGGCTGCGCATGTCGGACGAGGCGATCTCGACGATCGCCTTCGAGGCCGGATTCAACGATTTGTCGACCTTCAACCGCCGTTTCCGCCGCGTGATGGGGGAGGCGCCCGGCGCCTACCGGCTCCGGCGGCGAGGCGATAAATTGCCGAACGCATCCGTGCTTCCGGCTTTGTGAAGCAAAAAATTGGCCTGACAATGAGCCTTGCCCCGGCGGCCACGAAAGCGCCTCGGCCATATCGTCGCAATCAGTGATATCCTTTTGAAATCACCACAAAAACCGACACTGGAAAACTGCCGCGGGCGTTGGAGTTTCGGCCCGGCTTCCTATATAAGCACCGAGTGATTCCCGATTTGATTGTGACCTGATTTGACCGACCAGAAGACACCGCGCGGCGCCGACGGCGGGCCCACCGGCATCGAGCCGATTTCCATCATCGAGGAGATGCAGCGCTCCTATCTCGATTACGCGATGAGCGTGATCGTCAGCCGTGCGCTGCCCGACGTGCGCGACGGGTTGAAGCCGGTGCATCGCCGCATCCTCTACGCCGCCCATGAGAGCGGCTACCACTGGAACCGCAAATATGTGAAGTCGGCTCGCCCGGTCGCCGACGTGATGGGTAAATACCATCCGCATGGCGACGCCTCGATCTACGACGCCTTGGTGCGGATGGCGCAGGACTGGTCGCTGCGCGTGCCGCTGATCGACGGGCAGGGCAATTTCGGCTCGATCGACGGCGATCCGCCGGCGGCGATGCGTTACACCGAATCGCGGCTGACCAAGGTCGCGCATGAGTTGCTGGAAGACATCGACAAGGACACCGTCGATTTCCAAGACACTTATGATGCGTCCGGCAGCGAGCCGAAAGTCCTGCCGGCGCGCTTTCCGAACCTGTTGGTCAACGGCTCCGGCGGCATCGCCGTCGGCATGGCCACCAACATCCCGCCGCACAATCTTGGCGAGGTCTGCAACGGCGCCATCGCCCTCATCGACAATCCGGCGATCGATCTGCCGACGCTGATGGAGATCATTCCAGGGCCGGATTTCCCGACCGGCGGCATCGTGCTCGGCCGCTCCGGCATCTACAGCGCCTATTCGACCGGCCGCGGCTCGATCGTCATGCGCGGCCGCGTCAATGTCGAGGCGCGGGGCAACGACCGTGAGTCGATCGTCATCACCGAGGTTCCCTACCAGGTGAACAAGTCGTCGATGATCGAGAAGATGGCCGAGTTGGTGCGCGACAAGCGCATCGAGGGCATTTCCGATATCCGCGACGAGAGCGACCGCCAGGGCTACCGCGTCGTCATCGAACTGAAGCGCGACGCGGTCGCCGACGTCATCCTCAACCAACTCTACCGTTTCACGCCGCTGCAGACGTCGTTCGGCGCCAATATGGTGGCGCTGAACGGCGGCAAGCCGGAATTGCTGACGCTGACCGACATGCTGAAGGCGTTCGTCGCCTTCCGCGAGGACGTGATCAGCCGGCGCACGAAATTCCTGCTGCGCAAGGCGCGCGACCGTGCCCATGTGTTGGTCGGCCTTGCCATAGCCGTCGCCAATATCGACGAGGTGATAAAGCTGATCCGCAGCGCGCCGGATCCGCAGACGGCGCGCGAGCAGTTGATGGAGCGGCGCTGGCCCTCCGGCGACGTCGAATCGCTGATCCTGCTGATCGACGATCCGCGCCACCGCATCAACGAGGACGGCACCTACAATCTGTCCGAGGAACAGGCGCGCGCCATCCTCGAACTGCGCCTGCAGCGGCTGACCGCGCTCGGCCGCGACGAGATCGCCGACGAGTTGAACACGATCGGCGCGGAAATTGTTGATTATCTTGACATTTTGTCGTCCCGCGCGCGCATCCAGCAGATCGTCAAGGACGAGCTTGCCGCCGTGCGCGACGAGTTCGGCACGCCGCGTCGCACCGAGCTGTCCGAGGGCGGGGCGGATATGGAAGACGAGGACCTGATCCAGCGCGAGGACATGGTGGTGACGGTCAGCCATTCCGGCTACATCAAGCGCGTGCCGTTGTCGCTCTACCGGGCGCAGCGCCGCGGCGGCAAGGGCCGCTCCGGCATGTCGACCAAGGAAGAGGATTTCGTCACCCGGCTGTTCGTCGCCAATACGCACACGCCGGTGCTGTTCTTCTCCTCGCGCGGCATCGTCTACAAGGAAAAGGTGTGGCGCCTGCCGATCGGCAACCCGCAGTCGCGCGGCAAGGCGCTGATCAACATGCTGCCGCTGGAGCAAGGCGAACGCATCACCACCATCATGCCGCTGCCCGAGGACGAGACCAGCTGGGGCGAACTCGACGTGATGTTCGCCACGACGCGCGGCACGGTGCGCCGCAACAAGCTGTCGGATTTCGTCCAGGTCAACCGCAACGGCAAGATCGCCATGAAGCTGGAAGAGGAGGGCGACGAGATACTCGGCGTCGAGACCTGCACTGACAATGACGACGTGCTTTTGACCGCAAGCTCCGGCCAGTGCATACGCTTCTCGGTCAGCGACGTGCGCGTTTTCCAGAGCCGCAACTCGGTCGGCGTGCGCGGCATCGCCATGGCTGCCAGCGACCGGGTGATCTCGATGGCGGTGATCGAACATGTCGATGCGTCGCCGGCCGAGCGCGCCGCTTATCTCAAGCGGGTGGCGGCCGAACGGCGGCTCGCCGCCGGCATTGCGGCGGGCGAGGACGGAGACTTCCAGCTCACCAATGAGGAGGTCGGCGAGGAGACGGAGCTTTCCGACGAGCGCTACGAATTCCTCAAGGCACACGAGCAGTTCGTGCTGACGGTGACGGAATATGGCTACGGCAAGCGCTCGTCTTCCTATGATTTCCGCCAGATAGGGCGCGGCGGCAAGGGCATCCGCGCCACCGATGTGTCGAAAGTGGCTGAGATCGGCCGCCTGGTGGCGACTTTCCCGGTCGGCAATGACGACCAGATCATGCTTGTCTCGGATGGCGGCACCGTCATCCGCGTGCCGGTCAACGGCATTCGCTTCGCCAGCCGCGCCACCAAGGGCGTAACCATCTTCAACACGGCCGACGGCGAGAAGGTCGTTTCGGTGGAGCGGATAACGGAACCGCAGTCGGACGAGGAAGCCGAAGAGAGTGTCGAGGGCGACGCAACTCTGGATACCGGTACTGAAGGCGCTGGCCCGGACAACAACGCCGAGTAGGTCTTGATGGGCGATGCCGGCCCGATGGACCGGCGCCGTCAACCGATAGTGGCCGGTCTAGAAGTGGCGTGAAGGGTTGCGAATACCGAAGCCTCCGAATCGCTTAGCATTGGACTTGGCGCGGACGCGCTCTGCTTCCTGATGCAGCCCGAATACGGTGGCGATCAGCATGGCGATGGTCATTGCGGTGGCGAGCATGTAGATCAGCATGTGCGTGTTCTCCTGCACCTAGCAACGATCAAATGGGGTTTTGGTTTCATCTTCTGAAGCTGCAATCTAATGAACGCTGCGTGAAGCCTTCGTGATCGTCCCATTCATTGGTCGTTCATCTCGGCCAAAAGGTTCACTCAAAGCGCATCGCGATTACCGTGGCTCAGGCGATGCGCTTTGAAACCCCGTTTGGGTGGATGCCGTTGTTCCAAACCGCTGCGCACCCTCGGGTCAGGCCCCAAAGGCAGGCGTTTGCGGCGACTTGCATTGGCGGCTCGCCGATCGGATTTGCCTTTGCGAGAGAGGCTCGCTAGAAGCACCTGCCATGACCGAACGCATCGCCCTTTATGCCGGCTCCTTCGACCCGCCGACCAACGGCCATCTCGACGTGCTGAAGGCGTCGCTGGCTGTGGCGGACACCGTCTATGCAGCGATCGGCATTCATCCCGGCAAGAAACCGCTGTTCTCGTTCGAGGAGCGGGTCGGCCTCATCGAAGCTGCGACGAAGGCCGAATTCGGCCGCGACGGCGCGCGCATCAAGGTCGTCGCTTTCGACGGGCTGGTCATCGACGCTGCCAGGAAGCAGGGCGCCTCGATCATGATCCGTGGCCTGCGCGACGGCACCGATCTCGACTACGAGATGCAGATGGCCGGTATGAACGAGACCATGGCGCCGGAACTGCAGACGGTTTTTCTGCCCGCCAGCCCTTCGGTGCGAACCATTACCGCCACACTTGTCCGTCAGATAGCCTCGATGGGCGGCGACATTCGCCCCTTCGTGCCGGCGGCCGTGGCTGGCGCACTCACCGCCAAATTTGCGAAATAATGCATGTCGCCCAAACGTGGAACCCGGTTTGGGGCAACGACATGCGTGAAACAAAGGTTTTCGGAGAAAGATCCATGCAGCTCAAAAGGCTCGCCACCTGTTTTGTCGTTCTTTTCGGTCTTGTGACCGCCTCCGTTTCGGCGTTCGCCGCCGATCCGGAAAACACGATGATCATCACGCTTAAGGACGGCGACGTGACCGTCGCGCTCAGGCCCGATCTCGCGCCGAAGCATGTCGAGCAGATCAAGAAGCTGGTGCGCCAGGGCGCTTATGACAACGTCGCTTTCCACCGTGTCATCGACGGCTTCATGGCGCAGACCGGCGACGTGAAGTTCGGCAACATGAAGAACGGCTTCAGCGCCGACGCTGTCGGCACCGGCGGTTCCGATCTTCCCGACCTTCCGGCCGAATTCTCGAAGACCGAGCGCTATCAGCGCGGCGTGCTCGGGATGGCCCGCTCGCAGGACCCGGATTCCGCCAATTCGCAGTTCTTCATCATGTTCGCGCCGGCGCCGCCGCTCGATGGCCAGTACACCATCGTCGGCAATGTCGAGAACGGCATGGAGTTGGTGGACAAGATTAGGAAAGGCGACGCGGCGCAGAACGGGGTCGTCACCGATCCCGATCGCATGATCAAGGTGCGCATCGCCGCCGACGGCAAGTAAACCCATTTATTTCAAAAGGATATTCTGACATGGCCGAGATCAAAGACCGCGAGAATGCGCTCATCATGGAAACGACCAAGGGCAAGGTCGTCATCGAACTGTTTCCCGATCTGGCGCCTGGCCATGTCGGCCGCATCAAGGAACTGGCGCGCGAAGGCGCTTATGACGGCGTGGTGTTCCACCGCGTCATCGACGGTTTCATGGCGCAGACCGGCGACGTGAAATTCGGCAATTCCAGCAAGCCCTCTTTCGCACCGGCGCGCGCCGGCACCGGCGGCTCCGACAAGCCCGACCTGAAGGCGGAGTTCTCCAACGCCAACCATGGCCGCGGCACCTGCTCGATGGCGCGCTCGCAGAACCCGAACTCGGCCAACTCGCAATTCTTCATCTGCTTCGACGATGCCGCCTTCCTCAACCGCCAATACACGGTCTGGGGCCAGGTCATCGAAGGCATGGACAATGTCGACAAGATCAAGCGCGGCGAGCCGGTGCCGGATCCCGACAAGATCGTGTCGCTGAAGGTCGCGGCCGACGTGAAATGACCTCCTCGGCTGTCGCGGCTATCACACTGATGCTTGCCGCGGCGGCCGCTCCGGCGCTGGCGACGGGGTCGATCACTGGCGCCCGGGCGGTGACCTGCCCGGGATTTTGAGGCGGGATTTTCTTGCGCGTCGATCTTTTCGACTTCGATCTGCCGGAGGAGCGCATCGCGCTTCGACCGGCAGAACCGCGCGACAGCGCCAAAATGCTGGTTGTCAGGCCGGGTGAAGGTCTCGAAGACCGGACGGTGCGCGAGCTGCCGTCGCTGCTCGAGACCGGTGACGTGCTGGTCTTCAATGACACCAAGGTCATTCCGGCACAGTTGAAGGGCATCAGGCGGCGCGGCGAAGCGGCGGCGCAAATCGAAGCCACGCTGCACATGCGGGTGGCGCCGGACCGCTGGCTGGCTTTCATGCGGCCGGGCAAGCGCATCGCCGCCGGTGACCGCATCCATTTCGGCCATGACGCCAATTCCTGCTTTCTCGGCCAGCTCGATGCCACGGTGATCGAAAAGGGCGAGGCTGGCGAGGCTTTGCTTGGTTTTGACCTCTCAGGTGCGTTTCTCGACGAGGCGCTGCACGCCGTCGGCCACATTCCGCTGCCGCCTTATATCGCTTCGAAGCGCGACGACGACGAACGCGACCGCAGCGACTACCAGACCATCTATGCCAGCGAGGAGGGGGCTGTGGCGGCCCCCACTGCCGGCCTGCATTTCACGCCCGAGCTTTTCGCCGCCCTCGATGCCAAGGGCGTCGAACGGCGCTTCGTCACCCTGCATGTCGGCGCCGGCACGTTCCTGCCGGTGAAAGTCGACGACACCGCCGATCACAAGATGCATGCCGAGATCGGTTCGGTCAGTCCGGAAACCGCCAGGGCGCTGAACGCGGCAAAGGCGCGTGGCGGGCGCATCATCGCCGTCGGCACGACATCGCTGCGCCTGCTGGAGAGCGCCGCGCGGATGGACGGCATGCTGGCTGGATGGTCGGGTCCGACCGATATCTTCATCACGCCCGGCTATCGCTTCAAGGCCGCCGATATGCTGATGACCAATTTCCATCTGCCGCGCTCGACGCTGTTCATGCTGGTTTCGGCGTTTTGCGGTCTGGAAACGATGCGTGCGGCCTATGCGCATGCCATCGAGAACCGCTACAGGTTCTACTCCTACGGAGATGCAAGTCTGCTGTTCAAGGAGGAGAACGATGGACGCGCGCCCGGTAGAGAACAAGGAATTCAATGACTAAAGCGTTCACCTTCAAGGTGCTGGCGACCGACGGCAAAGCGCGGCGCGGCTCCATCACCATGCCGCGCGGAGAAATCCGCACGCCGGCCTTCATGCCGGTCGGCACCGGCGGCACGGTCAAGACCATGTACATGGATCAGGTGCGCGGCGTCGGCTCGGACATTATCCTTGGCAACACCTATCATCTGATGCTGCGGCCGGGCGCCGAGCGTGTGGCGCGGCTTGGCGGTCTGCATGAATTCGCCCGCTGGCCGCATCCGATCCTGACCGACAGCGGCGGCTTCCAGGTGATGTCGCTGTCGAAGCTGAGGAAACTGACCGAAAAGGGCGTCACCTTCCGCTCCCATATCGACGGCGCCGCCTATGAGATGTCGCCCGAGCGCTCGATCGAAATCCAGGGACTGCTCGGCGCCGACATCCAGATGCAGCTCGACGAATGCACCGCGCTGCCGGCCATGGAGAAGGAGATCGAGCGGGCGATGGAGCTGTCGCTGCGCTGGGCCGAGCGTTGCAGGACGGCATTTGGCGACCAGCAGGGCAAGGCGATGTTCGGCATCGTCCAGGGCGGCGACATACCGACCCTGCGGCTGCGCTCGGCGCAGGCGCTGAAAGCGATGGACCTCAAGGGCTACGCGATCGGCGGGCTGGCGGTCGGCGAGCCGCAAGCGGTGATGCTCGAAATGCTCGACATCACCTGCCCGGAGCTGCCGGCGGACAGGCCGCGCTATCTGATGGGTGTCGGCACGCCCGACGACATATTGAAATCGGTGGCGCGCGGCATCGACATGTTCGATTGCGTGATGCCGACACGCGCCGGCCGTCATGGCCTCGCCTATACAAGGCGCGGCAAGGTCAATCTGCGCAACGCCCGCCATGCCGACGATCCGCGCCCGCTGGACGAGGAGAGCGACTGCCCGGCCGCCCGAGATTATTCACGCGCCTACCTGCACCATCTGGTCCGCTCGCAAGAGGCGCTGGGAGCGATGCTGCTGACTTGGAACAATCTTTCCTACTACCAGAAGCTGATGCAGGACATTCGTGCTGCCATCGAAGCCGGCGCGTTCGAGGCGCGGGCGGCGGAAATTTCCGAGGGCTGGGCCAGGGGCGATATCCCGGCGATGTGATCGAGCCCTCAGGTGCTCAGCGACGTGGATGTGCGCAGGCACAGCATGCGCTTGGCGGAGCTCCACGGTTTCAGCACCCCGCGAACATTCGCCGGTTGCCTGCAGTTAAGCTTCTTCCTCCAAGTGGGGTTCCGCCTGAGCGCTGTCCTGATGCTTGAAAGCCGGGCGGCAGTCTGCCACAAGGGCGGCCTAAGCGTGCAAGCTGAGCAGGATCGGGCAATGAAGGCATTTTTCGTGCAGATAAAGTGCGATCTGGGCAAGTCCTATGACGTTGCCGGCGCATTGGCCGATGCCGAGATCGCCTCGGAAATCTACTCGACAGCCGGCGACTACGATCTGCTCGCCAAATTTTATGTCGACGACGATGAAGACATCGGCCACTTCGTCAACGAGAAGGTGCAGACTCTTCCCGGCATCAAGGACACGTTTACGGTGGTCACCTTCCGCGCGTTCTGAGCGGCGCCTGCCACCTGCCCGGGCACAAGGCAAAGCCTGACCCAGGCTTATCGGCGCTGCCCTAATTTTAGGCAGGTCGCGACATACTGATCGCCAACATCCTCCAAATCACCGATTGCGCTTGATTTTCTCCGGTGACGCCAGTGAAATGGCCTCTCAGGGAGTAAGCGATTGGCAGCGTTCGACGAAATGCTTCCGGAAATCTCCGGATTGAGAAAACCGTATTCGGCTTACGATCGCTGGCTGAAGGAGCAGGATCCAGTCAGGCTTACCGAAAAGATGCAGGACGCCGAACGCGTCTTTCGCAAGACCGGCATCACCTTTGCCGTCTATGGCGAGCAGGAAGCCTCCGAGCGCCTAATTCCCTTCGACATCGTTCCGCGCATCATTTCCGGCAATGAATGGCGACGGCTGACGCAAGGCATCGAGCAGCGCGTCCAGGCGCTGAACGCCTTTCTCGACGATATCTACCACCGCCAGGAGATTTTGCGCGCCGGGCGCGTCCCCAAGGAATTGATCGCCAAGAACGAGGCGTTCCTGCCGGAGATGATCGGAGTGCGGCCGCCGGCCGGCGTCTATACCCATATCATCGGCGTCGATATCGTTCGCATCAGCGAGAACGAATTCTACGTGCTGGAGGACAATGCGCGCACGCCGTCCGGCGTCTCCTACATGCTGGAGAACCGCGAGACGATGATGCAGCTCTTTCCCGAGCTGTTCCAGCAGATCAAGGTGCGGCCGGTGGAAAACTATCCGCAGCTCTTGCGCCAGTCGCTGGCGGCAGTGCGGCCGCAAGGCACCAAGGGCGCGCCGACCATTGCCGTGCTGACGCCGGGCAGCTTCAACTCCGCCTATTTCGAACATGCCTTCCTTGCCGACCAGATGGGTGTGCAGCTTGTCGAGGGGCAGGATCTGCGCGTCGTCGATGGCCACG
This sequence comes from Mesorhizobium sp. WSM4816, assembly GCF_055811535.1. Lineage (NCBI taxonomy): Bacteria > Pseudomonadati > Pseudomonadota > Alphaproteobacteria > Hyphomicrobiales > Phyllobacteriaceae > Mesorhizobium > Mesorhizobium sp. WSM4816. Next base: position 169,734 of record NZ_JBVVQR010000005.1, on the reverse strand, counting down.
TCGCGATGCGCACGACCGAAGGCTACAAGCAGATCGACGTGCTTTATCGAAGGGTGGACGATTCTTTCCTCGATCCGCTGACCTTCCGCCCCGACTCGGCACTGGGTGTGCCCGGCATCATGGATGTTTACCGTGCCGGCAACATCACCATCGCCAATGCACCGGGAACTGGCATCGCCGACGACAAGGCGATCTATTCCTACATGCCCGAGATCGTTGAATTCTACACCGGCCGCAAAGCGATCCTCGGCAACATCCCGACCTGGCGCTGCTCGGAGCCGGACAGCCTGAAATACGTGCTCGAACATATCGACGAGTTGGTGGTGAAGGAGGTGCATGGCTCCGGCGGCTACGGCATGCTGGTCGGGCCGGCCGCTACCAAGAAGGAATGCGAGGATTTTTCCAAGAAACTTGCGGCAAGACCGTCGAACTACATCGCCCAGCCGACGCTGGCGCTGTCGACCTGTCCGATCCTGACCGACAAGGGACTGGCGCCGCGCCATGTCGATCTCAGGCCCTACGTGCTGGTATCTGATCGCATCCAGATCGTGCCGGGCGGGCTGACGCGTGTGGCGCTGAAAGAAGGCTCGCTGGTGGTCAATTCGTCCCAGGGCGGCGGGACGAAGGATACGTGGGTGCTGGATGATTAGAGTGGGAAGTAGTGAATAGTGAAGAATAGTGAATAGTGAATAGTGAATAGTGAATAGTTAATAGTGAATAGATAAGGATGACATGTCGTTGATCTTGGTGAAATGCCCTGAAATAAAGCACGCGGCGTCGTGCCCTGGAAAAATTTGGCCATTCACCATTCACCATCCACCATTCACCGTCCGAAGGACCGCGTAGAATGCTTCTCGGCCGCACCGCCAACGGGCTCTACTGGATGAACCGCTACATCGAGCGGGCGGAAAACATGGCGCGGCTGGTCGATGCCGGGCTGCGGATGGCGCTGACCCGCACCCAGAACGCCTCCGAAGAGTGGAATTCGGTGCTGCTCAGTGCCGGTTCGGACGCTGCCTTCACGCAGAAATATTCCGACTATACCGCCGCCAACGTCGCCGATTTCCTGCTGCGCGACACATCCAACCCGTCGAGCACGATGACTTCGATCGAAACGGCCCGTAACAATGCCCGCATGGTGCGCACCGCATTGACGCGCGAAACCTGGGAAAGCATCAACGAAGCCTGGATGTCGCTGAAGCGCATGCTGGCCAAGCCGATCGACGAACGCGACCTGCCCAGCGTGCTCGACGCGATCAAGCGCGAAACGGCACTGATCCGCGGCTCGTTCTACGGTACCATGCTGCGCAACGAGATCTTCGATTTCTCGCAGCTCGGCACTTATGTCGAACGCGCCGACAACACGGCGCGCATCCTGGACGTGAAATACTACGTGCTGTTGCCGTCGATCTCGTGGGTCGGCTCCACGCTCGACAACTACCAGTGGGAATCGATCCTACGCTCGGTGTCGGCGCATCGCTCCTATCGCTGGGTCTACGAGGCCGACTACAAGCCGACCAACATTGCCGACTATCTGATCCTCAACGTTCGCATGCCGCGCTCACTGACCTTCTGCTACCGTTTCCTGACGGAGCATCTCAGATTCCTGGGTGATGATTATGGTGAGCGCCATGCCTGTCATGTGACAGCCGGCAAGACCCAGGCCATGCTGGCCGCCGGCTCGATCAAGGACATATTCGACGCCGGCCTGCATGAATTCCTGGCCAATTTCATCCGCGACAACATCAGGCTCGGCGACGAGATCGCGCAGGACTACAGGTTTTATTGAGCATGATCCCGGAAAGTGGAAGCCGGTTTCCGGAAATGATCATGCTCTGGGGACGAGAGCAATGCGGCTGAAGATCACTCACCGGACCGAATACCGCTACGATGCGCCGGTGCACTATCTGTTGCAGCGGCTGCGGCTGCTTCCAGTCAGCGGACCGACACAGACCGTCTTGTCCTGGGCGCTGAAGATCGAAGGGGCGCGCGAAGAAGTGCGCTTCACCGACCATTTCGGCAACGACACGCGGCTTTTGAGCGTCGAAGGCGAGCGCGATTTCATCACTGTCGAGGCATCGGGCGAGGTGGTGACACGCGACACATCAGGCGTCAGCGGGCCACATCAGGGTTTCGCGCCGCTGTGGTTGTTTGGCCAGGAGACGCCGTTGACCACGATCGGCGGCGGTATTCGCGAACTCGCGGCCTCGGTCGGCGAGGGGGCCGATATCGAAAGGTTGCATCGGCTGATGGCGGTGATCGGCGAGCGCGTCGCCTATACGATGGGCACCACCAACGCGGCGACCCCGGCCGAGGACGCGCTGGCGCTCAAGACCGGCGTCTGCCAGGACCACAGCCACATCTTTGCCGCCGCCGCGCGCGCCATGGGGTTTCCGGCCCGCTACGTCAGCGGCTATTTGATGATGGATGCGGCGGTCGAGCAGGCGGCGAGCCATGCTTGGGCCGAAGCGCATGTTGCGGGCCTTGGCTGGGTCGCGTTCGACGTCGCCAACGGCATTTCGCCGGACGAACGCTATGTGAAGGTGGCAACCGGCCGTGATTACCGCGATGCCACGCCCGTATCAGGAATTCGGCTGGGACAAGCGGAAGAACAGCTTGCGGTGACCGTCACCGTGGAGCAGTAATCCCCGGCAAGATTTGCTGCCAAAGGGATTCGATGACCTATTGCGTCGGCTTGAAGATCGATCGCGGGCTCGTGTTCATGTCGGACACGCGCACCAATGCCGGCATGGATTCGATCTCTACCTTCAAGAAGATGCATGTCTGGGAGCAGCCGGGCGAGCGCGTCATCGTGCTGATGTCGGCCGGCAATCTGGCGACGACGCAAGCTGTCGTCAGCCTGCTCGACGAGCGCACCAAGGCGGTGGCCGATCGCCACGCCACGCTGCTTGAAACGCCGTCGATGTACCAGACGGTGCGGCTGGTCGGCGACACCGTCAAGGAAGTCATCGCCAGTTCGTCGCCGGCGGGCGAAAAGGCGGATTCCTACTTCAATGCCTCCTTCATCCTCGGCGGCCAGATCAAGGGCAGCGCGCCGCGGCTGTTCATGATCTATCCGGAAGGCAATTTCATCGAATCGACCGACGACACGCCGTTCTTCCAGATCGGCGAGACCAAATACGGCAAGCCGATCATCATCCGCGCCTATGAGAAGGCGATGAGTTTCGCCGAGACGGTGAAACTGCTGCTGGTGTCGTTCGACTCGACGCTGAAATCGAACCTGTCGGTCGGTCTGCCGCTCGACCTGCTGTTCTACGAAAAGGACGCCTTCAAGGTCAGCCTGAAGAAGCGGATCGCCCAGGACGACCAATATTATCGGACGATCTCGGACGGCTGGTCGAATGCACTGAAGGCTGCTTTTGCCAGCCTGCCTGACTTTCCCGAGTGAAAGCCTCCGTTTTTCGTGCTCTTTGATCGCTGGGCTCGATCTGACGGAGAGCAAGATGAATAGCAACGAATTCCGGGAATGGTCGCTGCGCGCGGCCGAATGGGGTGCCGACTACAGGAGCACACTTCGCGAAAGACCGGTGCGGCCGCTCGTCGAGCCGGGCGAAATCTCCAGAAGCATCGACGTCTCGCCGCCGGAACATGGCGAAACGATGCAGGCAATCTTCGCCGACTTCGAGCGCAAAATCCTGCCCGGCATGACGCATTGGCAGCATCCGCGCTTCTTCGCCTATTTCCCGGCCAATGCCGCACCGGTCTCGGTGGTGGCCGAATATCTGGTCTCGGTTATGGCCGCGCAATGCATGCTCTGGCAAACTTCGCCGGCAGCGACCGAACTCGAGACGCGCGTCGTCGACTGGATGCGTCAGGCGCTCGGCCTGCCGGAAGGGTTTTCCGGCGTCATGCAGGATTCGGCGTCGTCGGCGACACTCGCCGCCGTGCTGACAATGCGCGAGCGCGCGCTCGACTGGCAGGGCAACAAGAAGGGCCTGCAAGGCCAGCCGATATTGCGCGTCTATTCTTCCGATCAGGTCCACACCTCCATCGACCGGGCGATCTGGGTGTCGGGCGTCGGCGAGGACAATCTCGTGCGCATTCCGGTTGGCGGCCGCTTCCGCGCCATGGATGTCGCAGCTCTCGAAGCGGCTGTCGTCGCCGACCGGCAGGCGGGCATGCTGCCGGCCGGCATCATCGCCTGCGTCGGCGGCACCAGCACTGGCGGCACCGATGATATCGCCGGCGTCGCCGCGGTGGCGAAACGGCACGGCCTCTATCTGCATGTCGATGCCGCCTGGGCCGGATCGGCGATGATCTGTCCGGAATACCGGCATTTCTGGGCGGGCGTGGAGCAGGCGGATTCCATCGTCTTCAACCCGCACAAATGGCTGGGCGCGCAGTTCGACTGCTCGATGCAGTTCATCCGCCGGCCGGAAGACCTGGTGCGGACGCTGGCCATCAAACCGGACTACCTGGAGACGCATGGGCGCGACGGCATCATCAACTATTCCGAATGGTCGGTGCCGCTCGGGCGGCGCTTTCGCGCACTGAAACTCTGGTTCCTGCTGCGCGCCCACGGGCTGGAAAATCTGCGGACCATGATCCGCAACCATGTCGCCTGGAGCAAAGGGCTGGCCGAGCGGCTGGCCAGGGAACCGGATTTCGAGATCGTCTCGGAGCCGATGCTGTCGCTGTTCTCGTTCCGGCATTTGGCGGCCGGCACCGATTCGGACGAACACAACCTGCGGCTGGTCAACGCGATCAACGACGATGGCCGCATCTATCTGACGCAGACACGGGTGGACGGGCAGGTCGCGATCCGCTTTCAGATCGGTCAGTTCGAGACGACGGCGGCGGATGTCGACATCGCTTTCGAGGTGATCACCGAAATCGCCCGCCGGCTGACCTGAAAATTGGTCGGCAAAGTTGCGTCGAGGTTTGCTTTTGGACGTATGCAAATTTCGTTAGCCGCCCCATGCCTTTTCACCGCTTTCGTTTTTCGCTATAGACCAGGAAAACGAAAACGGGAGGTCACCGATGTATCTGTCGCCGCGTCATTCCGAGATCATCCAGATGGCGAAGGACAATGGCCGCGTGCTGGTCGAGGATCTGGCAACGCATTTCAACGTGACGCCGCAGACCATCCGCAAGGACCTCAACGATCTGTGCGACCAGCGCCTGCTTTCCCGTATCCATGGCGGGGCGCTGTTCCCGTCCGGCATCGAGAACATGGAATACGAGGCGAGGCGCAAGATCGCCGCCGACGAGAAGGAGGCGATCGGCCGCGCCGCAGCCAGGCTGATCCCGGACAACGCCTCGCTGTTCATCAATATCGGTACCACGACGGAGTCGGTCAGCAAGGCGCTTCTCGATCATGCCGGCCTGATGGTCATCACCAACAATATCAATGTTGCCAACAGGATGCGCATATATCCTTCCATCGAAGTTGTTATTGCCGGCGGCGTCGTGCGTGGTTCCGACGGCGGTGTGGTCGGCGAGGCGGCGGTCGATTTCATCAGGCAGTTCAAAGTCGACTACGCGGTGATCGGAGCCTCGGCGATCGACCATGACGGTGCGTTGCTCGATTTCGATTTTCGCGAGGTGAAGGTGGCGCAGGCGATCATCGCCAATGCCCGGCATGTCATCCTCGTTTCCGACCAGACCAAGTTCGAGCGGACGGCGCCGGTTCGCATCGGCCACCTGTCGCAGGTCAACACCTTCATCACCGACCGCTGCGACATCCCGTCGGTGCGCAAGATCTGCCAGGAAGCAGAGGTTCAACTGATCGAAACCTCGCTCTCCTAGATGGGACCGTTGATGGTGCCGTTGCGGCAACTCCCGCTGTTTATATTTCGTTTGACATTCGTTCCTATTTCGAAATAATCCCGACACGGTTTCGTAAAAACCTGAAAATGCTGCAATGCGAAATCCGGGAGGACTTTTTGTGAGCGCATCCCCGATCCATGACATCTTCGTCATCGGTGGCGGTATCAACGGCTGCGGCATTGCCCGCGATGCGGTTGGGCGCGGCTTCTCGGTGTTCCTTGCCGAGATGAACGATCTGGCCAGCGGCACGTCCTCGGGCTCGACCAAGCTGATCCATGGCGGCTTGCGCTATCTGGAGTTCTATGAGTTCCGCCTGGTGCGCGAGGCGCTGATGGAGCGCGAGATCCTCTGGAAGAACGCGCCGCACATCATCTGGCCGATGCGCTTCGTGCTGCCCTATGCCAAGGGCCTGCGCCCGGCCTGGCTGATCAGGCTCGGCCTTTTCCTCTACGACCACATTGGGGGGCGCAAATTGCTGCCGGCGACCAAGACGCTGGACATGGCAAACGACCCAGCCGGCAAGCCGCTGAAGCCGTTGTTTCGCAAGGCCTTCGAATATTCCGACGGCTGGGTCAACGATGCGCGGCTGGTGGCGTTGAACGCCCGCGACGCCGCCGATCGCGGCGCAACGATACGAACCCGCACGAAAGTCGTCGACGCACGCCGTGAAGGCGAGTTCTGGACGGTCAGGCTGCAAAACACGCAGACCGGCGACACCGAGGAGGTCAAGGCGCGGCTTTTGGTCAACGCCGCCGGCCCATGGGTCGACCACGTGCTGTCGGCTACGGTCGGGTTGAACGACGTGCACAATGTCCGGTTGGTACAGGGCAGCCATATCGTCATCAGCAAGAAATTCGACGATCCGCGCGCCTATTTCTTTCAGAACAAGGATGGCCGCATCATCTTTGCCATCCCCTACGAGGAAGAGTTCACCCTGATCGGCACCACCGACCAGGACTTTTCCGGCGACCCACGCGACGTGAAGATCAGCGATGCCGAGATCGATTACCTCTGTGCTGCGGCGAGCGAATATTTCGCGCAACCGGTCAAGCGTTCGGACATCGTCTGGACCTATTCCGCCGTGCGCCCGCTTTATGACGACGGCGCCTCGAAGGCGCAGGAAGCGACCCGCGATTATGTGCTGAAGACCGACGGCGGCGAAGGCACGGCGCCGATCGTCAACACCTTCGGCGGCAAGATCACCACCTATCGCCGGCTGTCGGAATCAATGCTCGAGAAGATCGAGGGTTTTCTCGGCAAGCGCGGCAAGCCGTGGACGGCAAACGCGCCGCTGCCGGGCGGCGATTTCCCGGCGAGCGGCTTCGACGCCGAAGTGGCGAAACTGAAAACGGCCTATCCGTTCCTCGATGCGCGTCTGGCGCGCCGCCTGACCCGGCTTTACGGGACTCGCGCAAGGATGCTGCTGGGCCTCGCCAGGTCGAATGCCGACCTTGGCCGCAACTTTGGCGCCGATCTCTACGAGGCCGAGGTACGCTACCTCGTTCAAAATGAATGGGCGATGACGGCCGAAGATGTATTGTGGCGCAGGACCAAGCGCGGCCTGCAACTGAGCCGCGAGCAGGCGGCAGCGCTCGACGAATTCATGCGCGGGATAAGCCGGCGCCATGTCGCGGCTGCCGAATAGTCATGCAGAAAGCCTGGGAGGAGGCATCATGCTGGAACTGAGAAACGTGTCGAAGACGGTCGGCGCGGCGGAGCACATACGCGTCGTGTCGCTGACGCTTCAGCATGGCTCGCTCAACGTCCTGCTCGGGCCGACGCTTTCCGGCAAGACCAGCCTGATGCGGCTGATGGCCGGCCTTGACGTGCCGACATCCGGCTCGGTCTGGTTCGATGGCAAGGATGTCACCGGCATCCCGGTGCAGAAGCGCAACGTCGCCATGGTCTACCAGCAGTTCATCAACTATCCGGCGATGACCGTTTACGAGAATATCGCCTCGCCGCTGAGGGTGGCCGGTGCCGAGCGAGCGAAGATCGACAAGGAGGTGCGCAATGCCGCAGCCCTTCTCAAGCTGACGCCCTTTCTCGACCGCACGCCGCTCAGCCTCTCCGGCGGCCAGCAGCAGCGCACCGCGCTGGCGCGCGCCATCGTCAAGAACGCCAGCCTCGTGCTGCTCGACGAGCCGCTCGCCAACCTCGACTACAAGCTGCGCGAGGAGTTGCGCGCGGAATTGCCGAAGATTTTTGCGGCAACCGGCACCATCTTCGTCTACGCCACGACCGAGCCGCACGAAGCCTTGCTGCTCGGCGGCAACACGGCGACGCTTTCCGAGGGCCGCATCACCCAATTCGGCCCGACGATCGACGTCTTCCGCAGGCCGAACGACCTCGTCACGGCCAGGACGTTCGCCGATCCGCCGCTCAACACGATCGTGCTGAAGAAGAGCGGTTCGAGCTTCCTTCTTGAAGGTGGGGTGAGCCTCCCGGTGCCGGCTGAACTCGTCGGTATTGCCGATACGAGTTACACGATTGGCTTCCAGCCCCACCATCTCTCCCTTGCCCGGCCGAGCCCGTCGGCGGTGGCGGTGAGAGCCAAGGTCTCGGTCACCGAGATCACCGGTTCTGAAAGTTTCGTGCATCTCGATTTCGCCGATGTCCGCTGGGTGATGCTTGAGCACGGCATCCTAGTGTTCGAGCCGGACCAGACCATCGAGGTGTTCATCGACCCGCGGCACATCATGGTGTTCGACGCGAACGGCCGCTCGGCCGCGCCGCCACAGATGCTGGCGGCTTGAGGAGGAGGGCACATGGCGCGCATCGACTGCAATCACATCCGCCACGCCTACGGGCCGCATCCGAAGTCGGACAAGGACTATGCGCTGAAGGAGGTGCATCACGCCTTCGAGGACGGCGGCGCCTATGCGCTGCTGGGGCCGTCGGGCTGCGGCAAGACCACGCTGCTCAACATCATTTCCGGCCTGTTGTATCCGTCGCACGGTGAGCTTCTGTTCGACGGCAAGGACGTCACCAATCTGTCGACGCAGGAGCGCAACATAGCTCAGGTGTTCCAGTTCCCGGTCATCTACGACACCATGACCGTCTACGACAATCTGGCCTTCCCGCTGCGCAACCGCGGCGTTGCGGAACCCGACGTCGACCGCAAGGTGCGTGAAACCCTTGACATGACCGGTCTGGCCGACATGGCCAAGCGAAAGGCGAGGGGGCTGACCGCCGACCAGAAGCAGAAGATCTCGCTCGGACGCGGGCTGGTGCGCTCCGATGTCAACGCGATCCTGTTCGACGAGCCGCTGACCGTCATCGACCCGCATATGAAATGGGTGCTGCGTTCGCAGTTGAAGCAGTTGCACAGGCGCTTCGGCTTCACCATGGTCTATGTCACGCACGACCAGACCGAGGCGCTCACCTTCGCCGAAAACGTCGTCGTCATGTATGAGGGCGAGATCGTTCAGATCGGCTCTCCAGCCGAACTGTTCGAGCGCCCCAAGCATACTTTCGTCGGCTATTTCATCGGCTCGCCGGGCATGAACGTCATGCCGGTCGCGGTCGAAGGCAGGAGCGCGCGGCTCGGCAGCCAGACGATCGAATTGCCGGGCGCGCCCAAGGCCGGGATCACCGGTGCGATCGAACTCGGCATCCGCCCCGAATATGTCAGGCTTGGCGCCAGCGGCATGCCGGTTTCAATCCGCAAGGTCGAGGATATCGGCCGCCACAAGGTGGTGCGCGCCAGTTTCGAAGGCCGCGACATCGCGGCGATCATCGGCGAGGACGAGGACATTCCCGCCGACCCGAAGATCGCTTTCGACCCGGCCGGCATCAACATCTATGCCGATTCCTGGCGCGTCGAGATGGGAGGCTGAGCATGGAAAGGACCTGGAACAACAAGGCCTGGTTCATGGTGCTGCCGGTGCTGTTGCTGGTGGCTTTCTCGGCGATCATCCCGCTGATGACGGTCGTAAACTATTCGGTGCAGGACACTTTCGGCAACAACGTCTTCTTCTGGGCGGGCGCGGAATGGTTCGAGGAAATCCTGCATTCCGACCGGTTTTGGGAAGCGATGGCCCGCAACCTGGCCTTCTCGGCCATCATCCTGATCATCGAGATTCCGCTCGGCATCTTCATTGCGCTCAACATGCCGAAGAAGGGCTGGGGCGTTCCGGTCTGCCTGGTGCTGATGGCGCTGCCGCTGCTTATCCCGTGGAACGTCGTCGGCACGATCTGGCAGGTGTTCGGCCGCGTCGACATCGGCCTGCTCGGATATTCGCTGCGGGCGCTCGGCATCGACTACAATTATGTCAACGACCCGTTCGATGCCTGGATCACCGTCATCGTCATGGATGTCTGGCATTGGACGAGCCTCGTTGTCCTGCTCTGCTACGCAGGGTTGGTCTCGATCCCCGACGCCTATTACCAGGCGGCCAAGATCGACGGCGCGTCGCGCTGGGCGATCTTCCGCTACATCCAGCTGCCGAAGATGAACCGTGTGCTGCTGATCGCGATTCTGCTGCGCTTCATGGACAGTTTCATGATCTACACCGAGCCGTTCGTCGTCACCGGCGGCGGGCCCGGCAACACCACCACTTTCCTGTCGATCGACCTGGTCAAGCTGGCAATCGGCGAGTTCAACCTGGGTGAGGCGGCGGCCATGTCGATCGTCTATTTCCTGATTGTCATGCTCCTGTCCTGGGTGTTCTACACCGTCATGACAGCCTACGATGCGGAGCGGTGAGATGGCACGCCTCGAGGAAACCACGGCCAACGAACGAACGCTGATGCGGCAGACCCCCGCCACAGCGGAAGCGCAGACGGCGAACGCCGCGCTGGCCCGCAAGATGCGGCGGCGCGGCGAGGAGTCGCGGTTCTGGTGGCTGGTCCCGACGATCTACATCATCTTCCTGATGCTGCCGATCTATTGGCTGGTCAATATGAGCTTCAAGACCAACCAGGAGATCCTCGGCGCCTTCTCGCTTTGGCCGAGAGACCCGACGCTTGCCAACTACGCGGTCATCTTCAACGATCCGTCCTGGTACAGGGGCTACATTAACTCGATCATCTATGTGGTTATGAACACGGTGATTTCCGTCACCGTAGCGCTTCCGGCAGCCTATGCCTTCTCGCGCTACCGGTTTCTCGGCGACAAACACCTGTTCTTCTGGCTGCTGACCAACCGCATGGCGCCGCCGGCGGTGTTCGCGCTGCCGTTCTTCCAGCTCTATTCGGCTTTCGGCCTGATCGACACCCACATCGCCGTGGCGCTGGCGCACTGCCTGTTCAACGTGCCGCTGGCGGTCTGGATCCTTGAAGGCTTCATGTCGGGCGTGCCGAAGGAAATCGACGAGACCGCCTATATCGACGGCTATTCCTTCCCGCGCTTCTTCCTCAAGATATTCATGCCGCTGATCGCGAGCGGCGTTGGCGTGGCGGCCTTCTTCTGCTTCATGTTCTCGTGGGTGGAGCTGCTGATCGCGCGGACGCTGACCACGACCGCGGCAAAACCGATCGCCGCGATCATGACGCGCACGGTCTCGGCCTCGGGCCTCGACTGGGGCGTGCTGGCCGCAGCCGGCGTGCTCACCATCATACCGGGCGCGCTCGTCATCTGGTTCGTGCGAAACTATATCGCCAAGGGCTTTGCCCTGGGGAGGGTGTGATGAAACGAACGCAAGAGTTCATGCGCAACACTATCGCCAAGGGCTTTGCCCTGGGGAGGGTATGATCATGAGCTTCACCTGGATGGCCTGGACCTGGCCGACCGCCGCCTTCTTCGGCACCATCTTCCTGCTGCTTTGCGGCATGGCGGTCTGGGAATACGCCTCGCCGGGCGGCAATCCGCGCATCGGCGTCTTGCGCTTCGAGACGACGCGCGGCGACCGTCTCTTCCTATCGCTGCTTGGCAGCGCCTTTATCCATCTCGCTTGGCTGGGTCTTGTCGGACCCAACCTGTGGTGGGCTCTCGCTCTCTCCGTGGTCTACGCCATCGGCGTGTTCCGCTACGTATAGAGGGGGAAACTGTTGGAGCATGCCCGGGGGCTGCTCCAGATAGCACTTGGAACTGAACAGTGGAGGAAACACATGCGAAGGCAATTTCTGACGTCAACGACCGCTCTGGTCCTGCTCCTTGGAGCGGGCCAGGCCTATGCTGGAATGGACGAAGCCAAGGCGTTTCTCGATGCCGAGATCAAGGACATGTCGACGCTCGATCGTGCAGCCCAAGAAGCAGAGATGCAATGGTTCATAGATGCTGCAAAGCCCTTTGCGGGCATGGACATCAAGGTCGTCTCGGAAACCATCGCGACGCACTCTTATGAATCGGCGACGCTGGCCAAGGCGTTCACCGACATCACCGGCATCAAGATCACCCATGATCTGATCGGAGAAGGCGATGTTGTCGAAAAGCTGCAGACGCAAATGCAGTCGGGCGAAAATATCTACGACGCCTATGTCAACGACTCCGACCTGATCGGCACCCATTGGCGCTACCAGCAGGCACGCAGCCTGACCGACTGGATGGCGAACGAGGGCAAGGACGTCACCAACCCGAACCTCGACCTCGCCGACTTCATCGGCACCAAGTTCACGACGGCTCCGGACGGCGACCTTTACCAACTGCCCGACCAGCAGTTCGCGAACCTTTACTGGTTCCGCTACGACTGGTTCAACGACGAGAAGAACAAGGCGGACTTCAAGGCGAAGTACGGCTACGACCTCGGCGTTCCCGTCAACTGGTCGGCCTATGAGGACATCGCCGAATTCTTCACCGGCCGCGAGATCGACGGCAAGAAAGTCTACGGCCATATGGACTACGGCAAGAAGGACCCGTCGCTCGGCTGGCGCTTCACCGATGCCTGGCTTTCGATGGCCGGCAATGGTGACAAGGGGCTGCCGAATGGTCTTCCGGTTGACGAATGGGGCATCAAGGTCGACGAGAAATCGCGGCCGGTCGGCTCCTGCGTGGCTCGCGGCGGTGACACCAACGGTCCAGCGTCGGTCTATGCCATCCAGAAATATCTCGACTGGATGAAGGCTTACGCTCCGGCCGCTGCCCAGGGCATGACCTTCTCGGAATCCGGGCCAGTTCCGGCGCAGGGCGAAATTGCCCAGCAGATGTTCATGTACACGGCCTTCACCGCCAACATGGTGGAGGACGGCCTTCCCGTCGTGAACGAGGACGGTACGCCGAAATGGCGCTTCGCTCCGTCGCCGCATGGCGTCTACTGGAAGGACGGGATGAAGCTCGGCTACCAGGACGTGGGTTCCTGGACGCTGCTCAAGTCGACGCCTGACGACCGCGCCAAGGCAGCCTGGCTCTACGCGCAGTTCGTCACCTCGAAGACAGTCGACGTTAAGAAAGCCCATGTCGGCCTGACGCTGATCCGCGAGAGCACGATCCAGCACAAGAGCTTCACGGACCGCGCCCCGAAGCTCGGCGGCCTGATCGAGTTCTACCGCTCGCCGGCCCGCGTCCAGTGGTCGCCGACGGGTACGAACGTCCCTGACTATCCGAAGCTGGCACAGCTTTGGTGGCAGGCGATCGGCGACGCCTCGTCGGGTGCCAAAACTCCGCAGGAGGCGATGGACTCGCTCTGTGCCGAGCAGGAAGAGGTGCTTGAGCGCCTCGAGCGCGCCGGCGTGCAGGGCGACATCGGACCGAAACTCGCCGAGGAAAAAACCCTCGAGGAGTGGAACGCCGATGCGGTCGCCAAGGGCAATCTCGCGCCGCAGCTGAAGATCGAGCCGGAGAAGGACAAGCCGCAGACCATCAACTACGACGAGCTGGTCAAGAGCTGGAGCAACTGAGCATCGGTCCGGGCGTTCGCGCCCGCATCGCACCAATCGGGGGAGGCGGCATCTTGCCGTCTCCCCTGTTTGCGCCGAGGGAGTGAGAATGACTGGCTTTATCCTAGCAATCGACCAGGGGACGACGTCGAGCCGGGCGATCCTGTTCGACGGTGACATGAAGGTCGTAGGCAGCGGCCGGAAGGAATTCACCCAGCATTATCCGGCCTCCGGCTGGGTAGAGCATGATCCGGAGGAAATCTGGTCGAGTGTTTTGGCGACGACGAAAGCTGCGCTGAAGAGCGCTGGCCGCGATGCATCGGATGTCGCGGCAATCGGCATCACCAACCAGCGCGAGACCGTCGTCATCTGGGACAGGGCGACCGGCAGGCCGATCCATAACGCGATCGTCTGGCAGGACCGCCGCACCGCGCCGCTGTGCCAGAAATTGAAGAAGCAGGGACTGGAGAAGAAGTTCACCAGGAAGACCGGCCTGCTGCTCGATCCCTATTTCTCCGGTACCAAGATCGCCTGGATGCTGGACAAGGTGAAGGGCGCCAGAAAACGCGCCGAGAAAGGCGAATTGCTGGCTGGCACCATCGACAGCTTTCTGATCTGGCGGCTGACCGGCGGCAAGGTGCACGCAACCGATGCCACCAATGCCTCGCGCACGCTGGTCTACAACATCGAAAGGAATGTATGGGACGACGAACTCCTGGCCATTCTCGGCATACCGGCAAAAATGCTGCCGCAGGTGAAGGATTGCGCCGACGACTATGGATTCACGGAGAAAAGCCTGTTCGGCGCAGAGATAAAAATCCTCGGTGTTGCCGGCGACCAGCACGCGGCGACTATCGGCCAGGCCTGTTTCGAGCCAGGCATGATGAAATCGACCTATGGCACCGGCTGCTTCGCGCTGCTCAACACCGGCAGCGATCTGGTGCGTTCGAAGAACCGTCTGTTGACGACCATTGCCTACAGGCTGAACGGCAAGACCACCTATGCGCTGGAAGGGTCGATCTTCATCGCCGGTGCTGCCGTGCAATGGCTGCGCGACGGCATCAAGGTGATCGGCAAGGCCGAGCAGAGCGGCGTGCTGGCGGCGAGCGCCGACCCGACCCAGCAAGTCTATCTGGTGCCGGCTTTCGTCGGGCTTGGCGCGCCGCATTGGGACGCCGAGGCGCGTGGCGCCATCTTTGGGCTGACCCGCAATTCTGGCCCGGCGGAATTTGCCCGTGCCGCACTCGAATCCGTCGCGTTCCAGACGCGCGACCTGCTCGACGCGATGCGCAGGGACTGGAAGGGCGCGTCGGCGAAGACCGTTCTCAGGGTCGATGGCGGCATGGTGGCGTCGGACTGGACGATGCAGCGGCTTGCCGACATTCTCGATGCGCCGGTCGACCGTCCGACCATCCTGGAGACGACGGCGCTCGGCGCGGCATGGCTGGCCGGCTCGAAGGCGGGCGTCTGGCCGAAGACAAGGGAATTCGCCAGGAGCTGGGCGCTGGAGCGACGGTTTCGACCGGACATGGATGCATCGGTCCGTTCCGCAAAGCTGGCGGGTTGGCGCCATGCTGTGCGCCGGACACTGAGCACGCTGTAGATTCGCACAGCAAAGAGCCTGCGCCGTTACCGGCGCAGGCTCTTTCAACAACCCGTTCCTTGTTATCAATAGGGCGAGATGCACTGCCGGCGGGGGCCGTAGTAAGGCTTAAACGTGTTGTCGTAGGCCCGGTAAGATCTGTAGCGGCTGTAGCACCACTCCACGTGCGCATCGCCGCGATAGATGCGGCGGCTCTGGTTGTTGATGATTGCGCCGGTGATCAGCGCGCCGGTAGCGAAGGCCGCCAGCGGGAACCAGAAGTCGTTGTAGCGGCGATAGCCAGGACGATAGTAGCGATAGCCGCGATAGCCGCGCCAATACCTGAAATCGTCGTTACGGGCGAAACGACGAAAATCGCGGCGGGAAAAATCGCGGCGGGAGAAATCGCGACGGAACTCGCGGCGAGAAAAATCGCGACGGAAATCACGGCGAGAGAAATCGCGACGGAAATCACGGCGAGAGAAATCGCGACGGAAATCACGGCGGAAATCGCGACGCGAGAAATCCCGGTTCCTCCACCTCCACCGTTCATCCTGAACGGTCTGGACATCCGACGAGACGTTCTGACCCAGCGGCACGTAGATGGGCTGGGCGTTGACGGGCACGATCTGCGCTACAGCGAATGATGCTGACAGCACGGTCGCCAGCAAGCCCGACATGATCCTGTTCATGGCCTTCTCCTTGATAGCGTCGTCCCTTGTAGCGACAAAAACGGGCAGGTTGCGCAATTGTTCCGCGAAAAATAGCAAGCTGCTGATTTGTAATACGTCTCGGCATTTGTGCGAGACAGCCGCTCCGATCTTGTCGAGACGGTTTGCGAGGCGTCATGAGACCGCGAAAAGTCCGGCTCGCGGGGCCTCTTTTTCCGGTTGACCGTTCGTGACACTCTCCCTATGTTCCGCGCAATTTCGAGGGCGGCATCCTGAGCCCGCGGGAGCGCGTAGCTCAGCCGGTAGAGCAACTGACTTTTAATCAGTAGGTCCAGGGTTCGAATCCCTGCGCGCTCACCATTTTTTTCTCTGAAAATCAACAGGTTAGCGTTCTTGTTCCCGGTCTAAAGCGAGATGCTTCATGACGCCTTGGGTTTTCCAGCAGCGTCGAGCCAGGTTCTCTCAAGAATCGTCTCGATCACACCAGCGAGACATTGCCGCCGGCGTGGCGCTCCAGCCGGCCGGCGAGGTCGAGTTCCAGCAGCACCATGAAAACCTGGGCGGGATGCAGGCCGGTGTGGCGGATGATTTCGTCGATCGCCACCGGCGTTGGGCCGAGCGCTTCGATGACGCGGGCGCGGTCGTCTTCGCCGGGTGGCGGTGTTGCCGAAAAGTCGGGCGGCTCTTCGAGCAGCGGCGTCCTTGGCGCCAGTTTGCCGACCAGCGGCGCGATCGCACCGGTAATGTCCGATGCCTCGGTGACCAGGGTGGCGCCGTCCTTGAGCAAGGCGTTGGCGCCGGCGGCGCGCGGATCGAGCGGCGAGCCGGGGACGGCGAAGACCAGCCGGCCCATCTCGCCGGCAAGCCTGGCGCTGATCAGCGAGCCGGAGCGCAGCGCCGCCTCGACCACGACCAGCCCCAATGCCGCACCGGCGACAAGGCGGTTGCGGCGCGGGAAATCCTGGGCGCGCGGCTGCCAGCCGAACGGCATCTCTGAAATGATGACGCCGCCGCGCTCGGCAATCTCGTCGCACAGTGCGGCATTCTCGGGCGGGTAGGGCTGGTCGAGGCCGCCGGCCAGCACACCGATCGTGCCTGACGCAAGGCTGCCCTGATGTGCTGCCGTGTCGATGCCGCGCGCCAGGCCGGAGACGATGCCGAAGCCGTCGCGGCCGAGTTCGGCGGCGAGCGTCCGCGCCATCTTGATGCCGGCCAGCGAGGCATTGCGGGCGCCGACTATGGCGACCGCCGGCAGCCGGAACACCGCGCCTTCGCCCTTGACCGCGAGCAGCGGCGGCGGATGGTCCATGCTTTTCATCAGCGGCGGATAGTCGGCCTCGCCAATGCCGACGAAGCGGGCGCCGGCGCGCCGTGCGGTCTCCAGTTCCGCCTCGGCCTCGGCCATCGTCGGGATGCGGACGGTCTTTCTGGCGCCGCCCGAAACCATCAGCTCGGGTAGCATCTCGAGCGCCGTCTCGGCCGAGCCAAAACGGTTGATCAGGTCGCGAAAGGTGGCGGGGCCAACATTCGGCGTGCGGATCAAACGAAGCCAGCTCAACCGCTGCCGGTCGCTGAGCCGCGTCCCGGCGGCGCGCTGGCTCACTCCCTGGTTCCGATCTTGTTCTCGGTGCCGGCCAGCAGCCGGGTAATGTTGGCCCGGTGTTTTATGATGACGATCAGGCTCATCAGCGCGAACGGCCCGGCAATCTCGGGCGTGCTGAGGACATAGAGCGCGATCGGCACGACGATTGCTGCCGTCAGCGCCGCCAGCGAGGAATAGCGGAACAGGAAAGCCATGGCCAGCCAGACGACGGCAAAGATCAGCGCCACCTGCCAGGCAGGAGCGATCAGCACGCCGAGATAGGTGGCGACCCCCTTGCCGCCCTTGAAACCGAGCCAGACCGGGAAGAGATGGCCGAAGAAGGCACCTAAGCCTGCCCAGAGCCCGAGCTCCGGGGCAAAGTAACCGGCGATCAGCACCGCCGCCGTGCCTTTCAGCGCGTCGAGCAGCAGCGTGGCGGCAGCCAGGCCCTTGTTGCCGGTGCGCAGCACATTGGTGGCGCCGATATTGCCGGAGCCGATGTTGCGGACGTCGCCAAGGCCGGCGGCACGGGTGATCAGGAGGCCGAACGGGATCGAGCCGAGCAGATAGCCGAACACCAGTGCCACGATGCCGTAAGCCATTGTTCCCCCGGATATGCCCTAAAGCGCGTCGCGTTTGACCGGCCTTATGCGACGCGCTTTAGGTTGCTGTTTATGCATGTCGTTATCGCAAAACCGCTGCGCACCCTCGGGTCAGGCCCGAGGGCATGCTTTTGCGCGACATGCATTAGGCTGAAAACACTGTGCGGCCCGCCACCATCGTTTGCAAGACCTTGCCCTGCAGCCGCGCGCCTTCGAAACAGGTGTTTTTCGAGCGCGAACGGATGCCGCTTTCGCTGACGATCCATGGCTCGTCGAGATCGACCAGCGCAAGGTCGGCGACCGCACCCGGCTTCAGCGTGCCGCCGGGCAGGCCGAACAGTCTTGCCGGCGCAGTGGACAACGTCTCAACCAACCTGAGCAGCGTCATTTCGCCATTGTGGTAGAGCCGCAGCGCCGCGCCGAGCAGCGTTTCCAGTCCGATGGCACCGGCCGCGGCGTCGGCGAAAGGCAGCCGCTTGGTGTCGACGTCCTGCGGGTCGTGCGAGGATACGATGATGTCGATGGTGCCGTCCTTGACCGCCTCGATCATCGCCAGCCGGTCCTCCTCGGCGCGCAGCGGCGGCGTCAGCCGGAAGAAGGTGCGGTATTCGCCGACATCGTTCTCGTTGAGCGACAGATTGTGGATCGAGACGCCTGCTGTGACTTTGGCGCCGTCGGCCTTGGCCCTCGTTACCGCGTTTGCCGCCATCGCAGTCGAAATCTTGGCCGCGTGATAGGCGCCGCCAGTCAGCCGCGCCAGCGCAAGGTCGCGTTCCAGCGGAATGGACTCGGCCTCGCGCGGAATGCCGGCAAGGC
This sequence comes from Mesorhizobium sp. WSM4816, assembly GCF_055811535.1. Taxonomy (NCBI): domain Bacteria; kingdom Pseudomonadati; phylum Pseudomonadota; class Alphaproteobacteria; order Hyphomicrobiales; family Phyllobacteriaceae; genus Mesorhizobium; species Mesorhizobium sp. WSM4816. Next base: position 150,936 of record NZ_JBVVQR010000005.1, on the reverse strand, counting down.
CGAGCCAGCTGGCATAGAGGCCTTCGTTCATGACGCCTGACGAAGCGAGTTCAGCGTCCTGGGTTTCATGCCCGATCACGCCGCCGAAATCGCGCGCATAGGTCAGCGCGCGGCGCATCACCAGTGCGCTTGCTATGGTGTGCCGCCCGTCGGTGAAGGCGATCGCGCCGGCCTCGCGCAGCAGGCCGAATTCGGTCATCTCGCGGCCTTCGAGCCCCTTGGTGATCGCCGCCGCCGGAAAGATGTTGACGACGGCCGTATCCTTGGCGGTGCGCAGCACGAATTCGACCAGCGCGACATTGTCGATCACCGGTTCGGTGTCGGGCATCATGACGATGGAAGTGACGCCGCCGGCGGCCGCCGCCACGCTGGCCGAGGCGATGGTCTCGCGGTGCTCGCCGCCCGGCTCGCCGATGAAGACGCGCGCATCGATCAGGCCGGGAATGATTGCCTTGCCGGCGCAGTCGATGACGGTAGCATCTTGCGGGGCGCCCTGGTTCAAGGCTGCCTTGCCGGCTGCGACGATCTTGCGGCCCTCGACAATGACAGTGCCGACCTCATCGATGCCGCGCGACGGATCAACGATGCGGGCCCGGCTGAAGACCGTTGTGCTCATCGGGCAAGTTCGCGATTGCGGCGGGGATCGAGCAGCGCTTCCATCACCGCCATGCGCACGGCAACACCCATCTCCACCTGTTCCTGGATGACGCTCTGCGGACCGTCGGCGATTTCCGAGGCGATCTCAACGCCGCGGTTCATCGGGCCGGGATGCATGACCAGGGCGCCGTCCTTGGCCGCCTTCAGCTTCTCGGCGTCGAGGCCGAAATAGTGGAAATACTCACGCACCGAAGGCACGAAGGCGCCTTCCATGCGCTCGCGCTGCAGCCGCAGCATCATCACCACATCCGCGTCCTTGAGCCCTTCGGCCATCGAACGGGTGACGATCACGCCCATTTTCTCGATGCCGGCGGGCAAAAGCGTCGACGGCGCCACGACGCGCACCTGCGCGCCGAGCGCATTGAGCAGCATGATGTTGGAACGCGCCACGCGCGAATGCAGGATGTCGCCGCAGATCGCCACGATCAGCTTCGACAGCGGGCCCCTGGCGCGGCGGATGGTCAGCGCGTCGAGCAGCGCCTGCGTCGGGTGCTCATGGGCGCCGTCGCCGGCATTGATCACCGAGCAGCCGACCTTTTGCGCGAGCAGCGCGGCGGCACCCGCCGACTGGTGGCGGATGATCAGGATGTCGGGATGCATGGCGTTCAGCGTCATCGCCGTGTCGATCAGCGTCTCGCCCTTCTTCACCGAAGAACTGGCCACCGACATGTTCATGACGTCGGCGCCGAGCCGTTTTCCGGCCAGTTCGAACGACGATTGGGTACGGGTCGAAGCTTCGTAGAACAGATTGATCTGGGTGCGGCCACGCAGCGTCGAGGCCTTCTTCTCCGACTGCCGCGAGATCGCGACCGACCGGTCCGCCCTGTCCAGCAAAAGCTCGATGTCGGCGGGGGAAAGATCGCGGATGCCCAGAAGATGGCGGTGAGGGTAGAGTGGCAGGGACGAAGCGTCGGTCATCTCAAGGCGCTGCTATAGGGTGGAGGACCTTTGGCTGCAAGCACCAGCTTTGGATTGCGGCCGTTCTCCCCGGTATTTTCGTCGCGCGCGTTGCGCGGCTTGGGCTATATCTAGCTGATGGCTTCGGATTCGTGGCCTTGTGATGATAAGGACAGTGTGTGACCGACGACGTGACGAACCAGCCGCCGCCGCTGGCAGGCGGCAACGCCTGGCGAGGCGATCCGTTGCTGATCCAGCTTGCCGAGCGTTTTTCCGATCCGGTGCGCAAGGATATCGATGGGCTTGGCCGTTTCGTGCTGACGCAGGAGGCGCAGGAACTGGCTCGCCTCGCCAATGTCGAGACGCCGAAGCTCAGGACCCATGACCGCCAGGGCCGGCGCATCGATCTGGTCGAGTTCCATCCAGCCTATCATGCGCTGATGCGCCGGTCGGTGGCGAACGGACTGCATTCGTCGGTCTGGGAAAATGGCGATGCCGAGATCGGCCGCCGTCATCAGGTGCGGGCCGCCCGTTTCTACCTGACGGCGCAGCTCGAAACAGGGCATCTCTGTCCCATCACCATGACCAGCGCCTCGCTGGCAGCGCTGATGGCAAGCCCAAAACTGTTTCGCGAATGGGCGCCACGGGTGACGACACGCAAATACGACCAGAGCCAGAAGCCGCCGGTCGAAAAAGCCGGGCTGACGCTCGGCATGGGCATGACCGAGAAGCAGGGCGGCACCGACGTCCGCGCCAACGTCACCAGGGCCGAGCGCGCCGGCAGCAGCTTCTATCGGCTGACCGGCCACAAATGGTTCATGTCGGCGCCGATGTCGGATGCGTTCCTGGTGCTTGGACAGGCGCCGGAAGGACTTTCGTGCTTTCTCGTTCCGCGCATTCTCGGCGATGGCTCGGGCAACGGCTTCCGCTTCCAGCGGCTGAAGGACAAGCTTGGCAACCGCTCCAACGCCTCGTCCGAAGTCGAGTTCGTCAATGCCATCGGCGAGATGGTCGGCGAGCCCGGGGCAGGCGTCAAGACGATCATGGATATGGTGACGCTGACCCGGCTCGACTGCGCGATCGCCTCGTCGGCGATCATGCGAGCCGGGCTGGCCGAAGCCGTCCACCACACCCGTCACCGCCAGGTGTTTGGAACCAATCTGATCGAGCAGCCGCTGATGCAGCGCGTGCTGGCCGACATGGCGCTCGACGTCGCCGCCGCCACCGCGCTGTCATTCCGACTGGCGCGCTCTTTCGACGAGGCGGCCGGCGATCGCGGCGAGGCGGCTTTTGCGCGCGCCATGACGCCGGTCGTCAAATACTGGGTCTGCAAGATCGCACCGCCGCTGCTCTATGAGGCGATGGAGTGTCTCGGCGGCAATGGCTATGTCGAGGAGGCCCCGCTCGCCCGCTACTATCGCGAAGCTCCGGTCAACGCGATCTGGGAGGGATCCGGCAATGTCATGGCGCTCGATGTGCTGCGCGTGCTGGGGCGTGCACCCGGCCTGTTCGAGGAGGTGCTGTCCGGCATCGATCGCGATCTCGGCGCCGGCGGACGCGGCACCGTCGGTGTGCTCAAGGCAGCCATGCAGGTCGCGGCAACCGACGAGGGCTCGGCGCGTCTGCTCACCGAGCAACTGGCGCTGTCGGCGGCGGCGGCGGAGCTTCGCAGGCTGGGGGCAGGGCGGATCGCCGACGCCTTCGTCGAGACGCGCCTCGCCGGCCAGTGGCGCAACACCTATGGCATGCTCGATTCACGCCATGACGCGCGCATGATCATCGACACGCTGTACCCACCGGTCACCTGAAGCGACTTCGGCAAGGTTTCTCGTCGTCTGTCACGCCGCTAGATGATTGCGAGCGCGGCGCAAACAATCTGAGACTGTGGGAACTCCCACGTTCGCGCCCGATTAGATAGGGTTTATACGGCGACGACAGGCTCATGCGCAGCGAGATGGGAATGGCAGTCAATTTCAGCGAGCTTCTGGACGCGTTCGAATTCGTGAACTCCGGCGGAGCCGGCGAAAATCAGGCCTATCTGTGCAAGGAGACAGGCAAGATCTACTGGCATTCTGACTGGGCGGACAATGTTGAAGAACTGCCTGACGACGTCGAGGACAGCGAGAGATACATCGCCATCCCGGACAAGCGCGAGCTCGATCTCGGCAAACCGCTGGTGCTGGCATTCGCGCGCCACCACCTGCCCGACGAATACGACAAGGTTCGAGAGATCTTCAGCCGGTCGGGTGCCTATGCCCGCTTCAAGGATCTTTTGGAGCACAGGGGCGCCAATGATCGATGGTACGAGTTCGAGCAAAAAGCCACGGAAGAGGCGTTGAAGACCTGGTGCGCGGATAACGACATCAAGGTCAGCAGCTGAAGTTGAGGTATCAAGCGTCTGGTGGTGTCAGGATCGTTCCGATGACTGGCCCCAGGGCCTATTGGGGAGCGGGCGAAATCCACGTCCAAGCCACGGTATCAGGCGAGATAACGCTCACCGCCGCTGTGGATGACCGTTAACCTTAACAAATGGTTTCCATTGCGGCGGCAAGCCGCAAAGCCCACTGTCCTGTCTACGGAAGCAGGAACGCTATGCGGCATATATTGAGCTCCTTGACGGCGAACGCGGCGGCGCACAACTCGGCGCTCTCGCGCATTTCAGGCAGCCTGGACACGAACCTGGGGCTGGACACGAACTTGAGGCCGGACACGCCCTTGAGGCCGGACACGCCCTTGAGGGACAGCTGATGCGCACCTTGTTCGCGCTATGGGCGACGCCGCTCGCCCTGTTCTGGGGCTGGTTCTTCCTGTCGCTCAACGACATCAATTTCGGCTATGTCATGCTGAGCCGCCAATTGCATGACCTCGTTTTCCAGCTCTATGGCGAGATGCTTGGCATCGATCCGGCGCTCATCCCCGGCATGGTGGCGAAGGCCTGCATCCTCGACAGCCTGCTGCTCATGGCGTTCTGGGCGTTTCGCCGGCGCCGGGTGATCGGTGGCTGGATCAGGATAATGCGCGACCGCTATTTCGACCAGGCGTCGACGCCGAGCGCCTGAAGCCGGTCGAGCGCGCCTTGCAGAATGAAGGCCGCCGCGGCCGAATCGATCTTGCCGGCGCGTTTGCGGCGCGAAAAATCCATCTCGATCAGCGTCCGCTCGGCCGCCACCGTCGACAGCCGCTCGTCCCACAAGACGAAGGGCAGGTCGGTCACACCAGCCATGTTACGGGCGAAGGCGCGGGATTTCTGGGCGCGCGGGCCTTCCGACCCGTCCATGTTGACCGGCAGGCCGAGCACCACGGCCCCGACATTCTCTTTCTCCAGCAAGGCGAGCAGCACTGCGGCATCCAGCGAGAATTTCCTGCGCATGATGACGGGACGCGGGTGGGCGAAGGCAAAGCCCCGGTCGGAAACCGCCACGCCAATCGTCTTGTCGCCAAGGTCGAGCCCGGCCAGCGTCTTGCCGCCGCCGAGCCGCGCCGGCAACTCCTCGATGGTGATGATGCTCAACGGCTTTCCTCGGACTACACGCCGCAAAGGACGCTGTGGGACTTTAATTTCACTGCCGGCGTTCTATCCTTTGGCGAAGCAAAAATCGAGGAAGGCATTCATGAAACTGACCTGGTACGGACATTCCGCATTTCGCGTCGAAACCGCCGAGGCGAAAATCCTCATCGATCCCTACCTGATCGGCAATCCGTCATGGACGGGCGGCTGGGAAGAGCCGGCGGAAGGGGTCACCCATGTTCTGTTGACCCACGGCCACAGCGACCACATCAGCGGTGCGCTTGAAGTGCTCGGGAAAAGCGGCGCCATGCTGGTCGCCAATTTCGAGGTCTGCATGTACCTGGTCGGCAAGGGTGTCAGCGACAAGAAGATCAATCCGGGCAATATCGGCGGCACGATCGATTGCGGCGGCTTCACCACCACCTTCGTCCAGGCGCTGCATTCCTCGTCGTTCCCGGGCGACAAGGGCCAGAACACCTATCTCGGCAACCCCGGCGGGCTGGTGCTGCATTTCCAGGAAGACAAGACGCTCTATCATATGGGCGACACCGACATCTTTTCGGACATGGCGCTGATCAACGAACTGCACGAGCCGAAGATCGGCATCGTGCCGATCGGCGACCGCTTCACCATGGGCGGCGCGGTGGCAGCCCTTGCCTGCCGGCGCTTCTTTCAGTTCGAGACGGTCATTCCCAGTCACTTCGGCACGTTTCCGATCATCGACCAGACAGCCGACAAGTTTGTCGCGGGGCTGGAGGGTTCCGGCGTGAAGGTGGCATTGCCGGAGATCGGCGGGACGATCACCTTGTAGACTATGCACCCTGCAGAGCATGCACCTTGTAGAGCATGCCGAAGGCGCCAGCTGTTCGCTGCGACGGCGTTGCGCTGCCCATCGACCTTCCGGGCCGGTTCTGGGCACGATGCATGTTGCGCGGCACGCGCCGCGCCGCTATAGCGCGGACTGGTTTTCCCGAGGCACAAGCGAATATGTCCGTTGATCTGCAGACAGTGAAGCGCGTCGCGCGTCTCGCCCGCATTGCGGTGAGCGAGGCGGATGCCGAACGCATGACCGGCGAGTTGAACGCCATTCTCGGCTTTGTCGAGCAGTTGAACGAGGTCGACGTCTCCGGCGTCGAGCCGATGACGTCGGTCATTCCGATGGAGATGAAGAAGCGCCCGGACGTCGTCACCGACGGCAGCAAGGCGGCCGACATCGTCGCCAACGCACCGGCGACCGAAGAGAATTTCTTCCTCGTTCCGAAGGTCGTGGAGTAGCGGGCCGATGGCAATCGAGATCGCCATCGAAACGCCGCTGCAGGACGACGTGCGCGGGCTGGTCAAGGAGCTCAACGACACGCTGCTGGAACTGACGCCGCCGGAGCACTGCTCCCACATGACCGTCGAGCAGATGGCCGACAACGACACGACTGTCTTCATCGCTCGCGACAACGGCCTCGCCATCGGCTGCGGCGCGCTGAAACGCCATGACGGCGCCGTCGGCGAGGTCAAGCGCATGTACACGCGGCCTTCGCATCGCGGGCAGAAGATCGGCGCCGGGATCGTCGAGCGAATCGAGGCGCTGGCGCGCAATGAAGGACTGAAGCGTCTGGTGCTGGAAACCGGCGACCGCCATCCGGCTGCGTGGACCGTCTATGAACGCGCCGGATTTTCGCGCTGCGGCCCGGTGCTGGACTATCCCGATTCCGGGTGGTCGGTGTTTTACGAAAAGAGCCTTGCCTGATGAGCGACCTGACCCACCTGACGATTTCGCAGGCCCGCGCCAAGCTGCGCGCCCGGGAAATCACCGCAACCGAGATCACCGAAGCCTATCTCCAGGCAATCGAGCGGGCCAATCCGGCGCTCAATGCCTATGTCGTCGTAACCGATGACAAGGCGCGCGACATGGCCAGGGCCTCGGACGCAAAGCTTGCGAAGGGCGAGGGCGGGTCTCTCGAAGGCATTCCGCTCGGCGTCAAGGACCTGTTCGGCACCGAAGGCATCCACACCCAGGCCTGCAGCCATGTGCTGGACGGCTTCAAGCCGCACTACGAATCGACCGTCACCGTCAATCTGTGGGCCGACGGCGCCGTCATGCTCGGCAAGCTCAACATGGACGAGTTCGCCATGGGCTCGTCCAATGAGAGCTCCTACTACGGCCCGGTCGTCAATCCATGGCGGCGTTCGCGCGTCGACACGATGGTGATGCCGACCACGCATCAGGGCGATGGCGGTTTTGTCTCGGCCGGCGGCACCAGGACCGCGCGCACGCTGGATAACGCCCAGCTCGTGCCGGGCGGCTCGTCGGGTGGCTCGGCCTCCGCCGTTTCGGCGTTCCTGTGTGCCGGCGCTACCGCCACCGACACCGGCGGCTCGATCCGCCAGCCCGCCGCCTTCACCGGCACGGTCGGCATCAAGCCGACCTACGGCCGCTGCTCGCGCTGGGGCATCGTCGCCTTCGCTTCGTCGCTCGACCAGGCCGGTCCGATCGCCCGCGACGTGCGTGACGCTGCGATTCTCTTGAAATCCATGGCCTCGGTCGATCCGAAGGACACCACCTCGGTCGACCGCCCGGTGCCGGATTACGAGGCGGCGATCGGCAAGCCGATCAAGGGCATGAAGGTCGGCATCCCGAGGGAATACCGCGTCGACGGCATGCCCGACGAGATCGAGGCGCTGTGGCAGAAGGGCATTGCCTGGCTGAAAGATGCCGGCGCCGAGATCGTCGACATTTCGCTTCCACATACCAAATATGCGCTGCCGGCCTATTACATCGTCGCGCCCGCCGAAGCCTCGTCGAACCTAGCCCGCTATGACGGCGTCCGCTATGGGTTGCGCGTGCCGGGCAAGGACATCGTCGACATGTACGAGAAGACCCGCGCCGCCGGCTTCGGCCGCGAGGTCAAGCGCCGCATCATGATCGGCACCTATGTGCTCTCCGCCGGCTACTACGACGCCTACTATCTGCAGGCGCAGAAGGTGCGCAACCTCATCAAGAGGGATTTCGAAAATGCATTCACTGCCGGCGTCGACGTCATCCTGACGCCGGCGACGCCGTCGGCGGCCTTCGGCATCGCCGACGAGGACATGGCCGCCGACCCGGTCAAGATGTACCTCAACGACATCTTCACGGTGACCGTGAACATGGCCGGACTGCCGGGCATCGCCGTGCCCGCAGGGCTTGACGCCAAGGGCCTGCCGCTCGGCCTGCAGCTCATCGGCCGGCCGTTCGACGAGGAAACCTTGTTCCAGACCGCCCATGTCATCGAACAGGCTGCGGGTACGTTCCAGCCGGAAAAGTGGTGGTAGTGTCGTCTCCCACCTAAAGGGGTGGGGGCGTCGCCTACCGGCTGTCGGGCCGCATCGATCGGCTTTTTCCCGGACCGGGTGTCGGCTCGGGCGGCTGACCGATCACGGCTTGCCGCGCCGCCGAGAAGAACTGGCGACGCACCAGAACCGCCAGCAACAGCAGCGTCGACAGCACGAATACTTTTGGGTCGACGAACCAGCCGAGATAGCCGATCGAGAAGAACACGCCGCGCATGCCGGAATTGAAATGTTTTCCGGCCAGCATGTTCATGCGCGCCGCCCGCCATACCGCCGTCTCGCTGACCGGGTTGCGTGAAGCCTCGCCGTGCGGGATCGGCACCGCACCGATCAGGATCGAGCAATAGTTGAACAGCCGGTAGGCCCAGCCGAACTTGAAAAAGGAATAGGCAAGGATCAGCACCAATCCGAACACCTTCATCTGAAAGGCGGAGCGGGACGACGTCGCGCCGAGCGGCAGGTCGCTCAGCACCGAAACAACCTGATCGGAGGCGCCGAGCAGGGCAAAACAGCCGCCGATCGCAATCAGCGAACTGGAGGCAAAGAAGGCGGTTCCCTGTTGAAGGCCGGCCATGATGGCGGTGTCGACAATGCGGACCTCGCGTTCGGCCATGTTCCGCATCCAGGCATGACGCTGGACGTTCATCGCCGTCGTCAGCGACATGCGCCTGACCAGCTTTCCGTCGGAGGCGAGCGTATGCAGCACCCACACGAAAACGAAGAAGGCAAGCGCAACGAGGTCTGCCGTCGACAAATGGAAGGAATCGCCCATGCAACCCTCTTACCACAAGCGGTGGCGGCGCTTCGATGGCGGAACGCAACGATGTCGCTGCCGGAGCAAACAAGGTCGGCAGGTGCAGCGCCGCAATCTTCGAAAGAGCGGAAACATCACAAGAATTCCTATATGTAAATTCCAATAGGAGAGCGACGCGTGTTCCTTTCGGTTTTCGACCTGTTCAAGATCGGCATTGGACCATCGAGTTCGCACACGATGGGACCGATGACGGCTGCGCGGCGTTTTCTCGACGAGGTCGCGGGAGATGACTGGCCACGCCCGGTCGGCGCCAAGGTCGACCGCATCGCCGCCAGCCTGCACGGCTCGCTCGCCTATACCGGCATCGGCCATGGTTCAGATCGCGCCGTCGTGCTCGGGCTTGCCGGCCAGACGCCGCAGACGGTAGACCCCGATCAGGCCGACAGCATCGTCGACCGTATCGCCGCCGAGAAGCGGATTTCGCCGCCCGGCCATCCGTCTTATCGCTTCGACCCGGCCACGGATCTGGTGCTGGATCGCAAGACGCCGCTTTCCGGCCACGCCAACGGCATGGCTTTCTCCGCCTATGATGCCGACGACCGCCTGCTGCTCAAGCGCATCTACTATTCGATTGGCGGCGGCTTCGTGGTTTCCGAAGAAGAACTGCAGCGGATGAAGGCGAAGGGCTCGGTGACGAGCGAAGGCAAGAAGGTTCCATACCCCTTCAAGAATGCTGTCGAGATGCTGTCGATGGCCGCGAAAAGCGGTCTTTCCATCGCCGACATGAAGCGCGTCAACGAAGAGACGCAGATGTCGCGTGAAGAACTCGACGCCGGCCTCGACGGCATCTGGAGCGCCATGAAGAGCTGTATCGAGCGCGGCCTGTCGCAGGACGGCATCATGCCGGGCGGCCTGAAGGTGCGCCGACGTGCGCGTCAGTTGCATGACAAGCTGCAGGAGCAGTGGCGGCAGAACCGACCCAATCCGCTGCTCGCCAACGACTGGCTGTCGATCTATGCCATGGCGGTGAACGAGGAGAACGCCGCCGGCGGGCGCGTCGTCACCGCGCCGACCAATGGTGCTGCAGGCACGCTGCCGGCGGTGCTGCGCTACTGGCTGCATTTCCATCCCGAGGCCGACCAGCCAAGCATCCGCGATTTCCTGCTGACCGCAGCAGCGGTCGGCGGCATCATCAAGACCAACGCTTCGATCTCGGGTGCCGAGGTCGGCTGCCAGGGCGAAGTCGGTTCGGCCTCGGCGATGGCGGCAGCGGGGCTGTGCGCTGTGATGGGCGGCACGCCTGAGCAGGTCGAGAACGCCGCCGAGATCGCGCTTGAGCATCATCTCGGCATGACCTGCGATCCGGTCGGCGGGCTGGTGCAGGTGCCTTGCATCGAGCGCAACGCGCTCGGCGCCGTCAAGGCGGTGACTGCCGCGTCGCTGGCCATCAAGGGCGACGGCGTTCATTTCGTGCCGCTCGATGCCGCGATCGAGACCATGCGCCAGACCGGCCTCGACATGAACGAGAAATACAAGGAAACCAGCCTCGGCGGACTGGCCGTCAATATCGTGGAATGCTGAGCCAAACTTGCACTGTGGATTGGCGCCGTGGAGAACAGCGGCACTGTGGAGAAAGTCGGCACTGTGGAGAAAGTCGATTGGGCCAGTTGACGCCTTCGCGCGCCGGACTAAACCTTGATCCATGTCCCTCAATCTCATAAAGCTCTGCGTTGGCTGCGACAGCGTCGAAGATCTCGAAGAGTGGATCGCGTTCCGCCTCGACGAACGGCGGCGCGCCGGTGAACCGGTCGAGCACTACCACACCACCCGCATGACGCCGACGCGCAGCGCCGAGGTCACCGATGGCGGTTCCCTCTACTGGGTAATCAAGGGCAACGTGCAGTGCCGCCAGTTGATCACCGAAATCCGTCCTTTCACCGATGACGAGGGTATCGGCCGCTGTCACCTGATCCTCGATCCCGCGGTCGTGCCGACTGAATGGCAGCCGCGCCGCGCCTTTCAAGGCTGGCGCTATTTGAAACCGTCGGACGCACCGGCCGATCTCTCCAAGGGCAAAGCGGGATTGGTCGAAATGCCGCCAAAACTCAGGCGCGAGCTTGCCGATCTCGGCCTTCTCTAGGAAGGCCCCAATATTCAAAGCTGCGGTGATCGCCGGCCCTCCAGATAGCCTCATGCTGGGCTTGCAAGCTGTGCGACAACGCCACATCTTGAATGTCATGAGCGACAAGAAGCAGCCCGTGCCCGCAAAGGCCAATCCTGCGCCGGTCGAATCCCAATCGAGCAGCGGCGAGATCGACGCGTTTATCCGTCAGGCAAGGACGCTGGCTGCGTCCGCGACCGGTACTGGCAGGCTGATCCTTTCCCTCGACGCGACCATGAGCCGCCAGCCGACTTGGGATCTCGCCTGTGCGCTGCAGGGCGAGATGTTCGACGCCGTCGGCAAGGCCGGGGCGCTCAAGGTCCAACTGGTCTATTTTCGCGGTTTTGGCGAGTGCCGCTCATCCGCATTCGTCACCGATACGAGCGCGCTGAAGCAGCTGATGACGCGGATCGAATGCCGCAGCGGCCACACCCAGATCGGCAAGGTGCTCGCCCATGCGCTGAAACAGACGGCGGCCGCCAAGGTCAACGCGCTGGTCTATATCGGCGACGCGATGGAGGAAAATATCGACGATCTGGCGGAAAAGGCCGGCAGCCTCGGCCTGCACGGCGTTCCTGTCTTCGTCTTTCAGGAGGGCCATGATGCCGGCGCGGAAAAGGCGTTCAAGGAAATTGCGCGGCTGTCCAAAGGCGCCTGGTTCCGATTTGATCGGCGGGCCGCCGCAACCTTGGCCAGCCTGCTATCGGCGGTTGCGGTGTTTGCGACGGGCGGGCTGAAGGCTCTGGAGGCCAGGGGCAGGCCGGAAGACCGGCTGATGATCGAGCATCTGCGGAGCGGCAGGAAATGATGGGCGCGACTATCGCATTCGTGGCGTTGCTTTTGGTGCTGCTCGGCGTGGCCATGGTGTTTCTGCGCTCCGACCCCGCGAAACTCGCAAGCTGGATGAGGACGCTTGGGCCTGTCCTGCTGGCGCTGATCGGCGTCGCCGCGCTTCTGGTTGGACGGGCAGGCATCGGCGGCTTGATCCTGTCGACGGCGCTCGCCTGGTATGGCTCGATGCGGATGAAGCGGCCGACGGCGAAACTGGAGCCGGGCAAGTATTCGACGGTGCGCACCGCGGCCCTCGAAATGGAGCTTGATCACGATACTGGCAATCTGGAGGGGCTCGTGCTCGCCGGCTGCCATGAAGGCAAGATGCTAGGCACGATGAGCCTTGCGGAATTGCAGCAGCTTTATCGCGAACTCCCCGGCGACCCGGAGAGCCGCCAGCTGCTAGAGACGTATCTTGACGGCAGATTTCCCATCTGGCGCAAAGACGCGGAGGCGAATGGTGGCGACGGGCTGGGTGTTTCGCCAGGTTCGGGCGCCATGACTAAGGAGGAGGCCTACAAGATCCTTGGTCTTGAAGCGGGGGCCGCCGCGGCGGATGTCCGCAAGGCGCACCGCCGCCTGATGCAGCGCCTGCACCCCGATCTCGGCGGCACTTCGTTTCTGGCGGCGCGGATCAACGAAGCCAAGGACGTCTTGCTCTCCAATCACAACTAGTCTCCTTCGACGCAGAATTCTTCCGGGAGATGTTTCGACGCCGCCTACTGGTGGACGGCGTAGCACTCGATTTTCTTCTTCTTCAGGGCGTTGCAGGCTTTCGAGGCGGCAGTCTTCGAGCCAAAGCCGAACCGGGCGCGGTAGTAGGTGACGCCGCCCTTCTCGAAGGCGACGGTGAAGCCCACAGCATCGGCCAGGACCGAAGGCGCCTGTTTGCTCGTCTCGTCCAGGAGAGCCTGGGCTTCGGACTGTTTTGGCGAAGAGGCGACCTGGACTGCCCAGCCGGACGGCACCGATGCCGTGTTGACGGGATCGACCGTTGCCGGTTCGCCATAGGCTGCTGCGACCCGTGCGGTCGCCACATCGTCCGCCGTAGCCGCGGCCACTGTTTCGACCTTCTTGGTCTGGGAGACGGGCCTGGTCTCAACGACGGGGGTGGCTTCTTCAACGACGGGCTCGGCCTCCTCGACCAGGGAGGCAATGGCATCGCCGTCCGGGGCCTCGTTGTACGCCGCATCGTCTTCCGGCCTGCTGTCCGGCGTCGGCGCGTCGCGCTTGGGCAGGAATACTTTCGCCAGAGCGGTGATCGGGTTGCCGCCGCCAGCCTTGGCGATCAGCATGCCGCTGCCGCGCGACGACGCCTTCGGCAGGTAGGCTTTGATCAATGCGGCCATCTGGTTGTCGCGGCTGCCGCCGGATTTCCCGCCTATGACCACCGCGACGATGCGGCGATCGCCGTCGTCGACCGAGGAGACGAGATTGTAGCCGGAGGCGCGGGTGTAGCCAGTCTTAATGCCGTCGACGCCCTTGATGCGTCCAAGCAGCCGGTTGTGGCCGTTGATGCGCCTGCGGCCGTAGAGAAAGGAACGCTGCGAGAAATAGCTGTAATACTGGGGAAAATGCTCCCGCAGCGCGATGCCGAGCACCGCCATGTCGCGCGCGGTGGTGAACTGACCGGGATTTGGCAAGCCGTGGGCGTTGCGGAAAACGGTCCCCTTCATGCCCAGTGCCCGCGCCTTGGCAGTCATCATGTGGGCGAAATTGGCTTCATTGCCGCCGAGAAGTTCGCCGATTGCGGTTGCCGAGTCGTTTGCCGACTTGGTCACCATCGACAGGATCGCGGTCTCGACGGTGATCGCGCCGCCCCGTTTGACGCCGAGTTTGGTCGGCGGTTCGGCAGCAGCATTGGCCGAGAAGACGACGCGGGAGTTCTTGCCGATCTTGCCGTTCGCCATGGCCTCGAAGGCCAGGTAAAGCGTCATCATCTTGGTGAGCGAGGCGGGATAGCGTCGGCCATCGGCGTTCGAAGAGTAAAGCACCTTGCCGGTCTTGGCGTCGATGACGATGGCCGCCGACCTCGCCGCCATGGACGAAGCAGCTCCGGCAACGACGAATGTCATCGCCAAAGCGAGGATCATGATCGTTTTCAAGGAGGACGCGGATTTGGAGAGAATGCCCGACAACGCCTGACGCACCGATGGTTCCTTTGAATTTTTGTTGCGGTGGAGGCGGCAAAGGGGTCCTGCCTCACTTCAAGCCAAGCTATCGCGGCCAGCGTTACCAATCCGTTTATGGTAACCGCAGCGTTCACCATTTTCTTCGAGCTTGAGCTTTTCTTTATTCGAATCTTAGCCATTTCCCGACGGTTGCGCCGATCTGCTGGCCGGATGGCCGGGGCCGCACCCGGTGAAACCCGCACTCGGTAAAAAACTTGACTTTTGTGCAGTGCACAATATATTATTTGCATTGCACAACGCGGCCCCGGGAAAAGGCCGCGTCCACCGCTCAAGGACAACTGGCAAGGGATTGCGTGAATGACCCAGACCTATGAAGATTTCAGCAAATACGGCAAGGAGTTTGCGGATAGCGGCTTGAAGAGCTTCGCATCCCTTTCCAAGGGCGCGCAGGCCATCGCCACCGAGGCGGGCGAGTACACCAAGAAAAGCTTCGAGGCGGGCAGCGCAGCAGCCGAGAAACTTTTGTCGGCCAAGTCGCTGGAGAAGGCGATCGAGATCCAGTCCGATTTTGCCAGGCAGTCGTACGAAGCCTTCGTCACCGAAGCCACCAAGATTGGTGACCTCTATGCCGAACTCGCCAAGGAAGCCTACAAGCCGTTCGAATCGATCGTCGCAAAGGCGAAATAATCTCGCTACAAGATGTGAACACGGCCCTTGGGCCAGCAAGACGGACCCGGTCGCGAACGTGCGGCCGGGTTTTTTTCATGGCAATTAAGTTTCCAGCCGATCGACGCTGATCTAAACAGCAATGAGCCAGCTTGTCGGTTTAGCTTAAGGGCGAATGATGCATGGGTCGATAAATGATGCCGGCGCTCCGCTAACGCTGGAACACATCAGCCGAAGCTTCGGCGACACCCGGGCGCTGGATGACGTTTCGCTTTCGATTGCGCCTGGAGAGATCGTCTGCCTGGTCGGCCAGTCCGGTTGCGGCAAATCCTCGCTTTTGCGGATCATTGCAGGCGTCGATACGGCCGACAGCGGAAGAATTCTGCTCAATGGCATTGAGATCGAGGGCGCGAACAGCTTTGTCGAGCCCGAAGACCGCAACATCGGATTCATGTTCCAGGATTATGCCCTGTTCCCGCACCTGACCGTCGAGGAGAACGTGGCCTTCGGCCTCAAGCGGCTGTCGCGGCGCGAGGCGAGCGCCCGTGCGGCCGAGGTGATCGCCCGAATCGGCATCCAGGCGCTTTCCGGCCGTTACCCACACACGCTTTCAGGTGGCGAGCAGCAGCGAGTCGCACTGGCGCGGGCGCTTGCCCCAAAACCCGTCATTCTGCTGATGGACGAGCCTTTCTCCAACCTTGATCGTGGCCTGCGGGAGCGGGTGCGCGAGGAGACCATTTCGACGTTGAGAGCCTTGGGGACGACGGCGATCCTCGTCACGCACGACCCGGAGGAGGCCCTTTCCGTCGGTGACCGGGTTGTGCTGATGCAGGAGGGGCGGGTTGTGCAGGTCGGGACGGGCTACGATATCTATGATCATCCCAACTCACTCTACGCCGCCGAATTCTTGTGCCCGTGCAACAGGGTAGAGGGCATCTACCGCGATGGCCGGGTCGAAACGGTGCTGGGCAGCTTTCCAGCCCGGCTCGATCTTCCGGAAGGCGGCAAGGCGTTTGCCTGCATCCGCCCGCAGGCCGTCTCCCTTTCAGGTCCCGAGGAAGGTCTGCCGGCGCTTGTCGTCAACCGCTCTTTTCTGGGTGAGATCGAACAATTGCTGGTCAGGATCGAGGGCGTTGCTGACCTCTTGCGCTTGCGCACCACCAGCCGGATCGATGTAAAGCCGGGTGAGCCGATCCACCTGACCGTAGATCCAGGCGGCGTCCTGATATTCGCTGCGGCATAAGTCGCAAGCGCTTTGGTCGCAAAGTAACTTGACTAAATTAGTCACATATGATCGAGCAATTCCTGGGCTGTCAACCAATGCCGGCCGCACCAATCAATTAATGGAGGACCGCTTCATGAAGAGCCTTTCCACATTGCGACTCGCCCTGGTGGGCGGCGTCTTCGCCCTCGCTGGCGGGGCCAGCGCCATGGCGGCCGAACTGAACATCTACACCACGCGTGAGCCTGGGCTGATCCAGCCGCTGCTTGACGCCTTCACCGCCTCGAGCGGCGTCAAGGTCAATACAGTCTTCATGAAAGATGGTCTTGCGGAGCGTGTGGCCTCGGAAGGGGAAAGCTCACCTGCCGATATTCTCATGACGGTCGATGTCGGCAACCTCGCTGACCTGGCCGAAAAAGGCCTGACGCAGCCGGTCGTATCAGATGTTCTGAAAGCCGCGGTCCCGGAGAACCTGCGTGACCCGGCCAACAACTGGTTTGCTCTGTCGATGCGGGCCCGCGTACTCTACGCGGCCAAGGATCTCGATCTTGCCGCGTTCAACTACGAGGACCTGTCCGATCCAAAATGGAAGGGCAAGGTCTGCATCCGGTCCGGCCAGCATCCCTACAACACCGCTCTTTTCGCCGATTACATCGCACATAACGGCGCCGAGGCGACGGAAGCATGGCTTGCCGCCGTCAAGGGGAATCTCGCCCGCAAGGCGGGCGGCGGCGACCGCGATGTAGCCAAGGACATCCTCGGCGGCATTTGCCAGATAGGCATCGCCAATTCCTACTACGTCGGACTGATGCGCTCCGGCAAGGGCGGTGAGGAGCAGGTCGCCTGGGGCGACGCGATCAAGGTCGTCCTGCCAACGTTCAAGGATGGCGGCACGCAGGTCAACGTCAGCGGCGCGGCAGTCGCAAAGCATGCGCCGAACAAGGGTGAGGCGGTCAAGCTGCTGGAATATCTGGTCTCCGACGACGCCCAGACACTCTATGCCAAGGCAAATTTCGAATACCCGGTCAAGGCCGGCGCTCCGATCGACCCGATCATCGCCTCGTTCGGCGCGTTGAAAGTCGATCCAGTGCCGATGACGGAAATCGTCAAGCATCGCAAGCAGGCAAGCGAACTGGCCGAGAAGGTCGGCTTCGACAACTGATGGGCGATCCGGGCGTGGGCAGTGCTGCGCCCGGTGATCTCCCGATGTCGGATGTCGACCTGCCTAAAGCCTCCACTATGCCTAAAGCCCCCATTGTGAAGGTCGCCCGGTACAGGTCCGGGCGACTGTGGTTCATGGCGACCGCGCTTATCGCTGTGCTGGTGGCGATCCCGGTTCTCGCCCTTATCTGGCAGGCGCTGCGGGGATCGAGCGGACTCTGGCCGCATCTCCTCGCCTATGTGCTGCCACAGGCCTTCCAGCAGACCACGGCGCTGCTCGTCGGCGTCGGTGTCCTCGTCACGCTTCTTGGCACCTCGACGGCCTGGCTTGTCACCGCTTATGACTTTTCCGGCCGCAGGTTTTTAGAATGGGCGCTGCTCCTCCCGCTCGCAGTGCCGACCTACATAATCGCCTACGTCTATCTCGATCTTCTCCATCCGATCGGCTTGGTCCAGGGTGCGGTCAGAGCGGCCCTTGGCTACACCAGCCCACACGAATTCCGCCTTCCCGACATCCGGTCGATGGCCGGCTGCATCGTGCTGCTCGGCTTCGTGCTCTACCCCTATGTGTACCTGACGACGCGGGCGATGTTTCTCACCCAGGCGGCCAATCTGGTCGAGGTGTCGCGCACGCTTGGAAGTGGCAAAGGCGGCGTCTTCTGGCGCGTTGCGCTGCCGCTGGCACGTCCGGCGATCGCCGTCGGCGTCAGCCTCGCGCTGATGGAGGCGCTGAACGACATCGGTGCCTCGGAGTTCCTGGGCGTGAAGACACTGACGGTCTCGGTCTACACGACATGGGTGACGCGGTCCGACCTGCCGGGCGCGGCGCAGATTGCGCTCGCCATGCTGTCATTGGTGGTCGCGCTCGTCACTATCGAGCGTTGGGCGCGCCGTCGTCAGCGTTATTGGTCGAGCGCACAAAAGGCGCGGAATTTCACACCGCATCGTCTCGGCACCGTTTCCGGTCTGCTGGTTTTTGCGCTCGGCCTTTTGCCGGTGTTCATCGGGTTCATCGCCCCGGCGAGCTATCTTGCCGTCGAGGCGTGGAAGCGCGTCCGTTTCGCAGGGCTGTCGCCCCGGCTCTTGTCGGAAACGCTCAACACCGTCACCCTGTCGGCCATGGCCACGCTCGCCATCCTTCTCTTCGGCGTGGTCATCGCCTATACGGCGCGCTCGCTTCCCGGCCGTGTCACGGCGGCTTTGCAGCGGATTTCCACGGTCGGCTATGCGATGCCCGGCACCGTGGTGGCCATCGGAATATTGTTGCCCGTCGCGGCCCTCGATCAGATGATCGACCGAACCGCGCTCGCATGGCTGGGCGCGCCAACCGGCCTGCTGCTGATCGGGTCGGGAGCAGCGCTCGGCTACGCCTATGTCGCACGCTTCCTGGCGATTGCGGTCGGTTCGGTCGAGGCGGGCTTCAGCCGCATTCCGCGCTCGTTCGATCACGCCGCGCGCAGCCTCGGCCAGAATGTGACTGGCACATTCCGGCATATTCATCTGCCGCTTTCGAAACCGTCGCTCGTCGCTGCGGGCTTGCTCGTGTTTGTCGATTGCATGAAGGAGTTGCCGGCGACGCTTCTGTTGAGGCCGCTTAATTTCGAGACATTGGCGACGCATCTCTACGGCGAGGCGGCGCGCGGGACCTACGAGGAAGCCTCGATCGCGGCATTTGCCATAGTTCTCGTCGGCATCTTGCCTGTCGCTGTTCTCGCTCGTGTTGGACGATGGAAATCCTGAGTGTGTCCGGCCTAAACAGACTCGCTGGCACCTAAAGCGCGTCTGAAGGGTTCATGCGACTCCAGGTTATTCATATGCATGTTGTTTCGTTAGCTGACGCATCTACGATAGACCGTAAGTGCTCCACGCCTATCGGATCGTCCCGATGCCCTCGATTTTGAAATCAGGGGCTCTGCTGCCTTCACGATTTCGAAAAATCGGTCAAGTTTGGCCACCTAGCCATATTGTCAGCTAAACAGAAGGGCTTAAAATCATTCATCGAACACCTACATGTCGAACGCGCATGGGGATTCGAAAAGGCAGGGTTACGTGACGACAGGTTTGACTGCCACAACAGATGTGGTGCGGATGCAAAACGGCAGCGACGGCAACGAGACCGGTCGCGGCACGGCCGTCATCACGCGCACCAAAACCAAGACCAAGAAGCCTAGCTTATATCGGGTCCTCATTCTCAACGACGACTACACGCCCATGGAATTCGTGGTTCACGTGCTGGAGCGTTTTTTCCAGAAGGACCGTGAAGCCGCCACACGCATCATGCTTCATGTTCACAATCATGGAGTGGGCGAGTGCGGGGTCTATACATTCGAGGTGGCCGAGACCAAAGTGTCTCAGGTCATGGATTTCGCCCGACAGAATCAGCATCCGCTGCAATGCGTGATGGAGAAGAAGTGAGGTAACATGCCGGCTTTCTCCCAAGGCCTGGAAAAGGCGCTTCACCAGGCGCTGACGCTCGCCAATGAGCGGCACCACGAATACGCAACCCTTGAACACTTGCTGCTCGCGCTCATTGACGACACCGAGGCGGCCGCGGTCATGCGCGCCTGCAACGTCGATCTCGACGAGTTGAAGCATACGGTTCTCACCTACATCGATACTGAGCTCGACAATCTCGTTACCGGCTATGACGAGGATTCCAAGCCGACGGCCGGTTTCCAGCGCGTCATCCAGCGCGCGGTGATCCATGTGCAGTCGTCCGGCCGCGAGGAAGTCTCCGGCGCCAACGTGCTCGTTGCCATCTTCGCCGAGCGCGAGAGCCATGCCGCCTATTTCCTGCAAGAGCAGCAGATGACCCGCTACGACGCGGTCAATTACATCTCGCATGGCATCGCCAAGCGGCCCGGCGCATCCGAGACGCGGTCGCCGCGTGGCGCCGATGACGAGCAGGGCCAGAGCGGCGCCGAGCCGCAAGAGGACAGCGGCAAGAAAAAGCAGCAGCAGGACGCGCTGACCGCCTATTGCGTCAATCTGAACAACAAGGCCAAGGCCGGCAAGATCGATCCGCTGATCGGCCGCGAGTCCGAGATCAACCGCACCATCCAGGTGCTGTGCCGCCGCTCCAAGAACAATCCACTCTATGTCGGCGACCCCGGCGTCGGCAAGACGGCGATCGCCGAGGGCCTCGCCAAGCGCATCGTCGAGGGCGACGTGCCGGAAGTGCTGCATAACGCCACCATCTTCGCGCTCGACATGGGGACATTGCTGGCCGGCACCCGCTATCGCGGTGATTTCGAGGAGCGGCTGAAGCAGGTCGTCAAGGAGCTCGAGGATTATCCGGGCGCGGTTCTGTTCATCGACGAGATCCACACCGTGATCGGGGCAGGGGCGACGTCTGGCGGCGCCATGGATGCGTCGAACCTGTTGAAGCCGGCGCTGTCGTCGGGAACGATCCGCTGCATCGGCTCGACCACCTACAAGGAGTTCCGCCAGTTCTTCGAGAAGGACCGCGCCTTGGTGCGGCGCTTCCAAAAGATCGACGTCAACGAACCGACCATCGAGGATGCCATCGAGATCATGAAGGGTCTCAAGCCGTATTTCGAGGAGTTTCACAAGGTTCGCTACACGGCTGAGGCGATCAAGGCGTCGGTCGAACTGTCGGCGCGCTACATCAACGACCGCAAGCTGCCGGACAAGGCGATCGACGTGATCGACGAGACCGGCGCCTCGCAAATGCTGGTGCCGGAGGCCAAGCGCAAGAAGACCATCGGCATCAAGGAGATCGAAGCGACGATCGCCACCATCGCCCGCATTCCGCCGAAGACGGTTTCCGCCGACGACGAGAAGGTGCTGGCCGGTCTCGACATCGAGCTGAAGCGCGTCGTCTACGGTCAGGACACCGCGATCACGGCTTTGACCTCGGCGATCAAGCTGGCGCGGGCCGGCCTGCGCGAACCGGAGAAGCCGATTGGCTCCTACCTGTTCTCGGGGCCGACCGGCGTCGGCAAGACCGAAGTGGCAAAGCAGCTCGCGGCCTCGCTCGGTGTCGAGCTGATCCGCTTCGACATGTCCGAATATATGGAACGCCACACCGTCTCACGGCTGATCGGTGCGCCTCCCGGCTATGTCGGCTTCGACCAGGGCGGCCTGTTGACCGACGGCGTCGACCAGCATCCGCATTGCGTGCTGTTGCTGGACGAGGTCGAGAAGGCGCATCCGGATCTGTTCAACATCCTGTTGCAGGTCATGGACCATGGCAAGCTGACCGACCACAACGGCAAGCAGATCGACTTCCGCAATGTCATCCTGATCATGACCACCAATGCGGGCGCCTCGGATGCGCAGCGCGCGGCTATCGGTTTCGGCTCGACCAAGCGCGAAGGCGACGATGTCGAGGCGATCAACCGGCTGTTCACGCCGGAGTTCCGCAACCGTCTCGATGCGATCATCCCGTTCGGCTCGCTGCCGGTGCCGGTCATCCACCAGGTGGTGCAGAAGTTCGTCATGCAGCTCGAGGCCCAGCTCTCCGAGCGTGGCGTCACCTTCGACCTGTCGCAGGAGGCGATCGCCTGGCTGGCCGAGAAGGGCTATGACGAGCGCATGGGAGCACGGCCGCTCGGCCGCGTCATCCAGGAGCACATCAAGAAGCCGCTGGCCGACGAGGTGCTGTTCGGCAAGCTCAAGAAGGGCGGCACGGTGCGTGTCACCGTCGACAAGAAGGAGACCGGCGAAACCGGGCTGAAGCTCGAGTCACTCGCCGACGAGGCGCCGGTCAAGCCGAAGAAGGAAGAACCGGACGACACGCCGAAGCCCAGGAAAGCTGCCGGCAAGAAGCCGGCTGCGAAAAAGGCGGTCACGCAGAAGGCGGAGCCCAAGGGCAAGGACGGCAGCAAGCGCAGCCTGGTGCCGCAACTCCCCCGCAAGGGATGATGGCCCTGAAAGCTAAAAAAAAAGCCCCGGAAACGGGGCTTTTTTGCTTCGAGGGGCTGGTGGGCGGCCGGACCCGCGACGCCCGGCATCAGTTTGTCAGCGCCGTCCGTATCTTGCCAGCATTCTCAGCCAACACTTCCGGCTTCTCCATCTGCCCGCTATGCGGCTTCAAAGGGATGCCCTCGAAGCGTGGAATGACATGGATATGGAGGTGGTAGACGGTCTGGCCCGAAGCGGGCTCGTTGAACTGCAGGATGGTGACACCATCGGCGCCGAATGCCTTCTTCACCGCCACCGCCACCTTTTGCACGACGGCGAAGAGTGGGCCGAATGTTGCCGGATCCGCGTCAAGCAGGTTGCGCGACGGCGCCTTCGGTACAACCAGCGTATGACCCGGCCCTTGCGGCATCACATCCATGAAGGCGACAACCGCGTCATCTTCATAGACGCGATGCGACGGGATTTCACCGCGCAGGATTTTCGCGAAGATATTGTTGCTGTCGTATGTGGTTTGTTCGGCCATGGCGTGCGCTCCGGATTGTGTGTTGCTCCTACCGCATCGACCCGACAATCGGAATCGATCTTCGGAAACTACGATGCTTTCGAGCGTACTTTGTGCGTCCAATTGGACGCACGTCGCTCTAATCGTCCGCCAGATCCTTGCGGAACGGGGTGTGCTCTTCGAGATAACCGGCCATCCGCTCCACTTCGCGGCGCTCGCGCCTGAGATAGTCGGCGACCGCGTTACGCAAGCCGGGATGCGCAATGTAATGCGCCGAATGCGTGGTCACCGGCCTGTAGCCGCGCGCCAGCTTGTGCTCGCCTTGTGCGCCGGCTTCGACCACCTTCAGCTTACGGTCGATGGCGAAGTCGATCGCCTGGTGATAGCAGACCTCGAAATGCAGGAAGGGGTGGTCCTCGATGCAGCCCCAGTTGCGCCCGTAGAGGGCATCGGAACCGATGAAATTGATGGCACCGGCAATGTAGCGTCCATTGCGCCTGGCCATCACCAGCAGGATGTCGTCGGCCATGCGCTCGCCGATCATCGAGAAAAACGCGCGGCTGAGATAGGGCCGCCCCCATTTCCTGCTGCCGGTATCCATGTAGAAGGCAAAGAAGTCGTCCCAGACCCTTTCGGTCAGGTCCTTGCCGGTCAGCCAGTCGATCGAGATGCCGTGAGCGAGCGCCTCGCGCCGCTCCTTCCTCATCGCCTTGCGCTTGCGCGACGCCAGCGTGGCGAGAAAATCGTCGTAGGTCGAATAACCCTCATTGAAGAAGTGGAACTGCTGGTCGGTGCGGTGCAAAAAACCCGCCGCTTCCAGCGCTTCGACATCCCTCAGCTGCGCGAAAGTCACATGCGCGGAGGAAACGCCGAGTTTTTCCGTCACCGCCTTCAGGCCGGCCGCCAGGCCGGCCTTCACGGCACCACTGTCCTCGCCCTTGTTGACCAGCAGGCGAGGGCCGGTGACCGGCGTGAACGGCACGGCGCATTGCAGTTTTGGATAGTAACGCCCGCCGGCGCGCTCGAACGCGTCCGACCAGCCGTGATCGAATACATATTCGCCCTGGCTGTGCGATTTCAGGTAGCAGGGAATGGCACCGAGCAGCTTTCCCTGCGCTGTCTCGAGCCTGAGATGATGGCCCTGCCAGCCGGTGCGCCGCACGGCGCAGCCGGAATCCTCAAGCGAGCTCAGAAAAGCGAATGAAACGAGTGGGTTGTATCCGTTTTCTGTATCGCAGCGTGAGGTCCCGCCGAGGCCATCCCATTCGGCGCAGGTGAAGGCTCCGATGCCAGAGGCAACCCGGATCGCATACGCTCCATTCGCCGTTTGCCCGTCGCCTTCATCGCCTTGATCCATGAGGCCTATTTAAGCTCCGTGCCGGTCCATGCAAGCTCAGTTCATGCAAGCTCGGTTCAGGCGACCTGCACAAGATCCGGCTCAAATCCTTCGAACGTCATCTGGTCGGCATATCTGAAGGTCAGGTCGACCGCCGGTTGGTCGAGCACGGTCCAGGTGATGACCGGCATTTTGAGCCTTTCGCGCACGAAACTGACAAACTGGTTCGGCAGGTCGCCGGCGGCGTAGGAGGCGAAGGCGATATCGTGCGCCAGCATGGCGAAATGCGCCTCGATCAGCTTGACTTCGTTGCCATAAGCGGTCAGCCCGCCCGGAATGCCGGGCGCGTGTTTTGGGAAGTCGCGGATCAGCCAGTGGTCGAACGACATGATCGCCGCCTTGCCCCTGTAGTTCTTGAGCATCTTGCCGACGCTTTCCACCAAGCCTTCGTCACGGCCGGGAACCCCTTTCAGTTCGACGATCACCGGCACGCGGCCATCGACCAGGTCGAGGGCCTGCTGCAGCGTCGGCAGACGATCTGATGTGTCGCCGATCTTGAGGGCCGTCATTTCTGCTGCCGTGCGCTGCCAGACGAAACCGTCCTGGCCGGTCAGCCGCTTCAGATCGCCATCGTGTATGATCACCGGGATGCGGTCTGACGACAGATGCACATCGCATTCGATCGCATAGCCGCGTTCAGCCGCAGCGGCAAAGGCGGAAAGCGTGTTCTCCCAGCGCGTCTTGTTCATGTCGTGGAGGCCGCGATGGGCAATGGGTCGGGCGGTCAGCCAGGAAAGGTCGGTCATGCCGGGCTCATTCGACTTCGAAGATGGCTTCGATTTCCACTGCGGCATTAAGCGGCAGGGAGGCGGCACCGACGGCGGCGCGAGCATGCTTGCCGGGATCGCCGAGCACTGCAACCAGTAGATCCGAGGCGCCGTTGGCAACCAGGTGCTGCTCGAAAAAATCCGGCGCCGAGGCGACGAAGACGGTGATCTTGACCACGCGGCGGATTTTCTCGAGATCGCCAAGTGCTGCCTTGGCCTGCGCCAATATGTTGATCGCGCAGTATTTTGCCGCTTCCTGGCCGGTTGCGATGTCGACATCACGGCCGAGCAGGCCGCTCGCCTGCAGCTTGCCCTGCTTGAGCGGCAGCTGTCCGGCGATGAACAGCAGATTGCCTGATCTGCAATAGGGCACGTAGTTGGCGGCGGGCGCGGCAGCGACCGGAAGCGTCACGCCGAGATCGCTTAGCCGCTTTTCGATTGTTTCACTCATGGTATTTCCCTATTGCTTGGTGACGCTGCGCAGGCCGGGCCGAAATTGCAATTTTTGCCTCGCTTCCGCCACGACTTTTTTTAAGCTGGATCCTCTTTCCCTGCGGCCTGCCATCAGGCGCGATGATCGGAGCCCCTCATGCGCGCAACACGCCTCGCATTCCACGCTGTCCTGCTGCCAGCGGTGTTCTCGATGGCGCCGGCTTTTGCCGTACCGGCGCTGCAGGCGCATCGCGCGGTTTACGATCTGACCCTGGACAAGGCCTCCGACCGCTCCGGCATCACCGGCATTTCCGGCCGCATGGTCTATGAGTTCAACGGCTCGCCTTGCGAAGGTTATACGGTGAAGTTCCGTTTCGTCACCCAGATCGTCACCAACGAGAATACAAGGCTGACCGACCAGCAGACGACCACTTTCGAGGACGCCGAAGGCAAGACCTTCTCGTTCGTGACAAAATCCTTTGTCGACCAGACTCTCGACAAGGAGGTCAAGGGCACCGCGACGAAGGAGACAAACGGCCTCAAGGTCGACATCGACAAGCCGGAGAAGAGCAGCGTCGAACTGCCGGCCACACAGTTTCCGACGCAGCATCTGGCCGAACTGATCGACAAGGCCGAAAAGGGCGAAAATTTCTACGAAACCAACCTGTTCGACGGTTCGGAAGATGCCAACAAGGTGATGACCACCACCGTCGTCGTCGGCAAGAAAGCCGATGCCGACAAGACCGATCCGGAAGTGCCGGCACTGGCAAAACTCGCCACCGACAAATACTGGCCAGTCGACATCGCCTATTTCGACAGCACCGACAAGTCAGGCGAGGAGGTGCCGGAATACCGGATCAGCTTCAAGCTGCATGAGAACGGCATCACGCGCGACCTGCTCATGGACTACAACGACTTCTCGATGACCGGCAAGCTGGTCAATCTTTCGCTGTTCGATCAGACGAAACCCTGTCCGCCGAAATAGAGCCCTGGGTTAGCCACGCCCGCAAGGCGGCGGCGAATGACTTGAACACGCCGCAATTGCATTTCAACCTCTACGCCGAGGGATCGATCGGGGGATGGGTTGAGCAAAATCGATGTGTTCGTGGCGCCGACGCCCAATCCGGCGCTGATCAGGATCATGACTGTCGTCAACCGGGTCGTCATGCTGCGTGGCATTCCCGGGTTTCGCGACCTGTTGCCGTTCAACCGCGTGGCCGGATTGCGCGGTGTCGCCAATGTCCGCCATATCGACTTTCCCGACGACGACCGGCAGCGG
This sequence comes from Mesorhizobium sp. WSM4816, assembly GCF_055811535.1. NCBI lineage: Bacteria > Pseudomonadati > Pseudomonadota > Alphaproteobacteria > Hyphomicrobiales > Phyllobacteriaceae > Mesorhizobium > Mesorhizobium sp. WSM4816. The sequence continues at coordinate 124,360 of NZ_JBVVQR010000005.1, read as the reverse complement.
CTGAAGGCCTGTTGCGGCGCAGGCAAGGCAACGTTCATCACGCCCAACCATCCGGAATTCTTCACCGACTGGATGATCGACAAGGAGATCGTCTCGACGGTCAGTCCGCTCGCGGCATCCTGGGCCACGCATGGCGTCGTCAACGGCCTCGGCCGGATCACGCAGAAATTCTGGCTGGCCAACAATCTGATCGCCCAGATACCCGGCAACAGCGGCGCTGCCAAGGAACACTCGATCGCCTGGGCGCTGAAAGGGCATGGCGTTCTCTTGCATCCCGAAGGCGGCGTCGGCTGGCATGGCAATGTCGTCGCTCCGCTTCTTCCGGGGGCTGTCGAGATGGGGTTCGAAGCGCTCAAGCGCGGTCGCGTCACGGATCAGGATTTCAAAGTCTGGATCGCGCCGGTTGTCTGGAAGCTCGCCTTCACCAAAAATGTCGAGCCGGCGCTGGCGCAGGAATGCGCCTATGTCGAGAAGAGCCTGAAGATTGAGCGTCGTGCCGTCGATACGCTGCCGGAGCGCGTCCACCATATCTATGCGACGCTGCTGTCGCGCGATGAGATTGCCTGCGGCATGGCGCCCGACGAACGGGCTTCGTATGCTACGCGGCACAAGCAATTGCTGCGCGAATTGAGCCGGCGCCTGGGGGAGGGTATTTCGGTCGATCCCGGCGCCAGCGAGATCGCCGAGCTTTTGCGCCGGGCGCGCCGCTGGCTGCGGGAAGGCACCGGCGACGCCGAGCGACAAAAACAGATCCGCTCGCTGGCGGACACGATCCAGCGTCTCCAACGCGTCGGACCGTGGGCCTCAGCCAATCCGCGCATTGCGCAAGAGGAGATCGCAGAGCATCTGAAGCGTATCCGCAACGATTATTGCAAGGGCACGCTGCGCGACACGGTCAATTGCTTCGTACCGCAACCGGCCGGGCCGCGCTGCGCGCATATCCGGGTGCCGGAGCCGTTGGGATTGCACGCCTTTCCGGGCTCTATCGACGATGCCCTCGCCGAACTGCACCGGCGCATGCAGGAGACCACCACCACGACCGTGGCCGAACTCGAAGCCGCCGGCAGCTTCATTTTCTATCCGAATCCCTTCTATCATCGCTAGGGTTGGCATCTCTAGCATTGGCATCGCTGACGTTGGATTTCGGCTGCGGGTGAGCTGCGGCTCCGCTGGTCGGCGCAAGATGAAGGAGTGCGGCAAGCCTCATGGCGGTCTATGTCGACGCGGCGATCTGGAAATGGGTCGGCCACCGCTGGTGTCACCTGCTGGCCGACGACACCGACGAGCTGCATCGTTTTGCGGCACAGCTCGGCGTCAAGCGCTCGTCCTATCAGGCGCCGCCGAAGACATCGGCGCCGCATTATGACATAACCGGCTTCGAGCGCGACCGCGCGGTGCGGCTAGGCGCCGTCGAATGCAGCCGCGAGGAGATCGTTGCTGTTTTCCGGCGGGTCCGGGTGCCGAAGGGGAAGATACGACCATGACGTTGACGGCATTTCTGGCTTACTGCGCTGCGATCACATTTGCCGCCGCCACGCCTGGCCCGGCGGTATTCACGGTCATTGCCAACGGCGTTTCGCGCGGGTTCGTTCGCGCGTTCCTGGCTGGCCTCGGTATCGCCGCCGGCGACGCGGTGCTGGTGACTTTGGCGCTGCTCGGTCTGGTGGCACTGGCACAGACCTTCGAATGGGTTTTTCTCATCCTGAAATATGCGGGTGCAGCCTATCTGATGTTTCTTGGCGTCAGGATGTGGAGATCGGCTTCCGCGCGATCGAATGGACTGGAGGTTACGCAGGCAAGACTGTCTCGATCGTTTTACCTCGGCATCTCCATCGCATTGGGCAATCCCAAGGCGATCCTGTTCCACGCCTCCATCATGCCGTTGATCCTCGATCTCAATGCAATGAACTTCGCTGAGGGGCTGCTCGTGGTTACGGTCGTGGTCGGCGTCAACATTATCACTATGGGCGTCTATGCGGTGCTTGCCGGGCAGGCTTCGGGCTGGTTCAAGACGCCAAGGCGGATGCGCTTGATGAACAGGTTTGCCGGCGGCGCCATGATCGGCACCGGTGCGCTGATCGCCGCACGCTGAGCCGCAAGACACCGCAGCGCTTGCGTTTGCCGCGCATCCCCTCTATATGCGCGCTCATTCCACACACGGACTTTGGTGTCTGCCCGGGAGAAATCCGGCTGAAACCTCCGGTGGCGTTCGAGGACAAAGTCCAGAAATGCCTGTGTCCGTGGAGGCTAACCGGAAAAGGACATAACAATGGCTCTGCCTGATTTCAGCATGCGCCAGCTTTTGGAAGCTGGCATTCACTTCGGCCACCAGACCCACCGCTGGAACCCGAAGATGGCGCCCTATATCTATGGCGCCCGCAACAACATCCACATCATCGACCTCTCGCAGACGGTGCCGCTGCTGCACCAGGCGCTGAAGCAGGTTTCGGACACCGTCGCCAAGGGTGGCCGCGTGCTGTTCGTCGGCACCAAGCGCCAGGCGTCCGACATCGTCGCCGACGCCGCACAGCGCTCGGCCCAGTACTATGTCAACTCCCGCTGGCTCGGCGGCATGATGACCAACTGGAAGACGATCTCGAACTCCATCCAGCGCCTGCGTAAGCTTGACGAGATGCTGGCTGGCGAGGCCCAGGGGCTCACCAAGAAGGAGCGCCTCAACCTCGACCGCGAGCGCGAGAAGCTCGACAAGGCGCTGGGCGGCATCAAGGACATGGGCTCGACGCCAGACCTGATGTTCGTGATCGACACCAACAAGGAAGCGATCGCCATCCTCGAGGCCAAGCGTCTCGGCATCCCGGTCGTCGCCATCATCGATTCCAACTGCGACCCGGACAAGATCGATTTCCCGATTCCGGGCAATGACGACGCGGCCCGCGCCATCCAGCTCTATTGTGATCTGATCGCCAAGGCTGCAATCGACGGCATTGCTCGCCAGCAGGGCGCGCTTGGCGTCGACGTCGGCGCTTTGGCCGAGGCTCCGATCGAGCCGGCACTCGAGCCGACGCCGGCCGCCGAGACACCGGCCGCCCAGACACCGGAAGCGTAACAGCGAAGGCCGGTTTCGGCCTTCATCTTTCTCATATTTTGGCGCGCTGAGCGCTGGCGCCAGGCGCATCATCGAGGACCGGTGGTGCGTCGGTGCATTTTAAACAAAGAGGCGACAATGAGCATTTCGGCTGCACAGGTCAAAGAACTCCGCGACTTGACCGGCGCGGGCATGATGGACTGCAAGATGGCGTTGAACGAGACCAACGGCAACATGGAAGAGGCCGTCGACTGGCTGCGCAAGAAGGGCATCTCCAAGGCCGACAAGAAGGCCGGCCGTACCGCGGCCGAAGGCCTCATCGGCGTCGATTCCGGCGTGCGTGAGGCGGCGGTCGTCGAGGTCAATTCCGAGACCGACTTTGTTGCCCGCAACGCTGCCTTCCAGGAGATCGTCGCCAACGTCGCCAAGGTGGCGCTCGCCTATGGCGGCAAGACCGAGGCCGTCGCAGCAGCCCCGTATCCGGGTTCCGACAAGTCGGTTGCCGACACCATCAAGGACGCTGTCGGCACCATTGGCGAGAATCTTGGCTTCCGCCGTTCGGCCAAGCTCACCGTCGAGCAGGGCGCCGTCGCAACCTACGTCCACAATGCGGTTGCCGACGGCCTTGGCAAGCTCGGCGTGCTGGTCGCCATCGAGACGTCAGGCAACGCGCAGGCCGCCAACGCCTTTGCGCGTCAGGTCGCCATGCATGTCGCCGCCACCAACCCGATGGCGCTGACCGCGGAAGAACTCGACCCGGCGGCGGTCGAGCGCGAGAAGGCGATCTTCGCCGACCAGGCGCGCCAGTCCGGCAAGCCGGAAGCGATTATCGAGAAGATGGTCGAGGGCCGCCTGCGCAAGTTCTACGAAGAGGTCGTGCTGCTCAAGCAGGCTTTCGTGCTCAATCCCGACATCACCGTCGAGAAGGCGCTGCAGGATGCCGAGAAGGAAATCGGCGCACCGGCCAAGATCACTGCCTATCTGCGCTTCGCGCTCGGCGAGGGCATCGAGAAGGACGAGACCGATTTTGCGGCGGAAGTCGCGGCGGCGGTCAAGAAGTAAAACGCACTCTATCTTTCTGAAAGACTTTACGGCCGGTTGTCCGCGAGGATGCCCGGCCGATTTCTTGCGCGGTATCGATGAAGGCCAGGCGTCGGCGACAGGCCGGCTGGCTATCTGCTCATGCCCGGATCTGCTCATGCAAGATTCTGCATGCACAAGTTGCATTTTCCGGTGTAAGCCAATGGCTGGAAGAGCGTTTGCCGGTTCCGGCGCCGCGTGACATCGCAGCGCCCTTCGTGTATCGGAACGCCAATGTTTCGGGGCAGCGCCTGAGCGGGGAAGCCGCCCCGGGCGCGTCACACGCATAATGATGAGGACCAGATGACGGTGAAGCCCCTCTACCGACGTGTCTTGCTGAAAGCGTCGGGCGAAGCGTTGATGGGTGAGCAGCATTTCGGCATCGACGTGTCGGTGGTCGATCGCATCGCCGCCGACATCGCCGAGGCCCGCACCCTTGGCATCGAGGTTGGGGTCGTCATTGGCGGCGGCAACATCTTTCGCGGCGTGGCCGTTGCCTCCAAGGGCGGCGATCGCGTCACCGGCGACCATATGGGCATGCTCGCCACCGTCATCAACTCGCTGGCGCTGCGCACCTCGCTGAACAAAATCGGGGTCGACGCTGTGGTGTTGTCTGCAATCGCCATGCCTGAGCTTTGCGAGAGCTTTTCGCAGCGCCAGGCGACCGCCTACATGAACCAGGGCAAGGTCGTCATCTTTGCCGGCGGCACCGGCAATCCGTTCTTCACCACCGATTCGGCCGCGGCGCTGCGCGCGGCGGAAATCGGCGCCGACGCGCTGTTCAAGGGCACCCAGGTCGATGGCGTCTATTCCGCCGATCCCAAGAAGGACCCGCATGCGACCCGCTTCGAGCGCATCAGCCATGGCGAAGTCATAAAACGCGGTCTTTCGATCATGGATACGGCCGCGATTGCACTTGCGCGCGAAAACAACATCCCGATAATCGTCTATTCGATCCACGAGAAGGGTGGTTTCGGTGATATTCTGAGGGGCGGCGGACGTTGCACGGTCGTCACGGACGACTGATCGGGAGCCCGATGCCGAACCGAAGGTTTTCCGTAGGCGAAAAACGGGAACCGGTTTTCGGATCGAGGCTTGAATACGGGTTACCCTGAAGTGAACCCGGCTAACGGGTCGAGGAGACGATGATGAGTGGCGAATACGATGATCTCAAACGGCGCATGGACGGGGCGATCGCTGCGTTCAAGCACGATCTGGCTTCGCTGCGGACCGGCCGCGCGTCGAGCAACCTGCTCGACGCGATCCAGGTGCAGGCCTACGGCACCACCATGCCGATCAACCAGGTGGCAAACGTGTCGGTGCCGGAGCCGCGCATGATTTCGGTTTCGGTCTGGGACAAGTCGATGGTCGGTGCGGTCGATCGCGCCATCCGTGAATCCAATCTCGGCTTCAATCCGATCGTCGACGGCACCAATCTCAGGATTCCGCTGCCCGAGCTCAACGAACAGCGCCGCAAGGAGCTGGTCAAGATCTCGCATGGTTATGCCGAGAATGCCCGCATCGCCGTGCGCCACGTGCGCCGGGACGGCATGGAATTCCTCAAAAAGGCGGAAAAGGACGGCGATATCAGCGAGGACGATCATCGCAAGCGGTCCGACCAGGTCCAGAAGCTCACCGACGAGATGATCGGCACCATCGACCATCTGCTTTCCGATAAGGAAGCTGAAATCATGCAGGTTTAGGGTCTGGCCACTGCTGGCTCGAAAGCGAGAACATGACAAGCCCCGCGCATGTCGCAATCATCATGGACGGAAACGGACGCTGGGCCAAGGCGCGTGGCTTGCCACGGCTTGCTGGGCATCGTGCCGGCGTTGAGGCGCTGCGCAACACGGTGCGCGCCGCTCCTGGCCTTGGCATCTCGTTCCTCACCGTCTACGCCTTCTCGTCGGAAAACTGGTCGCGGCCGAAGTCCGAAGTCAGCGACCTGATGGGCCTGTTGAAAATCTTCATCCGCCGCGACCTCGCCGAACTGCACCAAAATGGCGTGCGGGTCAGGATCATCGGCGACAGGGCAGGGCTGCAGCCTGACATCAGGAGCCTGCTTGAAGAGGCCGAAACGCTGACCGTCCGCAACGAAGCGCTGACCCTGGTCATCGCTTTCAACTATGGCGGACGCGACGAGATCGTGCGCACCGCGCGCAAGCTTGCCGCGGCGGTGGCGCGCGGCGAGCTCGACAGCGAGGCGATCACGGCCGAATCCTTTGCCGGCTCTCTCGACACCCAGGGTATTCCGGATCCGGAACTGGTCATCCGCACCAGCGGTGAGCTCAGGCTGTCGAATTTCCTTCTGTGGCAAGCGGCTTACAGCGAACTTGTCTTCCTGCCTTGCTACTGGCCCGATTTCAGCCGCGAGCATTTGGCTGACGCATTGCGCGACTTTGCCGGTCGCGAGCGCCGTTTCGGCGGGCTTGGCGCTGAAGGCGTCGCCGTGACAGCCAAGGGATGAGCAACCTCCAGCTTCGCGTTATTTCTGCCGTCGTGCTTGCGGTCGTCACGCTCGGCCTGACCTGGCTCGGCGGACTGCCCTTCCGGCTGCTTTGCGCCGCCATGACGATCCTGATCTTCTACGAATGGACGCGAATGTGCCGCCCGGTCGCCGCCACGGGTCTTGGTCTTTTGCCGGAAGCGCTGCTTCTGGTTTTCGTCGGCGCCTTGGTCGCCGGCCTGCCGGCGTCCTGGCTGCTGCTTCTTGTGGCGGTGATGGTCGTTGTCACCGTGGTCGTGGCTTCGATGCACCAGACTTCGATACATCAAACGGGACAGTGGGACGCGTCCGGCCTTGCCTATGCCGCCATTTCCGGACTGTCACTTGCTCTTTTGCGTGACGGCGACCATTCCGGCCTCGTCGCCATTCTCTTCCTGTTCGCGGTGGTTTGGGCGACCGACATAGCAGCTTATTTCGTCGGTCGCGCTGTCGGCGGGCCGAAGCTGGCGCCATCGATCTCGCCCGGCAAGACGCAGAGCGGTGCGCTCGGCGGCGCCGTCGGCGGCGTGGTTGCCGGGCTGCTTCTGGCCGCTGCGGCCGGAGCCGGCAATCTCGCAGTGCTCGGCGTCGTCGCGCTGGTGCTTTCGCTCGTCTCCCAGGCCGGCGACCTTTTCGAATCATGGGTGAAGCGGCGCCACAACCGCAAGGATTCGGGCACGCTGATACCGGGCCATGGTGGCGTCATGGACCGGGTCGACGGGCTTGTCGCGGCGGCTTTCGCCCTGTACGTCATCGGCTGGATTTCGGCGACCGCCGACCATCCGGCACAGGGGCTGTTTCCAGCTTGATCGGCATTGGCTCTTTATCGGCATTGGTTCGGGGGCCTGGTTTCTTGACCTGCGCAGGATGCGCCATGGATTCGCCTGGATTGATGCCACAGTCGCGGTACCACCGTGCTGCGGACGAATTTTGAGGACATGAATTGAACGAGATTCTTCACGCGGTTTTCAGCACGGAGGGCTTTGTCCTCGGCACGCTGGTGCCTTTCCTGTTCGTGCTGACCGTCGTCGTGTTCGTTCACGAGATGGGCCATTATCTCGTCGGTCGCTGGTGCGGCATCGGCGTGAAGGTCTTTTCGATCGGCTTCGGCCCGGAACTCTTCGGCTTTAATGACAGCCATGGCACGCGCTGGAAGCTCTGCGCCATTCCACTCGGCGGCTACGTCAAATTCGTCGGCGACATGAATGCCACCTCGAGCCAGCCCAGTTCGGAGGAGATCGAAACGCTGACGGCTGCCGAACGCAAGATCGCTTTTCACACGCAGCCGGTCTGGAAGCGCGCGGCAACTGTGGTGGCTGGCCCGCTGTTCAATTTTCTGCTGACGATCGCCGTCTTCGCGGTGCTGTTTTCCGCCTATGGCCGGCCCGTGTTGGAGCCAATGGTGGCTGAAGTCACCGCGGGCAGCCCAGCGGCCAGGGCCGGCATCCTGCCCGGAGACCGCTTCGTCAGCGTCGACGGCAGCAAGGTCCAGACCTTCGCCGACGTCCAGCGCCGGGTCTCGGGCCGCGGTGGCGACCCCATCACCTTCGTCATGCTGCGCGACGGCAAGGAGATCACCGTTACGGCGACGCCGGAATTGATGGAGCAGCAAGACGGGCTGGGCAACAAGGTCAAGGTGGCGGTGATCGGCGTCGTCAACAACCAGGAATTCGGCCAGCCCAGGCTGATCACCTATAACCCGGTCGGAGCGGTAGGGGCGGCGGTCGAGGAGACCGGATACATCATTCAGCGCACCGGTCAGTTCCTGCAGCGTTTCGTTGTCGGTCGCGAAGACAAATGCCAGCTGGGCGGCCCAATCAAGATCGCAAAGATGTCGGGGCAGGCGGCAAAACTCGGCTTCGACTGGCTTGTGCAACTTGTCGCGCTGCTGTCGGTCGGGATCGGTATTCTGAACCTTTTGCCGATTCCTCCGCTCGACGGCGGCCATCTCCTGTTCTACGGCGTGGAGGCCATCATTCGGCGACCGGTGTCGGAACGGATGATGGAGTTGGGGTACAGGGCTGGCCTGCTTCTCGTCTTGGGCTTCATGGGGTTCGTTTTCTGGAACGACCTGTTTGGATGCTGAAATCATGAAGAAATTTGGCTTCAGCACAGCCAATGTTGAGACGCCGTTTACCATGCGTGGGGATATGCGTGACGCGAAAGCCACGCAATTGGGTTAAGTAAATACAAATTAACCAGGAGCCTTGCGTGTAGGGAAAATCCGGTTAATACGGTAGGGGAAATTACCGCACGTCCGGTTTTCTCGCCGTGGGGACTTCGAGAAAAGGTACAAAAGCCCGATGAAGGCAGCATCCAAGTTTCTGAGCGCCGCGTCCGCGGTGGCCCTGTCCGCCGCCCTGGTCGTACCAGGTGCGCTCGCACTGCAGTTCGTTGCCACATCGGCGGCCGAGGCCGCTGTTGTTTCAAGAGTTGAAGTCAGCGGCAATCAGCGTGTCGACGCCGAGACGATCCGCAACTACGTCACGATCAAGCCCGGCAGGCCGTTTTCCAGCGCCGATATCGATGAGGCGGTCAAGGCGCTGTTCGGCACCGGGCTGTTCTCGGACGTCCAGATCAACCAGGTCGGTTCGACGCTGGTCATCAAGGTTTCCGAATATCAGGTCGTGAACCAGGTGCTGTTCCAGGGCAACAAGAAGCTCAAGGACAACGCGCTGGCGGCCGCGGTCCAGTTGAAGCCGCGTGGAACGTTCTCGCAGCAGGCGCTCGATGCCGATGTCGAGGCGGTCAAGGCTGCCTACGGGCGTATCGGCCGCGACGACGCCGCCGTGACCACCCAGATCATGGATCTCGGCGACAACCGCGTGAACGTGGTGTTCAACATCAACGAAGGCGGCCGCACGCAGATCGCCGCGATCAATTTCGTCGGCAACAGCGCCTATTCGAGCCGTCGCCTGTCCGATGTCATTTCGACCAAGCGCTCGACCATCCTTTCGTACGTGCTGCGCGACGACGTCTATGACGAAGACAAGCTCAACGCCGACCAGGAGTTGCTGCGCCGTTTTTATTACAATCACGGCTATGCCGACTTCCAGGTGATTTCCGCGGTCGGCGAGCTCGACGAAACCACCAATAAATACACAGTGACCATCACCGTGCAGGAGGGCGAGCGCTACACCTTCGGCGACATCAGCGTCGAGAGCACGATTCCCGAGGTCGACGGCGCATCGCTGCAGTCGGTGGTCGAAACCCACAAGGGCGATGTCTACAACGCCGAGAACGTCGAAGACACGATCATTGCATTGACCGAGAGGGTCGCCGGTTCCGGCTATCCCTTCGCCCAGGTGACGCCGCGCGGCGACCGCAATTTCGAGAACCACACCATTTCAGTGGTCTATACGATCGACCAGGGCACCAAGGCCTATGTCGAGCGCATCGAGATTCGCGGCAACGACCGGACACGCGACTATGTCATTCGCCGAGAATTCGACGTGAGTGAGGGCGATGCCTTCAACCAGGTTCTCATTCAGCGCGCGAAGAAACGGCTGGAAGCACTCGATTTTTTTGAGAAAGTCGAGGTTTCGACCGTGCCCGGTTCTGAGCCGGACCAGGTGGTGCTGGTGGTTGACGTGGTCGAGAAGTCGACCGGCGAGTTCTCCGTCGGCGCCGGCTATTCGAGCGGTGGCGACACCGAAGGCCCGACCGTCGAAGGATCGATCAGCGAACGCAACTTCCTCGGACGCGGCCAGTTCATCAAGCTCTCGGCGGGCGGCGGCAAGAATTCGCGCGACTACAGCTTCTCCTTCACCGAGCCCTATTTCCTCGGGCGGCGCATTGCCGCCGGTTTCGATGTCTTCAACCGGACCAGGGAACGCGACGACTACAAGAGCGAGACGCTAGGCGCGACAGTGCGCTTCGGCCTGCCGATCACCGACGACATCTCGACGCAGCTGGCGTACAATATCTCCCAGGAGAAGTACGAGCTCGACGAAGACTGCGAGACCGACGGCGACTACGACCCCCTCAAATGCAACATTTCTACGGCTATCCTGGACGGCATCGCGGAAAGCCCGTGGCTCAAGTCGTCGGTCAGTCTCGGCCTGGTCTACAACACCATCGACGACATGAAGAACCCGCATGAAGGCATCTTCGCCAATGTCGCCACGGAATTCGCCGGACTCGGTGGCGACGCCAAATTCGTCAAGGTGACAACGCGTGGCAGCGTCTACCAGACATTGTCCGAGCAGCTTGATCTGGTGGCGGTGATTTCCGGCGGGGCTGGCCATATCCAAGGCTACGGCGGCGATGGCGACCTGCGCATCTTCGATCATTTCCAGAGCAACGACCGCATGATCCGTGGCTTCGCTTACGGCGGTATCGGCCCGGTCGACAGTGAAGACGCCGGCGACCATCTCGGTGGCACCACCTATTTCAATGCCTCGGCGGAAGCCCAGTTCCCAATGCCGGTCATTCCGGAAAGCTTCGGCCTGCGCGGCGCGGTGTTCGCCGATGCGGCGACGCTCTATGGCAGCAAGATCGATGCTTCACTGGTCGATCAATCGACGGTCGACATGCAGTGGCGTGCCTCTGTCGGCGTCGGCCTGATGTGGGCGTCGCCCTTTGGTCCGATCCGCATCGACTATGCGATCCCGGTCCTCGAGGAGGACACCGACGACGTGCAGGAATTCAACTTCGGCATATCGTCCCGCTTCTGATCGGCGGGCAACGATACTTCCGGGCCGTAGCGGTCCGGAAGAGAGTAATTCGACACTACGGCGCCGCGCATCCTCCTGGACGCGCATAGGATGCTGCAGGACTTTGATTTTGCGCATTATCCTTTCCGAAAATCGATTCCGATTTTCGGGGTCATGCGCTAGCTGGATATAGCTTCTGGAATGACCGATCCGGTGTTCTTCGCGCCATCACGCCGGTATACGGCTGGCGAAGTCGCGAATCTGACCGGCTCGGTGCTTGTCGATTCCGACCTCTCCGATAGATCGATCGAAGCCTTGGCGCCCGCAAGCGAAGGCGGCGAGCACGCGCTTGTCTTTGTCGATGGCAGACGCAACTTCGCGCTGATGCAATCGCTGCGAGCAGCGGCGGTTCTATGCCCCGCCGAATTTGCCGGCAAAGCGCCGGCGGGTATCGCGGTTCTGATCCATCCGCGCCCGCAACAGGCTTTCGCAATGGTCGGCCGCCTGCTTTTCCCGGCGGCTGCGACACCGGCACCGATGACGGGCGAAACCGGTATCTCGCCGCATGCCCATATCGATCCATCGGCGCGCGTCGAGGTCGGCGCGATCGTCGAGGCCGGCGCGATCATCGGCCCTCGCGCTTCTATCGGCAGCGGAACCGTCATTGCTCCTCATGCCGTTATCGGTCCCTCCTGCCAGTTCGGCCGCGACGGCTATGTCGGCCCAGGCGCCAGCATCCAGTACGCGCTGATCGGCAACCGCGTCATCATTCATGGCGGCGCCCGCATCGGCCAGGACGGTTTTGGCTTCGTGGCCGGCGCCAAGGGTCCGGAGCGTGTGCCGCAAATCGGCCGGGTCGTCATCCAGGACGACGTCGAGATCGGCTCCAATACCACCGTCGATCGCGGCGCCATGTCCGACACGATTATCGGTCAAGGCACCAAGATCGACAATCTGGTCCAGATCGCTCATAACGTCCGCATCGGCCGCAATTGCATAATCGCCGGCCTTTCGGGTATTTCCGGTTCCGTAACGGTGGGCGACAACGTCACCATGGGTGGCGGTGTCGGTCTTGCGGATCATCTGACGGTAGGGACAGGGGCCAAGCTTGCTGCAAGAAGCGGGTTCATGAGCAACGTCCCCGCGGGCGAGATTTGGGGAGGGTACCCGGCGCAGCCGATGGCGGAAGCCATGCGGGAGATCGCGGCTCTGCGAAGACTGGCCAGGGCGCGCAAATCGGGCGACGGAGGGAAGAGCTGAGATGGTTGCGGCGACAACGCTCGAGGCGGTCGACATATTGGGGCTGATGAAGCTCCTGCCGCATCGCTATCCGTTCCTGATGATCGACCGCATCATCGATATCGATGGCGACGAGTCCGCCACCGGCATCAAGAACGTGACCATAAACGAGCCGCATTTCCAAGGTCATTTCCCGGATCAGCCGGTCATGCCCGGCGTGCTGATCGTCGAGGCGATGGCGCAGACGGCCGGCGCCATCTGCATCCGCAGCCTAGGCACCGAAAAACCGTCGCTGGTCTATTTCCTGACCATCGACAATGCCAAATTCCGTAAACCGGTCGTTCCCGGCGACCAGTTGAAGATCCATGTGAAGAAAATCAAGAAACGCGGCAACCTTCTCAAATTCGCCTGCGAGGCTCTCGTCGACGGCGTCAAGGCCGCGGAAGCCGAGATATCGGCGATGATGGTCACGAGCGACTGACGATCGAATGCTTATGAAAATCCAGACAGTCATCCATCCATCGTCGGTCATCGAGGCCGGCGCAAAAATCGGCGAAGGCGTCCGCATCGGGCCATTCTGCCACATCAGCGCCGACGCGGTGCTCGGCGACCGCGTCGAACTGGTCAGCCACGTCTCGGTGATCGGCGCGACCACCATCGGTGCGTCGACCAAAGTCTATCCGATGGCGACACTGGGCGCGCCGCCGCAAAACAACAAGCACAAGGGCGGCCGCACCACGCTGGTCATCGGTGAGAACTGCACGATCCGCGAAGGCGTGACCATGCACGTCGGCACCGATTCCAGCCGCGGCGAGACGACGATCGGTGACAACGGCAACTTCCTTGCCTATGCCCACATCGCGCATGATTGCATCGTCGGCAAGAACGCCACCTTCGCCAATCAGGCGACGTTGGGCGGCCATTGCGAGATCGGCGACAACGTCTATATCGGTGGTCTCAGCGCAGTTCATCAGTTTGTCCGCGTCGGCGACAACGCCTTTCTCGGCGGTTGCTCGGCATTCGTCGGCGATGTCATTCCCTACGCCATCGCCGTCGGCAATCGCGCCAGCCTTCGCGGCCTCAACATCATCGGCCTGAAGCGCGCCGGCCTGCCGCGCTCCGAGATCCACACGCTGCGCAAGGCCTACAAGACGATCTTCGATCGCTCCCGAACCGTCGGCGAAAACATCGAGTTCGCCAAGGCGGAATTCGCCTCGTCACCGACCGCCATGAAGATCATCGATTTCATCGCCAGTCGCGGTAAGCGGCACTATGCCGTCCCGTCGCTCAAGGCCGGTGGCGGCGACGATGCCGATGACGAAGATTGAGGGCACCCGAACGGGCCTTGATCTCGCGCCAGACGCCAAAATCGGCATCATAGCTGGCGGCGGCAGTTTACCGGTCGAAGTCGCCAGGGCGCTTGCTGTGCAAGGCAAGTCTCCCTTCGTGGTAATAGTGGCGGGCGAGGTCGACCGCATATCCGACTTCGACGCCTATGAGCAGGCGACGTTGAGGCTGGAGGATGTCGGCTCTCTGCTGCCGACGCTCAAAAATAGTCATGTTACCCATCTGGTGACAGCGGGCCATATCACACGGCGCCCCAGACTGAGCGCCATGCGCCTCAATCTCGGCCTGCTCGCCTGGGTGCCCAGCCTTCTTGTCGGTGTAACCCAAGGCGACGACACCGTGCTGAAACTGTTCGTGCGAAGGGTCGAGCGCAGCGGCATCAAGGTGGTCGGCGCTCATGAGATCGTGCCGGAACTGGTCGCCGCCGAAGGCGCGCTGACCAAGGCAGCGCCGCGGAAATCCGACTGGCGCGACATCAAAGCGGCCCACGCAGCGGCAATGGCCATCGGCGCGCTGGATATCGGCCAGGCGGCTGTTGCGATCGGCGGCCGCGCCATCGCGCTGGAAGGCATCGAGGGCACCGACGGATTGCTCGATCGAACACGGCAGTTGCGCGGCCATGGCAGGCTGGCCGGCAGAACGCGCGGCGTCCTGGTCAAATGCGCCAAGCCTGGCCAGGAGTTGCGCGCCGATCTGCCCTCCATCGGCCCGCAGACGATCGAGGCGGCGCATGCCGCCGGACTTGCCGGCATTGCCGTCGAAGCCGGCCGCTCGCTGGTTCTCGAAGGCCCGACAGCCGTCGCTCGCGCCAACGCGCTCGGCCTGTTCGTGATCGGCCTGCCTGCTGCGGAGCCGGTGCATGGCGACTGAGCGACCGCTGAAGATCGCCATCGTCGCCGGCGAGGAATCCGGCGATCTGCTTGGCGCCGACATCGTAGAGGCGCTCAAGCGCGTGACCGGCCGCGAGGTCCGGCTCGTCGGCATCGGCGGCCGGCATTTGCAGGCGCTCGGCCTCACGCCGCTGTTCGACGGCGGCGAGATCGCGCTGATGGGATTGAGCGCCATCCTGCGCGATCTGCCGCGCCTGATGCGACGGATCAGCCAGACGGCCGGTGCGGTCGCCAATGAAAAGCCCGACTGCCTGATCACCATCGACAGCCCGGATTTTTCGCTGCGCGTGGCGAAAAAGGTGCGTGCCGCCGATCCGGCAATCCCGATCGTCCACTATGTCTGCCCGAGCGTCTGGGCATGGCGGCCGGGCAGGGCGGTGGCGATGAAACCGTATGTCGACCACATCCTCTGCATCCTGCCTTTCGAAGTGAGGGAACTCGCCCGCCTCGGCGGTCCGACCGGCACCTATGTCGGCCATCGCCTTACCCACGATCCAGGCGTGCTCGGCGCCGCCAAGGCGCAAAGCCTGCCGCGCGACCTGTCCGACGATCGTGTGAAGACACTGCTTGTGCTGCCTGGCTCGCGTCGCGGCGAGGTGCGACGGCTGGCCGGCCCGTTCGGCAAGACGATCTCGATCCTGCGTGCGCGCGGACACCGCTTGCGCCTGCTGTTGCCGACCGTGCCGCATGTCGCCGACCTGATCAGGGCTTCGGTGGCAAGCTGGGACGAGAAGCCGGAGATCATCCTTGATCCCGAGCGCAAATGGCAGGCCTTCGGCAAGGCCGATGCAGCGCTGATCGCATCGGGAACGGTGTCGCTGGAACTGGCGCTGTCGGGTGTGCCGATGATCTCCTGCTACCGGCTCGATCCGGTCATGCGGATGGCCCAACGCCTGATCACCGTATGGAGCGCCTCCTTGCCCAATCTCATCGCCGACCGCCCGATCGTGCCGGAAAGCTACAACGAATATGTGCGACCGCACTACCTGGCGCGGCAGTTGGAGGCGCTGTTTTCCGACACCCCCTATCGCGCATGGCAGAAGGACGGTTTTGCCGAGGTGGCCAGACGCATGGCTGTCGACGGACCTTCGGGCGACATCGCTGCGGGGGTCGTGATGAAGTGTATCAAGCGGTGAATGGTGAAGTGGTGAATAGTGAATGGTCAAAATCGTGCTTGACCATAGGCCACAAAGAGACCCTGCTTCACTATTCACTATTCACTATTCACTATTCACCGTTTAGCAATCGGCACATAATCCCGTTCCGGCGCACCTGTATAGAGCTGGCGCGGGCGGCCGATCTTCTGGTGCGGATCCTCGATCATCTCTTTCCACTGCGCGATCCAGCCGACGGTGCGGGCGACTGCGAACAGTACGGTGAACATGGTGGTGGGGAAGCCCAGCGCCTTCAGCGTGATGCCGGAATAGAAATCGACGTTCGGATATAGCTTCTTCTCGATGAAATAGGAATCGGTCAGGGCAATCCTTTCCAGTTCCATGGCGATGTCGAGCAGCGGATCGTCCTTGATGCCGAGTTCGCCCAAAACCTCATGTGCGGTCTTCTGCATGATCTTGGCGCGCGGATCGTAGTTTTTGTAGACGCGATGGCCAAAGCCCATCAATCGGAACGGATCGTTCTTATCCTTGGCGCGGGCGATGAAATCCGGGATGTGGTCGACTTGGCCGATCTCGCCCAGCATGTTCAAGGCTGCCTCGTTGGCACCGCCATGGGCCGGTCCCCACAGGCAGGCGATGCCGGCGGCGATGCAGGCGAACGGATTGGCGCCCGACGAGCCGGCGAGGCGAACGGTCGAGGTCGAGGCGTTCTGCTCGTGATCGGCGTGCAGGATGAAGATGCGCTCCATCGCACGCGCCAGCACCGGGTTGATCTTGTATTCCTCGCACGGCACGGCAAAGCACATATGCAGGAAGTTGGCCGCGAAATTCAGCTCGTTCTTCGGGTAAATGAAGGGCTGGCCGATGTGGTATTTGTAGGCCATCGCCGCGATCGTCGGCATCTTGGCGATCAGCCGCATCGATGCGACCATGCGCTGGTAGGGGTCCGAGATGTCGGTGGAATCGTGATAGAAAGCTGACAGCGCACCGACCACGCCGCACATCACCGCCATCGGGTGGGCGTCGCGGCGAAAGCCGGTGAAGAAGCGCGACATCTGCTCGTGCACCATGGTGTGGCGCGTCACCCGGTAGTCGAAATCGTCCTTCTGCGCCTTGGTCGGCAGTTCGCCGTAGAGCAGGAGATAACAGACTTCGAGGAAGTCGCCGTGCTCGGCCAACTGGTCGATCGGATAACCGCGATGCAAAAGGATGCCGGCATCGCCATCGATGAAGGTGATTTCCGACTCGCAACTTGCCGTCGAGGTGAAGCCGGGATCGTAGGTGAAGGCCCCGGTGGTGCTGTAAAGCGCGCCGATATCGATGACGTCAGGTCCGACCGAGCCGCTTCGCACCTTGAGTTCGTGAGTTTTGCCGCCGAATTCAAGTTTCGCGGTCGACGCGTGGGTTTTGCCGCCAAATTCCATTTTTGTCGCAGCTTCGGACATTGCAAACTCCTTTTTGTTTTCTCATGTCGGCAAAGGCAAAATTTCTGCAACGCAACACGTCGAAAGTATCGGAGTTCGCGCGTTTGCGCCCGCAATTGGATTTGCGTGCCAAATTGGGCCAAGACCTAATGTTGCACTGCGAAACCCACCTTTCAATGCCAATCTTCTTGGGCCAGTTTTGCTAATCGATTTGATCCGCGACGCGCGCCAGGCTTTCCTCGCGGCCAAGCACGGCAAGCACGTCGAACACGCCGGGCGAGGTGCTTTTGCCGGTGAGCGCGGCGCGCAAAGGTTGGGCCACAGCGCCAAGCTTACGACCGCCGGCAAGCGCATATTGGCGGATCGCCGCTTCCGCCGCTGCGGCCGTCCAATCCCCTGAAATCGCCTTCAGCGCCGCATGCGCGCCCCGCAGGATCTCGCGCGCCTCACCGCCGAGCAGCGCCGCCGCCTTCTCGTCGATCGGCAGCGGCCGCTCGGCAAACAGGAAGGCGGCACCGTCAACCAGCTCGACCAGCGTCTTGGCGCGCTCCTTCAAGCCGGGCAGGGCGGCCAGCAACTGCGCCTTGCGTGTGTCGTCGAGGCGCGCTGCGATCGCCGGGCCGCCTTCGAGATAGGGCAAGGTGTTGATGAAGATATCGAGCAATTCGGCGTCGTTCATGCGCCGCATATGCACGCCGTTCAGCGCCTCGAGCTTGGCGAAGTCGAAGCGGGCGGCCCCCTTGTTGACATCGCCGATGTCGAACCACGCAATCATGTCGGCGATCGACATGACCTCGTCGTCGCCGTGGCTCCAGCCGAGCCGCGCCAGGTAGTTGAGCAGTGCCTCGGGCAGATAGCCCATGGCGCGATAGGCTTCGACGCCGAGGGCGCCGTGCCGCTTCGACAGCTTGGCGCCGTCGGCGCCATGGATCAGCGGGATATGCGCCATTGACGGCACCTCCCAGCCCAAGGCTCGATAGATCACCATCTGGCGGGCGGCATTGGTCAGATGGTCGTCGCCGCGGATGATGTTGGTGATGCCCATGTCGTGGTCGTCGACGACGACGGCATGCATATAGGTCGGATTGCCGTCCGAGCGCAGGATGATGAAATCGTCGAGGTCCTTGTTGGGGAAGCGGACTTCGCCCTGCACGCGGTCATGCACCACCGTCTCGCCTTCGGCCGGCGCCTTGATGCGGATCGCGCCCCTGGCGCCAACCGGCGCCTCTGACGGGTCGCGGTCGCGCCAGCGGCCGTCATAGCGGGGAGGCAAGCCCTTGGC
The DNA here is from genome assembly GCF_055811535.1 of Mesorhizobium sp. WSM4816. Lineage (NCBI taxonomy): Bacteria > Pseudomonadati > Pseudomonadota > Alphaproteobacteria > Hyphomicrobiales > Phyllobacteriaceae > Mesorhizobium > Mesorhizobium sp. WSM4816. Next base: position 105,797 of record NZ_JBVVQR010000005.1, on the reverse strand, counting down.
CCGCGCACTCTCGCGCATTGCCTCCAGCTCAGCCGGCGCCGCATAGCAGTAATAGGCTTTGCCGAGGCGCACCAGCTCCTCGGCGACCGCGCGGTGGCGCGGCGCGCGCTCGAACTGCGATACCGGCTCGCCGTCCCAGGTGAGGCCGAGCCAGGAGAGCCCATCGAGGATGGCAGCGGTTGCCGCATCGGTCGAACGCTCGCGATCGGTGTCCTCGATGCGCAGCAGCATCCTGCCGCCGGTGTGTTTCGCATACAGCCAGTTGAACAGCGCCGTGCGCGCGCCGCCAATATGCAGGAATCCGGTGGGCGAAGGGGCAAAACGGGTGACGACCTTGTCGGGCATGGAACTCTCGGGGCAAGCGCAGGAAACGGATGTGGCTGCGCGGACTTTCGCGCGTTGCGCGTTCATGTAGCATAGGAGGTCAAGGGCGCAAGGGGCGAACCCTATGGCTGGACCAGGCCGCGGCGTGGACGAGAGCGAGGGCGCGAACGCAAGCGTCAGCGAACGATCGCTGTTCGCCGACGTTCCTCACGCTGAGCCGCTACCCGTTTCGCTGCCTGCGTCGCCGCCGGGCATCCAGCCTCTTTCGCCGGATCGCTCGGCGCCGATACCGGCTCCAGCACCCGGCCCTGTCATTCGTTTTCGCCGACAGCTCAGCCATCTTTCACCATCCGGTGTCCGCAACAAGGTGGCCTCGGCAGCCGGCCTGGAACTCGACCGCGGCGTCGCCTTCCTGCTGGTGCCGGTTTTTCTGGCATGCGGGGTGATCGTCTATTTTTCGCTTGCCGTCGAACCGGACTTTGCCCAGCCCATCTCCGTCGTGGTCCTCACGGCATTGTGTGCGGCCGTCACGCGCTCACGCCGCAAAACGCATCTGTGCTTCATGGCAGCGTTGCTGTGCGCGCTTGGTGTGCTCGCCGCCAAGGTGGAAACCTGGCGCGCCGGAACGAAGATGCTCGGTTCGGAAATTCAGACCCGGCTGACCGGCCGTGTCGTCAGGCTCGACCAGATGGCGAACGGCCGGATCAGGCTGACCATCGACGTGATGTCGACCGCCCGGCCGACACTGCGTTATGCACCCGAACGTGTCAGGGTATCGGCACGCAAGATTCCCGCTGAGATGACCGCAGGCTCGGTGGCAACCGGCTATGTGAGGCTTCTGCCTCCGACTGGCCCGGTCAGACCGGACAGCTTTGATTTCTCCTTCGACAGCTATTTCGCCGGTATCGGTGCCAGTGGCTTTTTCCTCGGCAGTCCAAAGATCGTCGTCTCCGAAGATGCACCGTTAACCGCACGCCTTTCTTCGTCGATCGAGAAGGCGCGCGAAACCATAGCCGACCACATCAGGGACAGCATCGGTGGTGCCGAGGGGGAGATTGCCGCTGCGCTGATCGTCGGCGTGCGTGCCGGCATCCCCGAAGAGATAAACGAATCGATGCGGCGCACCGGCATCTACCACATCATCTCCATTTCCGGCCTGCACATGGCGCTTGTCGCCGGCACCGTCATGGGATTGCTGCGCGGCGCCTTTGCGCTGTTTCCCGACTTTTCGTCGCGCCGGCCGGTCAAGAAATATGCGGCTGCTGCCGCACTCGTCTCCATCGCTGCCTATCTGATCTTTTCCGGTATCGTGGTCGCGGCTGAACGCAGCTTCATCATGCTGGCGGTAATGCTTGTCGCCGTGCTGTTCGACCGGGCGGCACTCACCATGCGCAACCTGGCGATTTCGGCCATCGTCGTCATCGTCGTGTCGCCGCATGAGGTGGTCGGCGCAAGCTTCCAGATGTCGTTCGCCGCGACTGCGGCTCTCGTGGGCGCCTATGCCGGTTGGTCCGACTATCGTGCCGACAAGGCCACGGCGCCGCAACGGCGACGGTCACCGGTCGCTTTTGTCACGCGCAAACTTGTCGCTGGGGCAGGCACCATCGCAATGACCTCCATCATTGCCGGCAGCGCCACCGCGCTGTTCGCCATCTGGCACTTCCAGCGCGTCTCGCCGCTTAGCCTGTTCGCCAATCTGGCCGTCATGCCGATCGTCACGATCGTCATGTTCCTGGCCGTCCTCAGCGCCTTGGCAATGCCTTTTGGCCTCGACGGCCCTTTCCTCTACATGATGGGCAAGGGCCTGACGGCGATGATCGCAATTTCGGGATGGATCTCGGAGCGTTCGCCGGTCGATGCAGTCGGCCTGATTTCGTTGCAATCGGTCCTGCTGGTGACGGTCGCCCTGGTCATCGCCACGATGGCGACGACATGGCTGCGGCTTGCCGCACTTCCCTTTGCGCTCGCCGGCCTGCTGACGATTTCCGAGACGCGCACCCCCGACGTGCTGATCTCGGAGGATGCGCACCTGGTGGCGATGCCGATCGGCGGCGGTGAACTTGCCGTCAACCGGGTGCGTTCGAACGAATTCACCACCGACAACTGGAAACATGCGCTGGTTTCAACGACGATCGTCGAGCCGGAGACATTCGAAAAAGGAGATGTGCGGTTCGACATCGCCGACCCGGCCGACCTGCCGCCGGGAGCGCCTTTCACCTGCACTGCCGGCCTGTGCCTGGCCCGGCATCCGTCCGGCGCGCTCATCGCGCTCGCCGACAACCGCAAAACCGCGCGGCCGGCCTGTGCCTTTGCGGATTTGATCGTCATCGACGATGCCACAGCCTATTACAAACCCTGCCGCAACCCGCTGGTTCTCGTCGTCACCAAACGGCAGCTCGCACGCATGGGCAGTGCCGCCGTGTTCTTCGATCCGCTATCGGCGACGACGCGCGCAGAAATCCGTTTTGCCGTCAGACAGCCATACAGACCCTGGCATGAGCAGCGGCGATTTTCGCGCGAGGCGAGGGGCCTGCCGCCATACCGCAGGGCCGAGAAACCCAAGAAGCCTGCTCTTCAGTAACGCCGGATCAGTCCGACGAGCTTGCCCTGCACCTTGACCCGGTCCGGCCCGAAGATGCGCGTCTCGTAGGCCGGATTGGCGGCTTCCAGTGCGATCGAGGCACCTTTGCGGCGGAATCGTTTCAGCGTCGCTTCCTCCTCGTCGACCAGAGCGACAATGATCTCGCCAGGCTGGGCGGTATCGGCGTTGCGGATGATGACCGTGTCGCCGTCGAAGATGCCGGCCTCGATCATCGAATCACCCTTGACCTCCAGCGCGTAGTGCGTGCCGCCGGTGATCATGTCCGGTGGCACCGAGATCGAATGCGTCTGGTGCTGGATGGCGTCGATCGGCACACCGGCAGCGATGCGGCCCATCACCGGTATGGAGACGGTGGCAACGACGTCGTCGTCATTGCCGGCAGCACGCATGCGCGAAGGCGCCGGCTTGATCTGGCGTCCGAGGCCGCCCTGTCCAAGCCCGCCCTGGCCAAGGCTGCCTTGAATGACGCTCGGCGAGAATTTGCGCGCCGCATTGAGGCCCGGCGCGATCGAATCGGGCAGGCGCAGCACCTCCAGCGCGCGGGCGCGGTTGGGCAGGCGGCGAATGAAACCGCGTTCCTCCAGCGCCGTGATCAGCCGGTGGATCCCTGATTTGGAGGCGAGGTCGAGCGCTTCCTTCATCTCGTCGAACGAGGGCGGAATGCCGCTTTCCTTCAGCCGTTCGTGAATGAACATCAGCAGTTCATGTTGTTTGCGTGTCAGCATCGCCACCCCCAACAGAATCAGAAAAACAAACCCAGAACAAACACTATCTGTTCCAGTTGTGTTCCGCAACCATTTAAAGTTTAATGAATGTGTTGACGTTTTGTTCAGCGTAGCATCAGCACGCTGCAGGCGGCGCCCGCTGCGGCTGCGGGAGCGAATGGCTCGCGCACGACCAGTCCGTTGGCGTCGGCCAGCATTCTGAGCATCGAGGAATCCTGGATACTGAACGGCGTTGCCTCAAGCGTGCCAGCTTCTTCCTTCACCACCGCGCGTACATAGTCCTGCCTGAGATCGTTGGCCGGCATGGCGGCGCCGAGCCGCGCCTGACGCATGTCCTGGCGGAAGGCGCGGCCGCTGAGCCGCGCCAGCAGCGGCTTCAGAAAGAGCTGCGTGCAGACCAGGCTGGCCACCGGATTGCCGGGCAGGCCGATGCAGCGGATGGCGCCCAGCCGCCCGAACATCAGTGGCTTGCCGGGCCGCATGGCGATTTTCCAGAAATCGAGCGCCATGCCTTCGCCGGTCAGCACGTCATGGACGAGGTCATGGTCGCCGACCGAGGCGCCGCCCAGCGTGACGATGACGTCCGCGCCTGCGTCGACGGCTTTTGTCACCAGCGCGGCGATCGCCTCCTTGCGGTCGGGGGCGATGCCGAGATCGAGTGCGCTGGCGCCGACCGAGCGGGCCGCGGCGGCGACACCATAGGCATTGGAGGAGATGATCTGGTCGGGGCCAAGGTCGCTGCCCGGCGGCAGCAATTCGTCGCCGGTGGCGATGATGGCGACCAGCGGCCGTTTCACTACGCGGACCTGCTGGTGGTTGGCCGACGCCGCCAGCGACAATGCCGCCGGATCAAGCAGGCGGCCTTTCTCCAGCAGCATGTCGCCCTTCGAGAAATCGAGCCCGAGGCGGCGGATGTTGCGGCCTTCAACCGTGGGCGCGGTCACTTCGACGATGCCGCCACCGAGGTCGCGGACATTCTCCTGGATGACGATGGTGTCGGCGCCTGCGGGAAGCGGCGCGCCGGTGAAGATGCGCACGGCCTGCGCCGGGCCGACTGTTCCGGTAAAGCCGCGACCGGCCGGCGCCATGCCGATCACCGAAAGTCTCGCGGGCACGGACGCGACATCGTCGGCCCGCACGGCATAGCCGTCCATGGCCGACGCGTTGAATGGCGGCTGGGTGCGGAGCGCCATGAGCGGCTCCGCCAGCACGCGGTCGGCGGCATCCATCAGGGCGACGCTTTCAGCCTGCAAGGGCGCAGCATCGGCAAGCAGGTGCTCGAGCGCCTCGGCGACCGCAAGCAGCGCCATTATTGGCCTGCCCCCTGGGCATCCGCCTTGTAGTCGCCGGATTTGCCGCCGGTCTTTTCCACCAGCCTGATGCCGGAGATCGCCATGCCGCGATCGACCGCCTTGGCCATATCATAGATGGTCAGGCAGGCGACCGAGACGGCGGTCAGCGCTTCCATCTCGACGCCGGTCTTGCCGGTGACGCGGGCCAGCGCCGTGACCTTCAGGCCGGGCAGCGTCGCGTCAGGTTCGATGTCTACCGATACCTTGGTCAACAGCAGCGGATGGCAGAGCGGGATCAGCTCATGCGTCCTCTTGGCCGCCATGATGCCGGCGATGCGCGCCGTGCCCAGCACGTCGCCCTTCTTGGCATCGCCGTCGAGAATCATTTTCAGCGTTTCGGGCCGCATCGAGACAAGACCTTCGGCGATTGCCGTGCGGGTCGTCTCCGCCTTGTCGCCGACATCGACCATATTGGCTTCGCCTTCCGCGCCAAGATGGGTGAGGGCGGCCGACATCGTCAGGTCACCCTGGAGCGACGTGCGTCCGTTTGGACGCACAAACTACACTCTGACGCTTTGTATCTATGCATCATGCTCTCCGAACATCGATTCCGATTTTCGGGCAGATGCATTGGCGGGCGCCTTGCCCGTCAAAAGCAGGTGCGTCGCAGTGGCCACGTCCTGTTGCCGCATCAGGCTCTCGCCGACGAGGAAAGTGCCAATGTCGCTCCGTTCCAGCCTGCGGCAGTCCTGGTGCGAGCAAATACCGCTCTCGCTGACCAGCAGTCGGTCGGCCGGCACCATCGCCGCGAGCCGCTCCGATGTCTCGATGCTGGTTTCGAACGTCCGCAGATTGCGGTTGTTGATGCCGATCAGCCGCGACCACAGTTTCAGCGCGCGTTCCGTCTCGGCCTCGTCATGCACCTCGACCAGCGCATCCATGCCGAGCTCGAACGCCGTCGTTTCGAGTTCCCTGGCCACGGCGTCATCGACGCTCGCCATGATGATCAGGATGGCGTCCGCGCCCCACGCACGGGCCTCGAACACCTGATAGGGCTCGAACAGAAAATCCTTGCGCAAAGCCGGCAATGTCACGGCGCTGCGCGCATCGGTGAGGAATTCAGGCGCCCCCTGGAAAGACGGCGCATCGGTCAGCACCGAGAGGCAGGCAGCCCCACCTTTGGCATAGGCCGTGGCCAGCGCCGGCGGATCGAAATCGGCGCGGATCAGGCCCTTGGACGGGCTCGCCTTCTTGATCTCGGCGATCAGCGCGAAACTGCCGGTTTTGCGTTTGGCTTCAAGGGCCGAGAGAAAGCCGCGTGGTGCGTCGGCATCCTTTGCCCGCGCCCTGATTTCGGCAAGCGGCACCCGCGCCTTCGCCGCCGCGATCTCGTCGCGCTTGTAGGCTTCGATCTTGCGCAGGATATCAGACACGGCGCTATCCGTTCGAAATCTCGACCAGCCGGTCAAGCACCTTTAGCGCCCGGCCGCTGTCGATGGCTTGCGCCGCCGTCGCCATGCCATCGGCAAGCGTCGTCGCCTTTCCCGCCACCACCAGTCCGGCGCCGGCGTTCATCAGCACCGTATCGCGAAAGGCGCCGGCAGCGCCGCCCAGCATGTCGCGCAGCGCCTGGGCGTTGTAGGCGGCATCGCCGCCGCGCAACTCGTCCTTGGTATGCCGCTTCAGCCCGACCGCTTCCGGGGTCAGCGTAAAGCTGCGGATCTCGCCGCCGACCAGTTCGGCGACCTGGGTTTCGCCGGTGGTGGTGATCTCGTCATAGCCGTCGCCATGGGCGACCCAGGCGTGCTCGGCGCCCAGTGCCTTCAACGTCTCGGCCACCGGCATGATCCATTCCGGCAAGAAGACGCCAACCATCTGCCTGACGACACCAGCCGGATTGGAGAGCGGGCCGAGCAGGTTGAAGATTGTGCGGGTGCCGAGCTCGACGCGGATCGGGCCGACATGCTTCATCGCCGGATGATGCGCCGGCGCGAACATGAAGCCGACGCCTGCGTCGTGGATGCAGCGGCCGATCGTTTCCGGCGGGATGTCGAGCTTGACGCCGAGCGCGGTCAGCACGTCGGCGGCGCCGGTCTGCGAGGACAGTCCGCGATTGCCGTGCTTGGCCACCGGCACGCCGCAGGCGGCGATTACGAAGGCGGATGCGGTCGAGATGTTGACGCTGTGCGAATTGTCGCCGCCGGTGCCGACGATGTCGATGGCGCCAGCCGGCGCGTCGACGCGCAGCATCTTGGCGCGCATGGTGGCGACGGCGCCGGAAATCTCGCTCACCGTCTCGCCGCGCACGCGCAGCGCCATCAGGAAGCCGCCGATCTGGCCGGGCGTAGCGTCGCCCGACATGATGATGTCGAAGGCATCGCGCGCTTCCTCGAAGGAAAGCGAGCTGCCGGCGGCGACCTTGGCGATATGGGTCTTGAGCGCGCTCATCTGGTCAGGGCTTGGGCAACGGCGGTCTGGTCGATGCGAACGTCATATTGCGTCTGCAGCTGCGCCACCAACTGGTCGAGCAGGTCGTCGGACATGCCGGCGGTGAACGATTTCTGCGCGTCGTCCGGCACCGAGCTGGCGTCGGCTCCGGCAGGCTCGAAGACTTCGGCGATCCTGAACAGGATCTGTCCGTCGCCGGTGGGCGAGGGGATCAATCCGGTCCCGCCTTCGCCTTCGCCGAACATCGCAGCCGCCCCTTCCTTGCCGAAATCGGCGTCGTCCGCCCCGCGCTTGACGCCGCGCTTGGTCTGCTTCTCAAGCTTGAGTTCGCTCGCGATCACGTCGAGCGTGGTGCCGGCCTCGAGACGCTTTTCGAGCTCCTGCGCTTTTGCGGTGAGCCGCTTGGTCGTTTCCGCCGCCGTCCAGTCGGCCACGACCTTCTGGCGGACTTCATCCAGCGTGCGGTCGCGGGCCGGCGTGATCGACGCCACCTCGTAGAACACGAAGCCATTGTTGGCGGTGGTGAGGTCGGGATTCTCGGTGCCGGGCTCGGCATCGAACACCGCCTTGATGAGATCCGGCGATTCCGGCAGATCCTTGATGATGGCGCCGTCCGGCCTCAGGCCGGTGCGATCGATCGCGTCGACGGTGACGACCTTCAGCTTCAGCTTTTCGGCCGCTTCCTTGAGCGTGCTGCCCGAAGCGCGGCTATCTTCGTAGCTGTCATGGACGTCGAGCAGAATGCGGCTTGCCTCGCCGAGCGCCAGGTCCTTGCGGATGTCGGCGGCCACTTCGGCCAGCGGCTTCACCACTTCGGGTTTGATCTCGGTGACGCGCAGCAGAACCGGACCGAAGGCGCCCTGAACGACCGGGCTGACTTCGTTGACCTTGAGCGCAAAGGCCGCATCCGCCACCGCCTTGTCGGCGATCTTGTCCTTGGACAGCGTGCCGAGCAGCGTGTCGGCCTGCGTCTTGCCCTCGGCGGCGACGAGTTTGTCGAAGGTCGCGCCGGTCTCGAGTGAATCGAGCGCGGCCTTCGCGGCATCGGGCGTTTTGAACACGAGCTGTTCGATGGTGCGCGTTTCCGGCGTGGTGTAGCGCCCCTTGTTCTTGTTGTAGTCGTCGCTGACCTGCTGGTCGGTCACGGCACTCACATCCATGATGTCTTCCGGCTCGAGCCTGACATAGGAGAATTTGCGGTATTCGGGCGCCGCATAGGTCTTCTTGTTTTCCTCGAAATAGGCCGAAAGCGTAGTGTCGGATGGCGCTTCGATCGGCTCGACCAGCGATTTCGGCAAGGTCAAATAGTCGATGGTGCGGTCTTCGCCACGATAAAGCGCCACCGCCCTCAAGAACGTATTCGGGGCCTTGAGGCCGTCGGAAACCGCCTCGACGATCTGCTGGCGCACAGCCAGCTGGGCGCGATTCCTGAGATAGTCTTCCGGCCGCATGCCGACCTGTTGCAGTATGTATTCGAAAGTCCTTCTGTCGAAGTTGCCGCCGGGACCCTTGAAGGCCGGGTCTTCATGTGTGAGTTGGGCCAGCCGGTCCTTGGACAGCCCAAGCCCGAGCTTGCGGGCCTGCTCATCGAGGACCGCGCCCGACACGAGTTGCGCCAGCACCTGGTTGTCGAGGCCGAGCGCCGTCGCCTGCTCGCGGCTGATGCGCTGGCCGAATTGCTGCGACATCACGCTGATCTGCCGGTCATAGGCCAGCCGATACTCGTTGATCGACACTTTGGTGCCGCCGGCCGTGACAACGGCGTCGTGGCCTGCAAAACCACCGACCATCTGTCCGGAAATGCCCCAGACGGCGAAGCTCAACACCAACAATATCAGTAGCGCTTTCGCGATCCAGGTCCCCGCGGCGCTTCTCAAGATACTAAGCATGGTCACTTCCGATTTTTTCGCGCATTTTCGCATGCGCCGAGTCTGAAACAAGCGCAATAGCGTCCTTCCGGCCCACTGTCGATTGCTTTGTGGGCTGAGTTTGGTAGTGAGGACGCAGCCGAATATTGCCCGGAGAAGCAAATCCCATGACGCCTGGAATCCGCCCGTTGGTCGCTGGCAACTGGAAAATGAACGGCACCAGCGCCTCGCTCAACGAACTCAGGATGATCGGCAACGGCTTCATGAGCGGGCTCGATGCCGAGACCGAAGCGCTGGTCTGCGTTCCGGCGACGCTGCTTGCGCATGCCGCGGAGATCTTGTCGCGCACGCCGGTCCGGGCCGGGGGCGAGGATTGCCACAGCAAGGAGAGCGGCGCCCATACCGGCTGTATTTCGGCCGAGATGCTGAAAGATGCGGGCGCCAGTCACGTCATCGTCGGCCATTCCGAACGCCGCGCCGATCACAATGAGGACGACGCCATTGTCCAGGCAAAGGCGTCTGCCGCGTGGCGCGCCGGGCTGGTTGCCATCATCTGCATCGGCGAGACGAGAGCCGAGCGCGAGGCGGGCGCCACGCTCGACGTGCTATCGCGCCAGGTCGCCGGCTCGGTGCCGCCGACTGCAACGGCATCGAATACCGTCATCGCCTACGAGCCGGTATGGGCGATCGGCACGGGACTGACGCCGACTGCCGCCGACGTTGCTGAGGCGCATGCGCATATTCGCGAAAAACTGTCGGAAAGGCTTGGCAGCGCAGCGGCAAAGATGCGCATCCTCTATGGCGGCTCGGTCAAGCCGTCGAACGCGGTCGAACTGCTTGGCGTAAACAACGTCGACGGCGCGCTGGTCGGCGGCGCCAGCCTGAAGGCGGCGGACTTTCTCGGCATTGCCGAAGCCTATCGAAACATCTCCTAAAGCGCGTCGCGTTTGGCCGGCCTAATGCGGGGTCAGGCCCAAGGGCATGCTTTTGCGCGACATGCTTTAGCATCGAAAGGCTGTCGGGCACTTCGGATACTGTGCCGCAGCGGAAAATGTTGCAACGGCCGCATTGCTTCCCATATTCCGGCCACGGGCTTGGAATTGCCGTCAAAGCATTGTATTGAGCCGCCTCCAAATCACCGGTCGTATCTGCGGCCGCGCAAGGCTTTGCCAGGATAAATTATGGAAACCGTACTGATCGTCGTTCACCTCATGGTCGTGCTCGCTCTTGTCGGCGTGGTGCTGCTGCAGCGCTCCGAAGGCGGCGGCCTCGGCATCGGCGGCGGATCGGGCTTCATGACCGCGCGCGGCGCCGCCAACGCGCTGACGCGGGCGACGGCGATCCTGGCGGCGGCGTTCTTCGCCACCTCGCTGACCTTGTCGATCGTCGCCCGTTACGGCGAGAAGCCGATCGACATTCTCGATCGCGTGCCTGTGACGAACGGCGGGGGCGGCGTGCTCAACCAGTTGCCTGGCACCACGACGCCGACACCGCCGTCCGGCAATACGGCGCCAACGCCGCCTTCCGGCAATGATGCCGCAGCCCCGGCCCCCGCTGCACCGCCAGCGGCGGGAGCGACCACGCCGCCGGCCACAAACGGCGCCACCCAGCCAGTAACACCGCAGGTTCCAAACCAGTAATCAGCAGACGTCCGGCGCCGCGATCTGTTGTTGTTTGAACACAGTCGCGGCAAATGCCGCACGATCGCGAGGATTCGACCGGGCGCGGCACGCCAGGGCGCTTGAGGCGTCTCCGATTAATCGATTATAGATTGCGCGCGGCACATTCGGGGTCCTTGGGGGACGCCGGGCGACGCCGTGGCAACAAGCATTGAACGATCGGATCTTCGCCATGCAGCTTCGCAGCTTCATTTTAGCCGGCCTTTGGGCCGTGCTCAGCCTTGGTGCGCCCGCTTACGCGGCCATGCCGGCGGGCAATTCGGCCCCTAAATCCGCAGTCACAACTGACGTCGTCAACGTCGCCGCCAAAAGCGATGCGGCGCAACTAAGGCTGCTCAAGAAGAAAAAAGACCCGAGCGCGGCAGATCTTGCCCAGATCAGGAGGATCGAGGCCAAGATCGCGGCTGACAAGCAAGCTGCTCGAGTAAAGGCGATCGAGGCAAGGAAGCTGGCGATGCGCGAGGCGGCCAAAGCCAGGTCGGACGCGGAACGGCAGGCGTTTCTTGCCAGGAAGGGCCTCGCCAAGAAGGATAAGTCCGCTGGCAAGGCCAGGCTGGCCGATGCCAGGCCGGTCAAGATCATCGAACCGATTCAACCCATCGCTGCAATCCAGTCGGCCGAGGCAATTCCCGCCGAGGCCATGAACGTTGCGCTGACCGGCAACAACGGGGAATTGCGCAGCGAGCCGGTCGGGCAGAAGCCGCAGCGCGTCGGGCTGTTCGCCGGCCTGTTCGGCGGCACGTCCCCGTCGATGTCGCTGCTCCCCGAGACCCGCGCCCTCGATGCCGCGCTCGCCAGCAAGGAAGCCAGGAAGCAGTTCAAGGTGAAGCCGGAGTTCGTGCCGCAAGAGGTCGAGTTCACCGGCTATAGCCCCGGCACCATCGTCATCGATACGAGTGCGCGCCGCCTCTATCTCGTCGAATCCTCCTGGACCGCCCGCCGTTATGCGATTGCGGTCGGTCGTGACGGCCTGCAGTTCAAGGGCACGGTCGCCGTCGGCGACAAGCAGGAATGGCCCCGCTGGATCCCGACGCTCGACATGCAGAAGCGTGAGCCGAAGAATTACGGCCGGTACAAGGACGGCATGCCCGGCGGCGGCGATAACCCGCTCGGCGCGCGCGCCATCTATCTCTACGACGGCAGGAAGGACACCCATCTGCGCATTCACGGCACCATTGCGCCGCAGTCGATCGGGACGAGCTCCTCCAACGGCTGTTTCCGCATGATCAACGAGCACGTCATGGACCTTTATCGCAGGGTGAAAGTGGGCACCAAGGTCGTCATCATCTGACGCCTTGACGGGTCAACAAAAGGGCCGGCCTCGCCGGCCCTTTTGCTTTGGTTCGAGCATCATCAGGGCGCCTTCTTGGGAAAAAGCCTTCGCGGCGGTTTTTTCTCTGGCGGAATCAATTCGGCCGCGTTAAGCGATGACTCCCATGGCGCGATATGTATTCATCACAGGCGGCGTGGTTTCCTCACTCGGAAAAGGCATCGCTGCAGCGGCCCTTGGGGCTCTCTTGCAGGCGCGAGGCTATCGCGCGCGCATCAAGAAGCTTGATCCCTATCTCAATGTCGATCCCGGCACGATGTCGCCATACCAGCATGGCGAAGTCTTCGTGACGGATGACGGCGCCGAGACCGATCTCGATCTTGGCCATTATGAGCGGTTCACCGGCCGCTCCGCCAACCAGCAGGACAACATCACCACGGGCCGCATCTACAAGAACATCATCGAGCGGGAGCGACGCGGCGATTATCTTGGCGCCACCGTGCAGGTCATTCCGCACGTCACCGACGAGATCAAGAATTTCATTCTCAACGGCAATGACGATTATGACTTCGTCCTGTGCGAGATCGGCGGCACCGTCGGCGACATCGAGGCGATGCCGTTTCTGGAGGCGATCCGTCAACTTGGCAACGACCTGCCGCGCAACAACGCCGTCTACGTGCACCTGACACTGATGCCCTATATTCCGACGGCGGGCGAATTGAAGACCAAGCCGACCCAGCATTCGGTCAAGGAATTGCGCGGCATCGGCATCGCGCCCGACATCTTGCTGGTCCGCGCCGACCGCCCCATCCCCAGGGAAGAGCGCCGCAAACTGTCGCTGTTCTGCAATGTGCGCGAGAGCGCGGTCATCCAGGCGCTCGACGTGCCGCACATCTACGACGTGCCGATGGCCTATCACAATGAAGGGCTGGATTCGGAAGTGCTCGCCGCTTTCGGCATCGATCCGGCGCCGAAGCCGCGGATGGAGCCCTGGCAAGCGGTGTCCAAACGCATCCACAACCCGGAGGGCGAGGTGACCATCGCCGTCGTCGGCAAATATACCGGCCTCAAGGACGCCTACAAATCGCTGATCGAGGCGCTGTCGCATGGCGGTCTCGCCAACCGCGTCAAGGTCAAGCTCGACTGGATCGAGAGCGAGATATTCGAGAAGGAAGACCCGGCGCCGTGGCTGGAAAAGGTCCACGGCATTCTGGTCCCCGGCGGTTTTGGCGAGCGCGGCGCGGAAGGCAAGATCCTTGCGGCGAAGTTCGCCCGCGAGCGAAAAGTGCCGTATTTCGGCATCTGCTTCGGCATGCAGATGGCCTGCATCGAGGCAGCGCGTTCGCTGGCCGGCGTCAATCATGCCTCGTCGACCGAATTCGGTCCGACCGAGGAACCGGTCGTCGGCCTGATGACGGAATGGCTGAAAGGCAACATGCTGGAGAAGCGCAGGGAAACCGGCGATCTCGGCGGCACCATGCGGCTCGGTGCCTATCAGGCGGACCTCGCCAGGGGCTCGAAGATCGCCGAGATCTATGGCGACACGCAGATTTCCGAGCGCCACCGCCACCGCTACGAGGTCAATGTCGACTACAAGGAGCGGCTAGAAGATTGCGGCCTGGTTTTTGCCGGCATGTCGCCGGACGGCGTGCTGCCGGAAACGGTCGAATATCCCGACCATCCCTGGTTCATCGGCGTGCAATATCATCCCGAGCTGAAAAGCCGGCCGCTTGACCCGCACCCGCTGTTTGCCAGCTTCATCGAGGCGGCGGTGGAGCAGAGCCGCTTGGTCTAAATCGACAGGCTATCGTGAGATATCCGGGCTAGCATGCAAACCTACGTCGCTCTGCTTTACAGCATCGTCCTGGGCGAGGGGCGGCGTGTCGTCATGTCCGATCTCAGGGCCATGACAGAAGGCCTGGGCCTGAACAACCCGCGCACGCTGGTGGCGACCGGCAATCTGGTTTTCGAGACGAAAGAAACAGAGATTGCCGTGCTGGAGCGCCGATTGGAGACGGCGTTCCAAAAGACTTTTGGCCGCCATGTCGACATCATCGTGCGCCGCGCGGATGACTGGTTGAAGCTTGCGGCCGGCAATCCGTTTCCCGCCGAATCGGCTGCCGCCGCGGATCAGGTAGCGGTGCGCGTGATGCGCAAGCCCGTTGCCGCTGAGGCCGTTGCGGCGCTGGAGGCCTATATCGGCATGGATGAGCGGATGCAGGCCGTCGGCGGTGACATCTGGATATTCTTTTCGCGCGAGGTGCCAAGCTCGCGTCTTGTGGCGGCGATAAGCCATAAACGGCTCGGCATCGGCACCTCGCGCAACTGGAACACCGTGCGCAAATTGGCCGAAATGGTCGGTGGATAGGGCTTCCCCTTCTCCCCGTATAGCGACGGGGAGAAAGACGCCTCGGAAAAGATTTCGCCAATTTCCAGCGTTGCGGAAAGGGTGCCAAGGTTGCCGCCAGCCCCCTTCTCCCCGTTCACTCTCCCTGGGAGAGGTAAATGGAAATCCTGGCGTCGAAACTGTCCGCGACTTCCTTCGAGATGCGATCGAAGTTTTGGAATGGCCTGTTCTCCGGGAAGGGTCCACTTGCAATCGACGACGGATTTGCTAGGTGTAGTTGCGTGCAACCACAATGGAGGCAACAGCAGTGAAACACATCAACATTCGCGAAGCCAAGGCCACTTTGACGGCACTCGTCGATGCGGCCGAGGCCGGCGAACCGATCACGATCACGAGGCACGGCAAGCCAGTGGCAGCTATCGTTCCGATCGACGAAGCGAGGAAGATTTACCCCGAGAAGCCCAGCCTTGCGGAATACCTGCTGTCGTTCCCCGGTTGGCCCGAGGGCTTCGAACCGGAGCGCGACCGCACCCAACAAAGCCGCGAGGTAAACCTTTGACCTCATACCTTTTCGACACCTCGGTGCTGTCGGCGACCGCGCCGGGAAAGCCTCCGCTGCCCCCGAATGCGGCAGCTTGGCTATTGCAGCAGACGGGCAACTTGTTTGTGCCTGCCTTTGCCCTCCACGAACTTCGGAGAGGCATCGCCAAGCTCGACCGCTCGGGAGCCACGGCGAAAGCTCAGACGCTAATGGCGTGGCTGCAGGGCATCATGACGGACTACAGCGCGGAAATCTTGCCGATCGATGCGGCGGTGGCGTTGGAGGCAGGCCTCATGGAAGACGCCGCCACAGCCGCAGGGAGCCATCCAGGGCTGGCTGACATTCTCATCGCTGCGACCGCTAAAGCGAACTCCTTGACGCTCCTGACTGGGAACCTGAGACACTTCCAGCCCTTAGGAGTTCCCTGCCTCGATCCGCTGGCGCTTTGACGGAGAAGAGACCCCAAATGGGTCTGCTGCGGCTAGCCAAATCCGGCTTCGCTACCGCCGACCTATACGACACGGTGGGACACGACCTCGCCACATGTTTGTCATGTTTGGTGATTCGATTTCGGTCGCGTGATGTGAAAGACTTCGTTTTTGGCCCGACTTTTTCATCATAGGGCCTGTTTGCCGGAAACCACATGGTCAACAGTGAGTTTATAGGTTCGATCAGGCACATAGCGATCGACCGGGAGGAAACAATGAATCGCCTGCAATTCTTTACGCCTGTGCGGATTTCGCGCGGGCAGGAAAGTCCTGCCGAAGAAATTGATAGCGTAGCCGAAGCGATGGAGTTCTTGCGTAGATGGCCAGTCGGCCGGCGTGGGCCAGTCTACCAATGCGCGGTGAATTGCTGCTCCGCGGCTCTGGCGGGCAGGATGTCGGCAGAGGAAGCAAGGAAGGCTTTTACCGGCTTCGCCCGCATCACGCGCTTGCTCGACGACGACATGGCTCTGCCGATAGGCGGCGGCAATGTTGACAGCGTGCATGCGCTGAGGCGATGAACGTTCCTATTTGACCCCTGCCAGGAACGGGGCGTCGGCAAAGTCACAGCACCTCGAAAGTCACTGCACCTCGACCGGGGCAGCGAAGACGTAGCCAGCGCCCCGCTCGGTGACAATGAGTTTCGGCTCGCTCGGGCTGACCTCGAGCTTGCGGCGCAGTCGCAGTATCTGCACATCGATACTGCGGTCAAACACCTCTTCGTCGTGAATCCTGCTGGCAGCGAGAAGCTGCTCGCGGCTCAGGATCTGTTGCGGCGATTGCAGGAAGGCTGCCAGCAGGTTGAACTCGCCGGCGGTCAGCGGCGTCGCTTCGCCGGCAGGCGACCTCAGGCGCCGCATCCGCATGTCGAGTTCCCAGCCGGCAAAGCGGTAACGCTTGGGCTTCTTGCCAGGCGACTGCTGGCGTGTTGACCCCGATCGCCGCAGCACGGCGCGAACGCGCGCAAGCAGTTCCCTGAGGCTGAAGGGCTTGGTGATGTAGTCGTCAGCCCCGAGTTCCAGGCCGACGACGCGATCCACTTCGTCGCGCCTGTGGCCGGTGATGATGATGATGGGCGGCGCTTCCGGCGGACTGCCGAGTTGCCGCATGATTTCAAACCCGTCCTCGTCGGCAAGCCGCATGTCGAGGAGCACCAGGTCTACCGGTCTTTCATTGAGGACGCGCGACATGGCCCGGCTGTCGGCAACAGCGCTAACCCTGAAATTCTCGCTCTCCAGGTAATTGGTGAGCATCTCGCGAATTTCGGGGTCGTCATCGACGACAAGAATATGCTTCGCCGCCGCTGCCTGTTCGATTGTGCCTTTCGACTGCTCTTCGTAGCGAGTGTTCTGTTCGGCTGACATCTCAGACCGTCCGCAGGTATGGAACCCATGACCGAGCCGTTGCTTTATTAGACTTAACGCCGATTAACGGCGATTTGTTGGTAAGCACCGATAATCTTCGTGATCGGATACCACAGGCTCACTCGATGGCGTATGGGCAGATTGGTAAGGTTCGGGCGGGGCTTTTGGTTCCGCTTTGCCTGGCAGCGGCGGCACCGTTTGCGTTGGCCCTGGTCAATCAGCCGGCCGCTCCGATCGGCGAGCCGATTGCTCCGATAACGGGCACTGGTCCTTCCGACCAGGCGAAGATCGCCCTTGGCGAGAGCCTGTTCAACGATGTCCGGCTGTCGCATGACGATGTCATCGCCTGCAGCGGTTGCCACAGGCTCGATTTCAGCGGCGACGACGGCAGGGCTCGTTCTGCGGCGGCGGATGGCGGGCAGCTCGATTTCAACGCGCCGACTGTCTTCAGCGCATCGCTCAATTTCCGGCTGAACTGGCGCGGCAATTCCCGCACTGTCGAGGAGCAAAACGAGGCAGTCCTGCTCGATGACAGGCTGATGAACACGAGTTGGGAAGAATTGCTGCCGAAACTGCGTTCCGACCCGGACTATTCGCGGCGGTTCGTGACGCTCTACGGCGCGGCTCCCGGCCGGACCCATGTGCTCGACGCCCTGGCCATCTTTCAACGCTCGCTGATCACGCCCAACGCCCGTTTCGACCGCTATCTCAAGGGCGAGCGCGACGCCATCACGGCGGACGAGGAGCATGGCTATCAATTGTTCAAGGCGTTTGGCTGCATCGCTTGCCATCAGGGCGCCAATGTCGGCGGCAATCTGTTTCAGAAGTTCGGCATCTTTCGGAATCCCTTCGCCGGTCAGAAAACCTTGTCCCAGGCGGATCTCGGCCGCTTCGCCATTACCGGCGTCGAGCGCGACCGCCATGTCTTCCGCGTTCCCAGCCTGCGCAATGTCGCGGTGACGGCGCCGTATTTCCACGACGGCCGCACCGCATCGCTCGCAGACGCAGTGAAGATCATGGCGCGAAGCCAGCTCGGCCGGGAACTCGACCAGCGCGATACCGATCTCATCGTCAAGTTCCTTGCGACGCTGACGGGCGAATATCGCGGCCAGCCGTTGACCAGCGCAGCCGATCGTCTGCAGCAATGAAGTCGCTACCCATCCTGGCGCCGGTCGTCGCGTGCCTGCTCATCGTCCTGACCTTCCTCCTGCTGCAGGGCGCGGCTCCTGATGCCGCGCGCCACGAACGCACGCTCGACGCTCTCAGGACCGTCATCCTCTATAACGCTGCCCTGCAGCGCGACGTGTTGCGGGCACGGGCGGGGCTGTTGCGCAGCTACGATCCGCTTGTGCGGTCGATCGAGAACCTGAATGAGGCGACGCGGACGCTGCCGGCTGTCAGAGATGTCGCAGGCGGCGAAGCACGGGCGGACATCGAGAGGCGGATTGCCGATGTCATCGCCGCGGTGCGCGACGAGGAAACGCTCGTCGAGGCGTTCAAGTCGGACAACGCGCTGCTGCAGAACTCTTTGAACTATTTCAACTATATGAGCGGCCGGCTCACGACCGAGGGCGACGGCCTTCGAGCGGTCGAGATCGGAGCTCTGATGATCGCCATGTCGCGGTTCATCAGCGATCCCCGGCCGGAGGCGGCAAGGCCAGTGACCGCCTCGCTTGACCGGCTGGCCAGGCCATCCGTCGATGCCGTGGCTGCAAGCGATGTCCGCTCCCTTGTCTCCCACGGCCGGCTTATCGTCAGCAGGCTTCCGGCGGTCGACGATCTCGTCTCCCGCCTGCAGACTGCGCCAACGAGCGAACGGGCCCGCGCTCTGCAGGACCTGTATCTCGATATGCATGGGCGCGCCGCGGCACGGGCTGCGCGGTTCCAGACGCTGCTCTACGTCGCGGCGCTGGTCCTGGTGGGCTATGTGGCTTACCTGTTCGCTCGCCTGCGCCACAATGCGCGGATCCTGCGCGAGCGGCTGGAATTCGAAGGCTTGATCGCTTCGATCTCGACACAGTTCATCAATCTGCCGCGTGACCGCATCCGGGCCGGGATCAGCAAGGGCCTCGCGCGCCTGGTGGAACATGCCGGGCTCGACGGTGCCCAGATTTTCGTCAGCCGCACATACGATGCCGATCTTTCCAGCGGCTATTTCTATCGCCGTCCGAGCGGAAGCTCGACGGCCCGCCTGCCGAACGATTTGATCGAACTGGCTTCACACTGGACGCTCGCGGACCATGAACGGCAAGGCTGCATCGACGTCCCCCGCGTCGGCGAGCTTCCCGAGGGGCGGGAGAAGGCATGCCTGCAGGCGCATCAAATTCGATCGTGGCTGTGCATACCGATGTGGCATGCCGAAGAGCGGCTGGGTTTTCTGGCTCTCGATGGCTTAACGCACGAAAAGCATTGGACCGACGACGACATCGCGCTGCTGCGCACCGCCGCCGAGATCTTCGCCAATGCCATCGCGCGCCAACACAACGAACGGGAACGCGAAGCGCTGCAGGCGCGGCTCAACCAATCGCAGCGGCTGGAAGCAATCGGAACGCTGGCCGGCGGCATAGCGCACGAGTTCAACAACATTCTCAGCGCCGTCCTCGGCTATAGCGAGATGGCGCTGGTGGTGCTGCTGAAGGAGTCTCGTGCGCGGCGCTACGTCCAGCAGATCATGAAGGCCGGCAGGCGGGCGCAGGACGTCACGGAACAGATCCTTGCCTTCAGTCGTCGCCGCGAGCGGCAGCATCACGCGCTGCGGGTGCAGCCCGTGATTGCGGAGGCGGTCGATCTGCTGCGCGCCTCGTCCCCCGCCACGCTTGCAGTGGAGACGCATCTTGCAGCCACGGATGCCGCGATGACGGGCGATCCGACCGAGCTTCAGCAGGTGGTGATGAATCTCGGCACCAACGCGGCGCATGCGATGAACAGCCGCGGATTATTGGAGATCGCTCTCGACATGTTTGAGATCGTCGAGGCGCAGGCGCTGTCGCACGGCAACCTGCCTGCCGGCCGCTATATCCGCCTTGCCGTCAGGGACAGCGGCAGCGGCATGGATCAGGCGACTCTCGAGCGCATCTTCGAGCCGTTCTTCACGACCAAGCTGGCAGGGCACGGCACCGGGCTCGGCCTGTCGACGGTGCACGGAATTGTCGCGGCACATCGGGGTGCGGTGGACGTGAAGAGCCAACTGGGCCAAGGCACGACCTTCAAGATTTATTTTCCGCAGATCGAACCCGCTTCAGCCCAAGCGGATGAGGGCGATGGCGAGGCCACCGAGGTTCTGGTCGAGTATGGCAACGGCGAGACGATCCTGGTTGTCGATGACGATACGCCGCTGATGCAACTTGCCGAGGAGATGCTCGCCGCGCTGGGCTACGAGCCGGTCGGGTTCGACCGCAGCCCCGCGGCTCTCAATGCCTTCCGTGCCGATCCGGGGCGCTTCGACCTGGTGCTGACGGACGAGGTCATGCCTGACATGACCGGGGTCGAGCTCTCCGGCAAGTTGCATGAGATCCGGTCTGACCTGCCAATTGTCCTGATGACCGGTTACGGCCGCACGCCGCGATCGCGTCAACTGATGGCGGCCGGCATAAGCGAAGTCATCAAGAAACCGCTGCTGTCGGCCTCTGTTGCACAATGCCTTGCCCGCCATCTGCATCCAGGCTGATCACGGTCGGCCGGGTCCTCGTTACAACCGTAACCAAAATTCCGCCTGGCTGAAATCAACCTGTAGCCGGGCCCTTCGATGTTCCAGTCCAGGCCCGGACCATAATCCTGAGAAGAGCAGGATCCCGAGAAGACCATGGCCCGAAAATTGGAAACCGGTAGGAGAAGCTGATGACACGATGGGCTCTCATCGGAATTGCCGCCCTTGGCCTGAGCGGGCTGCTCGCCACCGTAACGCTCGACCCCAGTGAGATGGGTGCGGCGACGGCGACCGATTCGATCGAGCGCGGTCGATACCTGGCAAAGATAGGTGGCTGCAACGATTGCCACACGCCAAATTATCTGGAGAAGGCCGGCAACGTTCCGGAGGATCGATGGCTGATCGGCGACTCGCTTGGCTTCAATGGGCCGTGGGGCACGACCTACCCGACGAATCTTCGCCAGCTTTTGCGGACCATGGGCGAGGACGACTGGGTACGGTCAGCGCGTACAGTCGAGACGCGCCCGCCTATGCCGTGGTTCAACCTGCGTGCCATGACCGAGCCCGACCTGCGCGCCATCCACCGATATGTGCTTTCGCTGCCGGCGGACGATACGCCGGTTCCGGACTATGTGCCGCCCGATCGTCCGCCGAAGACACCGCATATTGTGTTTGTGCCGCAGGCTCCGAAGCCGTAGTCGCCTCCGAAGACGTAGTCGCCGCCGAAGATCCGGGGGCAGGGTGTTCCCCGCCTGTGCGGTACGTCAGATACGGCCGCCTGTTTCAGTCGTAACGCAATTCCCGATTCCGGAAATCACGTTGTAGCACTGATCGCCGATCGTGGCGGTCCAACCGGGGCGGTCAGATGGATGCCCGGCGATCAGGAAAAGTCAAAACCAGATAAATCGATCAGGGAGTCAAATAATGGACAATCTGCTTGGCCAATACGCGCCGAAGATCGACCGCGATCAGGGCACCACGGATCCGCGTCCCTATGCCTTGGGCTACACGGAACGTGAATTCCAGCGCCTGGAACTGCAGGGAGCGCTCATTCACGACCTTACGGAGGATTTCCTGCGCCGCGCGGGGCTGGGACCGGGTATGCGCGTGCTCGACATTGGCTGCGGCGTCGGCGACGTCTCCTTGCTGGCCGGGAAGCTGGTCGGGCCCTCGGGAAGAGTGCTCGGCGTCGATCGCTCGGCGGGGGCGGTAGACATTGCCGAGCGGCGCGCCACCCAATCCGGCCAGTGTTACTGGACACGCTTTACCACAGGCGAGCTTGATACATTCTCACCCGACGAGACTTTCGATGCGGTGATCGGCAGGCTCGTCCTGATGTATCTGCCCGATCCGGCCGCAACCCTGCGCAGGCTTGTCGGGTTTCTTCGGCCGGGCGGCATCGTCGGCTTCCAGGAAATGGCGATGCCGCTCACCCGCAGTTTTCCGGAGGCGCCGCTGTTCGGCAAATGCCGCGGCTGGATAAGCGAGACGATCGAGCGGGCAGGTTTCGAGGTCGACATGGGTGGCAGGCTGCCGATGGTCTTCGCCGGCGCAGGGCTGCCGGCGCCGCAGATGAATTCCGCCGGCCTCGCCGATAGCGGGCCCGACTCGCCGGTCTACGACTATGTTGCCGAGACCTTGCGCAGCCTGCTGCCGATGGCCGAGGCGGTCGGCGCCGCGACCGCCACCGAAATGAGGGTTGATACGCTCGCCGAGCGACTGCGCAGCGAGGCCGTCGAACAGCAGATGTGCATTATGCTGCCGCCCCTTGTCGGCGCATGGGCAAATACGCAGGGATGACGAAGGAGAGATCGATGCTCGACACTGCCGTCAGCGAGCACGCGGGCCATCTCGTCGATCCATACAATGTTGAGACGCTCGACGTGCTGGGACCTGTGGTCCAGTTTCTTACACCGCCGCGCGATGACGAGCCTTGCGTCATGCGCGGCACCATCCCGCCGGGTGTTGTCGTGCCGCTGCACAGCCACGCCGACCCGGAGACCTTCATCCAGATGTCCGGCGAGATCGAAGGGCTTTCGCAGTCGCCGGAAGGCTTCGTCTGGGTATCCATCCGGCCGGGCGATATTTTCCACGTGCCGGGCGGGGCGAAGCACGCCTTTCGGAACCTGTCGACCGGGCCGGCCGTGATGATCCTCATCAGCACGTCAACGATCGGCCGGTTCTTCCGGGAAATCGGCAAGCCGATCACCGGGGAGAGCAGGCATTCTGATCTTCCCACAGCCGATGCGATGCAGCATTTCCTGAAGACCGCCGCGGCATATGGCTACTGGAACGCAACGCCGGAAGAGAATGCGAGTGTAGGTCTTTCACCGACGCCCCGCTGATCTGGACAGCGCCGGCAACGCTTCCACGGAAGCACGCGAAGTCGCTGCGGGGATCTGTCAGGCGCGGTGGCCTGGCTCGGCGGCTCACGGGCCTGCTTCGAGGAAAGCCCGGGCAAATCCGGGTTGTGCGGCTTCTATCGTTCCATCGGGCAGCTTCAAAAGCCGGTCGATCGCGATGCCGTAGAGCCGCAGCCGATCGTCGAGCAGCCGCGCCGCCTCGTCGACATTGCCTTGCTCGGCCTTCAGCAGGGCGCGGTGCATTACATCCCGAAAGATCAGCCGCAGCTGCAAGAACATCTCGGCGAAGGCTTCCGGGTCGGGCACGTCGAAGATGCCTTCGTCGCTGCCTTTCCTGAGCAGATCGGTGATTACCGGCATGGCCAATTCCCTGCCCGCCTGGTCGACCCGATGGAAGAGGGCAAGGTTTTCGGGCCGGAACAGGACGAAAAATGTCTTGCGCATTTGCGGGGCAAGCTCGACGTTCAGCCGCCGCGAGCCGGCAAACAGGGCATTGAGCCGGCCAAGCCCATCGAGTGAGGGATCGTTGAGCACCGGCTGCAACTCGGTGAAGCTGTCGCGGGCAAGACGTGTGGCGAGCGCCTCTAGCAGGGCCTCTTTCGATGCGAAATAGTGGTAGAACGCGCCCTTCGACAGGCCGGCCTCGCGGATGATGTCGTTCACCGTCGTGTTGTCGTAGCCGCGCTCGAAGAAAAGCCGCTGGGCGCAGTCGAGGAGCTCGGCGGATCGTATCTCCGGCGGCTTTATCACTCGGGGCAAATCGAACCTCACAAAGTGCAGGTGAAGCAAGAGGAGCACGAACCGGAGCTTTATGCAACTTTTATAGACCGACGGTCGGTCTAGTGCTATCATCTGTCACCGCAGGACATTCGGATTCGACCATGAAGGAGAGTCTGTTGCGACGGATACGCTGGACGGCCAGCATCGTTGTTGTCGCGGCCGCGGCTGCTTTCGGCGCTTGGTATCTGTGGCAACCGGCCAAGGTTTCGCTGGTGACGCCACAACGCGGCGACGCGGCGGAAATCGTTTACGCGAGTGGCTCCGTCGAGCCGCGAACCTGGGCCAAGGTAACTCCGGTGGTTCGCGAAAGGATCGTCGAGCAATGCAATTGCGAGGGGTCCAGGGTTGCACAAGGCGACGTGCTCGCCAGGCTCGACGACAGCGAGGCCCGGGCCGTGCTTGGGGAACTCGAAGCGCGTCAAGCGCTTGCCCAGGAAGAGCTCCGGCGGCTGACGGTGCTTGCCGAAAGGCGTGCGGCGAGCCAGCAGGCTCTCGATCGTGCGCAGAGCGAGCTCGGCCAGATCGAAGCGCTGGTCGCCGGACAGAAGGCGCGACTTGATTCCTACGTGTTACGCGCGCCGAGCGCCGGCGTCGTGCTCAGGCAGGACGGCGAGGTGGGTGAGGTCGCCGAACTCGGCACGGTGTTGTTCTGGGTCGGCGAGCCGAAGCCGCTCCTCGTCGTCGCCGAGGTCAACGAGGAGGACATACCCCGGGTCGAGGTCGGCCAGCGCGCGCTGCTTAAATCCGACGCGTTCCCCAGGCAGAACCTGGAAGCCGTGGTCGACAGCATCACACCCAAGGGCGATCCGGTGACGAAGACCTATCGCGTCCGTTTCCGCCTGCCGGACGATACGCCGCTTCGTATCGGGATGTCGACCGACGTGAACATCGTCATCCGCGTTTCGAAAAATGCGCTGTTGATCCCGCCCGTTGCTGTGGACGGGAATAAGGTGTTCGTCGTCGAAGCCGACAAGGCCCGACGACATGAAATCCGAACCGGCATTCGCGGCACCAATGGCATCGAGGTTCTGTCGGGGCTCGATGAGAGGGCTCGCGTCGTCTCGCCCTATCCCGCCGACCTCACCGACGGCGGGCGCGTGAGCATCATCGGCGCCCAGGAGCGATGAAGCACGATGCCGCTCATCTTCGACATCGCCCTCACGCACATTGCCGGCCGCGGTCGCCAGACGCTGGTTGCCGTAATCGGCGTTGCGGTCGGTGTCGGATTCTCCATTGCCATGGCGGCGCTGATGCAGGGTGGGCAGGACGATTTCGTCAGGCAGCTCGTCGACACGATGCCGCATGTCGACATCACCGACGAGCAGCGCACAGCCCGCCGTCAACCGGCCGAGGATGCTTTTGCGACAGTGGCGATTTCCGGGCTCAGGCCGCGTGACGATCGACGCGGCATCATCAATCCGACCGCCGCGACCTCCTGGCTGGAGAGCTGGATTCCCGGTCGGTTCGCGGCAAGCCTCAAAACGCAGGGTGTGATCCGTTTTTCCAGCCGCGAAGTCGGCGCGGCGATCATTGGCATCGAACCGGAGCGCGAGTCCGGCGTGTCGCCGATTGTCGGAAACTTCGTCGAAGGCAGCTTTTCGGCGCTTGCCGCGGGCGGCAACAACGTGCTCGTCGGCGACACGATGGCGAGCCGGCTCGGCGCCGGGTTCGGCGACACGATAACGGCGGTTTCTGCCGAGGGACTGTCGCGCAACTTCAAGATCGCCGGCCTGTTCCACACCGGCACCACCGCGCGCGACGAAGGCGAGGCCTATGTGCTTCTGAAAAACGCGCAGATCCTCTCGGCGCGTCCGAACGCCATCAACGAGATCCGCATCAAGCTCGACGATCCTGACCGCGCTCCGGCGGTGGCGCAGCGTGCCGAGGCCGAACTGGGCTACAAGGCGGTGGCGTGGCAGGAGGCGAATGAATCGATCCTCGAAGCGCTCGTCGTTCGCAACGTCATCATGTACACCGTTGTCGGCGCGATCATGCTGGTCGCTGGCTTCGGCATCTACAACATCATCTCCACCATCACGCACGAAAAGGCGCGCGACATCGCCATCATGAAGTCGCTTGGCTTCCCGGAGTCCGATATGCGCCGGCTCTTTCTGCTGGAAGGCGTCGCGATCGGCGCTGCCGGCTCCGTGCTCGGCGGGCTGCTCGGCGTCTCCATGTCCTATGCGCTGTCGCTGGTGCGTTTCGAGATCGCCGCGACCGGCCAGGAGATGACCCGGCTGCCGATCGCCTGGAGCTTGATGCACTACGTCATCGCGTCGGCCTTCGCGCTGGGCTCGGCGGCAGTGGCCGGCTACCTGCCGGCGCGTCGTGCGGCGCGCCTGAACCCCGTCGAGATCATCAGAGGCGCGTCATGAGCGCACTCATCGAGACCGAGAAACTCACCCGCGTGTTGCCCGAGACGGTTCCCGTCACGCTGGTCAAGGACATCACGCTGGCGATCAACGAAAGGGAATTCGTCGCCGTCACCGGTCCCTCCGGCTCCGGAAAATCGTCTTTGCTCTACCTGCTCGGGCTGCTCGACCGGCCGACCGCCGGGACGTTGACAATAGGCGGCCGCGACGCCGAGCCGATGAATGAAAGGGAGCGCGCGCGGACCAGGCTTTCGATGCTGGGCTTCGTGTTCCAGTTTCATTTTCTGCTGCCGGAGTTCACGGCGCGCGAAAATGTCGAAATACCAATGCGCAAGCTTGGCCGTCTGGCGCGGCCTCAGATGCGGGAACGGGCCGGTGAGCTGCTTTCATCCCTGGGGCTCGGCGAACATCTCGACAAGCGGCCTGACCAACTCTCGGGCGGCCAGCGTCAGCGCGTCGCGGTAGCACGCTCGCTCGCCAACGACCCGCCGCTTATCCTTGCCGATGAGCCGACGGGGAGCCTCGACAGCAAGAGTTCCGAGCAGGTCTTCGCAATCCTGGAGAACCTGGTGCGCGAGGGCGGCAAGACCGTCGTGGCAGTTACGCATGATCTCGACATGGCGGCGCGCATGGATCGCCGCATTCACATCGTGGACGGGAAGATCGGCTGAACCGAAACCAATCGGCGTTCATGGGATCAGGCATGGCGCGAGCCTGTCCAATGATCACCGGGATCGCGATCAGGACACTCGCGCCGCGCCGAAATTGGCCGCGAGCCAGGCTTTCGCCTCGGTCACGTCGTCGAGACCATAGCTTGCAACCGTCGGCCCGCGCGGTTTTACGCGGATAGAGATGCCGTTGGCTTCGTTTATTGCCTCGAAACCGTTTTCGTCCGAAGTGTCGTCTCCAAGGAATACGGGTCGCCGACCGGCAAAGGGCTGGATTTCCATGAAACGCCGGACGGCAGCTCCTTTGACGGCTTCCAGCGGCATGAGTTCAACGCCAGCGTTTCCCGCAATCACGCGGTAGCCGGGCGGAAGTTGCGTCAATGCCTGTTCGACAAGCTGCGTTGCCCGGGCAAGCAGTTGCGGCGCAGCGCGGGTATGGATGGCCAGGACCGGTCCCTTGCGCTCGACGTAGACCTTGCATCCACCCAGTTCGGCCTCAATCTCGTCGGCAAGAGCCGCGATATCCGCCGGAGCGTCGGCAAGCTCGACTTGGCCGTCCGCCGTCAACCGATGTTCGAGTCCGTACAGCCCTGCAACGCGCAGCTTCAGGGGATGAAACAATCCGTCCACGGCAGAGACCGAACGCCCGGTGATGAAGGCGAGGGCGCCGCCCAGCCTCCGCTCGATTTGTCCGAGAAGCTCGCGCAGTTCATCACCGACGAAGACGGCATCCGGATGAGCGGCATGTTCCAGCAAGGTGCCGTCGATATCGAGAAAAAGCGCCCATTGCCCTTCCGGCAGGTCGGGAGCCAGCGGCAGTCGAAGGTCCGTCACGACGCCGCCTTTCGTGCCCGCTCGAAGAGGGAAACGACGTTGTTGCTGTTGGATGGCCGCTCGCCGTTGCCATTCACCCCGCGTTTGCGAAGGCGGGCAGCGTCCAGCAGCATGCTGCCGGCCCAGCGATAGACATTGTTGTCGCGGACCATCTCGCGCATCGGCCGCATGCGCTCGCGCTGCTCGTCCGGCGTCATCGTCAGGGCCTGCAGCAGCGCCTCGCTCATCATGGTTGCATCATAGGGGTTGACGATCAGGGCCTCCAGCAGTTCGCGCGAAGCGCCGGCAAAGGTGCTGAGCAACAGCACGCCCTGTTCGTCGTCGCGTGCTGCGACGAATTCCTTGGCCACCAGGTTCATGCCGTCATGCAGGCTGGTGACCATGCATATGTCGGCGGCGCGATAGATCTGGTAGACCTGCTCCTGCGAATGATGTTCGGCGAGCATCAGGACGGGACTGTAGTTCTCCGCGCCATAGCGCTGGTTGAGCTCTTCGGCATAGCGAAGGCATTCGTCATGAAGCTGCTGGTACGCTGGCAATGAGCCCCGGCTGGGCGCCGCGACCTGCAGGAAAACCACTCTGCCTACCCATTCGGGATGTCGCGTGAACAATTCGTCCAACGCGTGAAAGCGATCGAGAATGCCTTTGGTGTAGTCGAGGCGCTCGACGCCGACGCACAGTTTGACGTTCGCCGGCAGCCCGAATCTTTGGCGGACACGGGCACGGCATTCCTCGACAGCCGGCAATCTTGCCAGCAGTTCGGCCGGCCATTCTATGGAGATGGGGTAAGCGTGGACCAGCGTCGTTTGCCCGCCATAGGAGATCGCCGCGTCCGCCCGTTCTATCCGGCTTTCCAGGAAGCGATCGACGCTCTCGGTGAAATTATTGGCATGAAACTGCGTATGGAAGCCGATGATGGAGCTGCCCAGCAAGCCTTCCAGGATCCGTTCACGCCATGGACAGATACTGTACACTTCCGAGTTGGGCCATGGGATATGCCAGAAAGTGATGATGATCGCCTCGGGCAGGCGCTCACGAATCATGCGCGGCAAGAGCGCGAAGTGGTAGTCCTGGACCAGCACGATCGGCCGCTCGTTGCGCGCTTCGGCAACCACCGTATCGGCGAACTTGCGATTGACGGCCTCATAGGCTTGCCAATCCGAGGCGCGAAAAATCGGGCGGGTGAAGGCGATGTGGCAAAGTGGCCACAGGCCTTCATTGGCGAAGCCCAGATAATAGGCGTGGTATTCTTCCTCGGTCAGCCAGACCCTCCGCAGCGTGTAGGACGGATTGTGAGGCGGCACCTCGACGCGGTCGTTCTCGTCGACGGTGAGGCGATCCGCTGTTCCGCCGCCATACGCTATCCAGGTGCCGGCACAGGCGCGGGTGATCGGCTCAAGCGCCGAAACCAGCCCGCTGGCCGGCACCAGGAGCTCGATGCCGTCATCCCTGGTGTCGTGGATGTAGGGTTCGCGGTTGGATACGACGATCACCTGCGTCTCCGGCAGATCGTCGGCCAGGATCTTGCGCAACGTGTCTGGCGACCATGTGATCAGCGCTGCATCGGCCGAGTGGCCATTCTTTTCAAACTCGCGCAGCACCGTGCGAGCCGCTTCCGAAGTCACGTCATCGCCTGCGGAGGATGCGGCCGTCGGCATGCGGCGCCGGTGAGACATCGAGAACACCAGGGCAACAGCGGAAAGGCCAAGGCTTGCAATGATTAGAACCCAAAGTACCTCTATGCCAAAGTCTGACATTGGAACATCGATTTCCGGCCGGTCGGTGGCCATTTTGCTTGTTTCGAATACGCAGTCGCCAACGTGACAAGCTGCCGTGCGTCGGAACGCTCGGACGGACCATCGGTTCCGCCGATTGCAGCCCCGCGCTTGGTTCCATGCGAAAAAGCTAAACTAGGTCCGCACGACGAGCGGCACCAACCCTTCATGCCGTTCGGCGAGAAAGGCGACGACCCTATCGCCGACACGCTGGAATGTCAGATCCACCTTCCTGGTGCCAACGCCAAGATGCCTCAGCGTGAGCATGTCGATACCAATCGGCAGCCTGGGACGGG
Organism: Mesorhizobium sp. WSM4816; assembly: GCF_055811535.1. NCBI lineage: Bacteria > Pseudomonadati > Pseudomonadota > Alphaproteobacteria > Hyphomicrobiales > Phyllobacteriaceae > Mesorhizobium > Mesorhizobium sp. WSM4816. Next base: position 76,118 of record NZ_JBVVQR010000005.1, on the reverse strand, counting down.
TGACGTGGATTTCGCCGTCCCAGCCGTCGATCTCGAGGCCGAGGCAGGCCTGCATCAGCATGAAGGCAGACCCAGCCGACCACGCCTGCGGCAGGCAGGCGACGGGATAGGCGATCGGCGCTTCGCCCGGCGCGCGGGTAAAGCCGCAGAACAGTTCGGGCAGCCGCATGTTGAAATGGACAGCCGATTCGAAGGTGCTGCTCATCAGCCGAATCACGCTTTCACGCTCGCCAAAGCGTGCCAGACCGGCGCCGCACATGGCGGTGTCATGCGGCCAGATCGAGCCGTTGTGGTATGACATCGGGTTGAAGAACACAGCATCGTCAGCGAGCGTCCTCAGCCCCCAGCCCGAATGGAAGGACGCCGAAAGCAGCTGGTCGGCGACCATCTGCGCCCGTGCCGGCGCGGGGAGGCCGACATAGAGAAGGTGCCCGACATTCGACGTCCGCACCTTGCAGGGCTCGCCGGCGCCGTCGATCGCCAACGCGTAGAAGCCGAGATCGTCCAGCCAGAAATGGCGTTCGACAGCGGCGCGCATGGCCTCGGCGCTGCTCTCCCAATGATCGGCCCTGTCGATCTCGCCGCGGCGACGGGCGAGCTCCGACAACCCCCGGAACGCGGCAAAGGCATAGCCTTGCACCTCCACCAGGGCGATCGGTCCCTTGGGGGTTCGGCCGTCGGCATGGAAGACGGAATCGCTGCTGTCCTTCCATCCCTGGTTGGCGAGGCCGGACTCGGCGGCACGCTGATAGGTGACGAAACCGGTCGGCCGGCTTGCCTCCTCGATCCATTCAGCCGCAGCGCAGAGCGACGGCCACAGGCTGTCGACGAACGCCATGTCACCGGTACGGTCCGCATAGGCGCAGGCGAGATGGATGTAGAGTGGCGTCGTGTCGACACCGCCATAGTAGCGGCCGAACGGGAGCTCCCGCAGCGCCGCCATTTCGCCTTTGCGGGTCTCGTGCATGATCTTGCCCGGCTGCGAATCGCTGAACGGCGATGTCTCCGTCGCCTGGTGCTGGGCAAGGAAGGCCAGCACGCCTCGCGCCAAGCCCGGGTTGAGCCACAGCATCTGCAAGGCGGAGATCACGCCGTCGCGGCCGAACGCCGTCGAAAACCAAGGGATGCCCGCATAGGGGTAGGGTCCGGTCGTAAGCTCGGTGGTCAGCAGCGCCACATCCGCGCGGGCGCGCTCGACCCAATCGTTGAAGACGCGCCCGGAACTGTGCACCGTACCACCATGGCGACGCTTGGCCCGCATGCCGAAGCGAGCCCGGGCCGCGGCGGCGCGGAAGCGATCGCGGTTCGGTGTTTCCGCCGTTTCGGGACCGACTTCGACATACAGCACCTTGCCGCTGCGCCTAGTCACGGCAATCAGGAAGTCCGCTCGGTCGCCCGTCAGCTGGTCTGGCGCCTGCGAGAACGATATCGCCGATATCCGCGCAAGCCCGTCCAACCCGTCGTAGCGCAGCAGCACGCAGGTCGCATCCGTCTTGGCAGCATGGGCCATGCCGCGCTTCAGCCTTGTCGATCCGCGCACTTCGAACATGTCGCGGAAATCGGCGGCAAAATGCAGCGAGACGCGGATGATGGAGTGTTCCTGGCTGTAGTTGGAAAGGGTGATGCGTTCAAACAGCCGGTCCTGCCAAAGCAGCCTGACGCGTTCGATATGGATCGCGCCCTGCGGAATGTCCCGGCCGCGGACGCTCTGCATCGGCAGATTGGTCAGGTTGGAGGTGAAGAGCACATTGTCCTGGCTGAGCGACGCACCGAGCAGCGATGTCTGCCGGTCGCCGACGGTCAGCCGGAATTCGGAAAGCACTCGCGTGTCGTCACGGAAGAAACCGTCGCCGGCGCCGCGGATATCGCCGTAGGCGTCGGCCACGGCAAAACAATCGCCTTGCTTGAGGGCGAACAGCCGATGCGGCTCTCGAGGTGCGGTGGCGTCCAGGGACGCAAGTGCTACCGCGGGATCAAGCTGGCGCTCGTCGAGTTGGGCCATTCTCTACATATCCCTCTCGTTTCGCCCCCCTGAGGTAATGCCGCTCACGACGCTCTTGCTTCGGCCGAGGCGCCGATCAGGCGCGCATAAGCGGAAACATAGTCGCGGGTCATTCTTTTGGCAGAAAACCGCCTTTCGAAGACAGTTCGCACCTTCCGCCTGTCGAGCCGCAGCAGGTCGGGCACCGAGGCAACCGCGCCTTGCATGGAATCCACGATAAAACCGGTCACGCCTTGATCGACGATTTCCGGCAAGGCGCCGGATTTCCAGGCGATCACCGGCGTGCCGCAGGCCATCGCTTCTATGACGGCAAGACCGAACGGCTCCGGCCAGTCGATCGGGAATACCAGGCCGGCCGCGTTGCCGAGGAATTCCGCCTTCTTGTCTTCCTCGATCTCGCCGACATAGTCGACACGATCACCATCGACCAGCGGCTCGACCATTTTGCGGAAATAAGCCCGGTCGTCGTCGCCTATCTTTGCTGCAAGCTTCAGTTTCAGCCCCGAGCGCAGCGCGATCTCGATGGCGCGATCCGGACGCTTGTCGCGCGACATCCGGCCAAGGAAGGCGAGGTAGGGCTCCCCTGGGCTCGGCTCGAAAACCGGCTTGTAGAGTTCGGTCGGCAGCCCGTGGTGGATCGTCGCCAGCCAGTTGGCGTCGGCCAGCCCCGTCCTTTGGCTGCCGGACACGGAGATCATCGGAAAGCGCGGAAAACGCTCATAGGCCGGTGCCAGATCGACGTAGTCGAGCCTGCCATGAGGCGTCGTCACCGTCCGCTCATGGATGTGCTCGAAGAAGGAAAAATGCAGGAAATGGCTGAGGTGGAAGTGAATGATATCAAATTCTTGAGCTCGTTTCCTCACCTCGGAAAGCATCGAAAGGTGCGCGGCTGTCTCGGATTTCAGCGGGCTTGGGTCAAGACGCAGCGCACGCTCGCGGCACGGCACTAATTTTGCCGAGGTCCTTGTATCGCCACTGGCGAACAAAGTTACGTCATGGCCTAGCTCCACCAACCCTTCAGTCAGATAGGAGACAATGCGCTCCGTGCCTCCATAGAGCCGAGGCGGCACGGATTCGTGGAGCGGCGCCACATGGGCAATTTTCATAGACTGGCATTTCCCAGAAAGACCATCGCTGATGTCGAAATGCACCACTCCCCCGAACGTTCCGCAACGGCAAGAAGTCGGGCGATGACTGGCGATTCACCCAGCCGGCCCGCTGCCGTTTATCAAGGCCGTGGGCGTTTTTGCCGGGAACCAATTAGCTGGCCGTGAATTTAACTAGGTTCGATCGAACGCATCGCGATCGACGGGAGGAAAAGATGAATCGCCTGCAATTCTATACGCCGGTGCGCATTGCGCGCGGGCACGGAGAACCTGTGCAAGAAATCGACAATGTCAGCGAAGCGATGACGTTCTTGCGCCACTGGCCGAAGGGTAGGCGCGGCCCGGTGTATCAATGCGCGCTGAACTGCTGCGCTGCGGCACTGGCAAGTCAGATGTCTGCCGAGGAAGCAAGAAAGGCTTTTAAGGGCTTTGCCCGGATCACCCGGCTCCTGGATGATGACATAGCGCTGCCGATACGCGGCGAAAAGATGGACAGCGCATACACGCCTCGGCGATAGACGCCAGCGCTCCCAGGTGCCAGTTTACCGACCAGCCCAGTTGGCGAGCAAGCAGCACCGCGACAGCGGCGATCTGCGTCGGTGGGCAGGGTGCCCGGGCGCCTGGATCCAGGCCGACCCCAAAATCATGGCAAGACCGAAATGCGTCCCAGAAGAGCCACCAGTTCCGCCTGACGTCTAGTTTCGGTCTTGGCGAACAGCGACGCAAGCTGTGAGCGGATCGTGGTGCGGCTGAGCCGCCAGCTGCGGGCGATCTCCAACGGCGCATCGCCCTGAGCCAAACGCAGAGCCAGATGCGTTTCCGCGCTCGTCAGGCCAAACATCCTTTGCAGTGTCTGAGGGTTTGGCCCCGACCTGTTCACACGGCCAAGCAATGCCACGATGCTGGTTCCATCGGGGGCGATAAGACCGTTCTCTTTCAGTACAACCGGCCTGTCACCTGTGCTGCGGATCACCACCCAGGAAAGGGAGCCCGGCAGGAAAGGCGCCGGAACATTTGCGACCAGCCGCCTTAGGGCTACCGAAAGTGCACTGGCTGTATCAGCCGCTTCGCCTTTGTGCTCCAGAGTGGGGCGCTCCGGTGTGGGGCGCTCCAGCGTGGTTAGAGCGGCCGCGTTCCATTCGATTACTTTTCTGTCGCGGTCTAGTACGAGATAACCACAGCCAAGGCGATCAAGCATGCCGGTGACGGATTCCAGGCTGCGTCTCCTTGGTTCGTCGCCCCCGGTCTCCGGCCGATCTGATGCACGAGCTGAAGGATAAGCATACGAGGGCCGCGTCACCTGCTCGTCAGGGTTATACTTGACTCCTGTCGTGATGTACCGGTCGCCCGCAACGGCATCACTGTATCTAACGATCATAGCCATTTTCCAACCTCCCCAAAGGTCCATCAGTCCGTAGTAACGTGCCCGGGATTTACGAACAGTCTTCTTGCGCAGGGCTCGCAAAAAATGCGCTCCCTGCTGTCTTGAAACTCGTTATATTCTGATGAGTTCTGTTCGCCCCTGTTTGATAAAATGCGCGCTGTGATAGTGGTATGGCAATCCCGCAGTCGGACTAGGTTGTACGTTTTTTGCTCTAGTCTCGATGGCCTAGTCAAAAGGTAGTAGTCGATGTCGATGAACTGGCAGTCGCGCAGGTCGGATTTGAACCCAACGGGCAGACTGCTAACTCACATTGCCTCCGCATCGGTGCTGGCTGCTACGCTGATATTTGAAACAAAAGCGTCAGCATACATCGGAGAAGGGTCGAGTTTCCTGGAATTTATTCCAGCTATTATTATCATTTCCTACCTTGAAGACCGTGGTCCTGCGCTTGCGGCAACGGTCCTGATGGTGGCTGCCGGCTTGTGGACACGAAGCACCCTGCATGGTCAGATCTCCGGCGAAGATTGGGCGCGCGCCATTCTGCTGCTGATTTCCGGTTGCGTGATTGCCATGACATTCCATCGGCTGCGGCAGGACGTGCGTGAGCTGCTGGAGGTAGCCGAAGCCAGGCTCGCTGCCGTCGAAGCAACCGAAAGCCGCTATCGTTGGGCTTTCGAGCGCGCCGCAATGGGGTTCGCAAACATCAACGAGAAAGGTGAGCTGCTGCAATCCAACAGACGCCTCAGCGAGATGACAGGCTACGAGGAGGACGAGCTTGCCCAATTGCAGCTGGAGACACTCGTCCATCCGGACGACCGTGGTGCCTTGGCGCAATTGTTGGCTGGCCTGGGCAAAGACTCTGCTTCGTTCGCTTCGGAGGTGCGTCTCTCAAGAAAGAACGGTTCGGCATTCTGGGCGCGGCTAACGCTGTCTTTGTCCGTGCCCGACGGGGTTCTCTCAGAGACCATTTTCGTGGTGGTCGACGATATCTCGGGACGACGAGCCGTGCACGAAGCGCTTCGGGCTCAGAAGGAGTGGCTGGATCTCGCTTTGTCTGCTGGACGCCTGGCCACGTGGCGGATCGACCTTAAAAACGGCATCGTCACCGGTTCGGGTGCGTTCTGGGACATTCTCGGACTGCCCCCGGCCGGCAGCCGCCGGTTGGAGGAACTGTCGGCCGTCGTTCATCCGGCGGACTGGCCAAAGCTGGCTGTATCGAGAAAGCTCGTATCGGTCACCAACTACGACGTCGAGATTCGCGTCCGACGACCGGACGGACATATCCGCTGGGTTGCTCTGCGCGGAAGGGAAGAGAAATACGATGATCGTCTACAGCGGCTCGGCGTGGCCGCCGACCTGACCGAGCGACGGCAAACCACGCTGCTGCGTGCCGCGGCAAAGAAGCGGGAGCGCATCATGCTCGAGCAACGCCACAGGTTCATTAACCTGTTCCCGGTGATCACGGCACTGGTGAACATGGTCAATGATCCCGAGGACAATATCGCCAGGTACAAGGAGACGCTGGTCGACAGAATTCGTTCGCTCGAGGCAACGCATCTGCTGCTTTCGGGCAACAGCAGCGGGTCGGGGATGCTTCACGATCTCGTTGTCCAGGAGCTGCAACCGTATATGGGGACACGCGAAATATCTGTCGGCGGTCCCTCGGTTACGATGTCGGGAGGCGCCGCCGAGAGCTTTGCGATGATTGTTCACGAGCTTGCGACCAATTCCTTGAAACATGGAGCACTTGGCGATTCAAAGGGCCGGGTCGAGGTAAATTGGACGTTCGCATCGGAAGATGCGGGCGGTGACATCGTGTTCGATTGGGTGGAATCAGGGCGGCGGCGGCCGCCTCCAAAAATTGTCCGCCATGGCTTCGGTTCAATGATAATCGGAGTGGATGGGGCGCCGCTGGTCGGTCACTCACCCAAGCTGGAAATGACGGATCACGGGCTGCGCTATTCGCTGCGGCTGTCACGCAAGGAAATCGGCCCCTGACGCCAGCGGCCAAGGCCCCTTGCGTATCAAAAGAACGTGGTGCTGTAATTAGTTGATATCTCTCGTTAACCACGTCTTCAGCATAACGGCAGCCTCGGTCCGATTCCGCACCCCAAGCTCACGCAAAACTGCAGCGGCATGGATTTTCGTCGTGGCTTCGGCGATCTCCAGATCGCGGGCAATTTCCTTGTTCGAATACCCTTCCGCCATCAGCTTGAGGACCTCCTTTTGCCTCGAGGTCAGCCTGCCAAGATTGCCGGTGTTGGTGCGTCGCTGCGGGACAGGCTCGGCGGGAGCAGGTACGTGAGTTGTTTGCGCAGCACCGGGGCGCGACAGAAGTGCAGGGACGTAGATGCGGCCCGAGAGGATTTCGTTGACGGCCATGACCACCTCCTCGTCTTTTTGCGACTTTACGATATAGCCGTGGAGACCGATCGACAGAGCCGTGAGTATCTCCGAGCGTGAATCGTTTCCGGAAACGATGGCAAATCGCGTATCCGGATAAGCCGATAGAATGCCGCTGAGCACTTCCTGATTGAACAATCCCGGCATGTTCAAATCCAGGATCGCAAGATCAACGGACTCCTGCTCGGCCAGCAGACTGAGCGCGGCGTCGAAACACGACGCCTCAAATATCTCCACACCTGGAATGCCTGCGCTCAGAGCCAAGCGCAGGCCACGACGATACAGGCCGTGATCGTCGGCGATGACGATTCGATACATTGAACTACCCCAACGAAACCTGCATGGATTGAACGGTCACCGGCCTTTGGAGTCGTGGCCAATCACTCGTCAATTCATCCAGTCAACGCCAGCGGTGCCCCAACACCGCAAGCCCAGCTTGCTAATATAATCCTAAAAGGCAGGTAAGGCTCCTCTTTTTTTGAACGCTGTCAACGGGAACCGCTGAACACGTCGAATCTTCCGTTCCTATCCTCCAGGACCATGTGCCAACGCCTTGAGACGATGCCGATAGCTCGCGATCGCCAATGCCCATGGCGAGGCGTGTTTTTCGATTGTCGATCGGGAACTTAGTGGTTTAACTTCCACTCAATTGTCGGGCACCGCGACCGGCAAGACAGGGAGGGAGCTGTTGTGAGCGAAGAGATCAGTGTCGCCGAAGCCTACCGCAGAGGCCGCACCATCTTCATGGGGCTGGAGTTGCTCATCGCGCCCGGTGCGCTCGTTCCCCGGCCGGAGACGGAGTTGCTCGGCACGACAGCACTTGATGTTCTGCGGCAAATGAACCTGTCGGCGCCGCGGGTTGTCGACATGTGCTGCGGGGCCGGCAATCTGGCCTGCGCCATTGCGCATTACGTCCCTGCCGCGCAGGTCTGGGCGAGCGATCTCACCGATGGATGCATCGAGGTCGCACGCCGCAACGTCGCCCATCACGACATGGCAGATCGCGTGTCGGTGCTGAGGGGTGACTTGTTCAGTGCTTTCTCGGGCTTGGAGCTCGACAGCACGATCGACGTGATCGTCTGTAACCCGCCATACATTTCGGAAAAGCGGCTCGAGGGCGACCGCGCGCATCTGACCGAGCTCGAGCCGCGTGAAGCGTTTGCAGCCGGCCCCTACGGCCTGAGCATCCATATGCGGGTGATCAAGGACGCGCCGCGCTACTTGCGGCGCGGAGGCATTCTGCTCTTCGAGGTCGGTCTCGGCCAGGACCGGCAGGTCATGCGTTTGCTGGAGCGCTCCAAGTCCCTCGAGGGGATCCGGGCGGTCACGAACGAAGCCGGCGAGGGAAGGGTGGTGGTGGGACATACTACGCCGTGAGCGTCAGCCATGCCGCAACGGCTGGCTTAATTCGCGGTGTTCACGGTTCTGGCGCGCTCCAGCAAAAAGCAAAAAAGGTGGCGCTTACTCGCGTCCCTGATCAGCTTTTTGGGCTTTTCTTGATTTATTCAGTGCTATTACAAGCCCGCTGTTGTCCGGGTTTGCGTCGGAGACAAAGCTGTATGCAAAGATGTGTCCCCGGTTCTCGTCGGTTACTCGGATCCAATCCTTTTCCCACCTTCGCAGCGTAACGTGTCGATCTGTCGACATGGCGGCGGCTTTGAACGGGCTCGGCGCGTTGATGACACGCACCGTAATCACGTCATCGCCCTCCATTTGTTCGACGAGATACGTCTGCATAAAGGCCTCCCCAGCGCCCGTTGCAACCTTAACGTCAGCCAAAAAGTTCGGTTGCAGCGTAGCAAAGAGATTTTCGACAAATGTGACGAACCGAAGAGGCGTGTGGGCCGAGGGGTTAGCCCTGGATCGACCAAGCGGCGCGCAGGTCGTTGGCTTGGGCGATCCTGACGCCGCAAGCAGCCAGAGCGCCTTTGGTCGCTGTTACGAGCGCGGCATTGTCCTTGGCAGTCGTGCCGTCGGCCAGGGTAAAATTGTTCTCGAAGCCGACGCGGGCATGACCGCCCAGCAGCGCACCGGCCGTAACGCAAGCGGTTTCTTGCCGACCGAAGGCACAGACCATCCAGTGCGCGAAGCGCGGGCGGTCCTGCGCAAGGAAGGGCAGCAGATCGGCCGGTCGCGAAACCTGTCCCGGCGTGTAGCGGCCGAGCACATAGAGCACCGGGATGTCGTTGAAAGGCACCAGCCCGCGCTGCTGCATGGCGGCTAGGGCCGACACCTCTTCGGGCGCGTAAAGGATAATCTGAGGGGCGATCCGCTCGCTCTTTAACCACGCCAGGAACTGCGCGAAAGCGGTCTCATGGGCGGCGTCCGGCACCAGTTCACGCAGCGCCAGCGAAACCGCCTCAGGGCGGACAGCGCGCACCACCGCCATCTGCTCGGCCGGCTGGTAGCGGCCGATCGCTTCGCTGGTGATCTGGATGATCAGCCGCTCGCCCACCGCATCACGTATCGCTTTCGTCGTCTCGAGATAAGCGTGCGCGTCGAGCAAATGGCCGCCGTCGCGGTCGCGGACATGGGTATGGATCATGGCGGCGCCGGCCTCAAGGCAGGCGGCGGCGGTCCGGGCCAATTCCTGGGTGCCGATCGGCAGGGCAGGGTGGTCTTGCTTGCCACGCCGTCCACCATTCGGCGCAACGGCGATTGCCGTCGGTGCGATAAGTCCGGGGCCGGTCGCGTCCCTGTCGACGGTCATAGGCTCAGTCCATTTGTTTCAGTATTGCGCAGTGTGTAACATATGTTGCATGATAGGTTCGCTGCAAATCGCGCCATCGTCAATCGGGGAAGGCATGACACACATCCTGCACCGCCAGATCCATGCGAGCCGGCCCGTCGCGGTGGGCGGCAAGGGCATCGAACTGTTCGACCGCGATGGCCGTGCCTATATCGACGCGTCAGGCGGTGCGGCGGTTTCCTGCCTCGGCCACGGCCATCCCGAGGTGACAGCCGCGCTCCATGCGCAGGCCGACAAGCTCGCCTATGCCCACACCAGCTTCTTCACCAACGAGCCGGCCGAGACATTGGCCGACAAGCTCGTCGCCGGCGCGCCACAAGGTATCAGCCACGCCTACTTTGTGTCCGGCGGCTCCGAAGCGGTGGAGGCGGCGCTCAAGATGGCCCGCCAGTTTTTCGTCGAGACCGGCAGGCCAGAGCGGCAAAACGTCATCGCCCGCCGCCAGAGCTATCACGGCAACACGCTCGGCGCTCTCGCTGCCGGGGGCAATGAGTGGCGCCGCGCCCAATTCCGCCCTTTGCTGATCGACACGCATCACATCGACCCGTGCTATGCCTACCGCTACCAGAAAGCCGGTGAGAGCGAGGCGGCCTACGGACTGCGCGCCGCCCAGGCGCTCGAGGATAAAATTCTCGAACTCGGTCCGGACACTGTCATGGCCTTCGTCGCGGAACCTGTGGTCGGCGCGACAGCAGGAGCTGTGCCCGCGGTTCCCGGCTATTTCAGGCGCGTTCGCGAAATCTGCGACCGCTACGGTGTGCTCCTCATCCTCGATGAGGTGATGTGCGGCATGGGCCGCACCGGGACGCTGCACGCCTGCGAGCAGGACGGCGTTGCGCCCGACCTGATGACGATCGCCAAAGGCCTCGGTGGCGGCTACCAGCCCATCGGTGCGGTGCTGCTTTCGCGCCGCATCTTCGACGCTTTCGCCGAAGGCTCCGGCTTCTTCCAGCACGGCCACACCTATATGTGTCACCCGATGGCCTGCGCGGCGGCGCTCGCCGTCCAGGAGGTGATCGCTCGCGACGATCTGCTCGCTAATGTCCGGGCGATGGGAGAGCATCTTTCGCGGCGACTGGGCGAACGGTTCGGCAACCATGCCCATATCGGCGACATTCGCGGGCGCGGCCTTTTCATGGGTGTAGAGTTGGTCGAGGATCGCTCGACCAAGGCGCCCTTCGAACCGACGCGGAAGCTCAATGCGAAGATCAAGCGCGAGGCGATGGCGCGCGGCCTGCTGGTCTATCCCGCAGGGGGCACGATCGACGGCGTGCGCGGCGATCATGTGTTGCTGGCGCCGCCCTTCATCATAGACGCCGCGGCAATCGACGCGGTTGTTGAACGGCTCGGCGACGCGATAGACGCTGCAGTGGCATAGCGCCAGCGCCTTCATTCCGGCAGATAGGCCCCGAACGCCTGTAACTCCAATTCCGTCTCCCTGACACGAGCCGCGGCTGCCGGCCCGCTGCGCGCCAGCATCGTTGCGGCTAGCGCTTCCACGATAGCCATGGCTGCGGCTACCGACGGGAAGAAGGACGGGCTGTCGGTAGAGAATCGCAAGACAACCTGCGCATGCCGCGCGATCGGAGCAGCCATGCTGTCGACGATCGCGACAATCGGAACGCTGTGTCGTTGCGCAGCCTTTACCACGGGCCCGAGTTCACGCGAATAGGGCGAAAAGCCGATCGCGACGACCGCTTCCTTCTTTCCAAGCGCTGCCAGTTCCGCCTCGATCGCACCGCCGTCGCCGCCGAGCAGGGTGATCTCGCGCCGAAACATCCGGCAGAGATAGACGAGCGCGTGGGCGGGCGCGCGGCAGCTTCGGAACCCGGCGACACGTATGCGCTGAGCCTTCTCCAGTATCGCGCAGGCCCTTGCGATTTCTTCGCTGCCGTTGACCGCTTCGGCCGTCGCCAGATTGGCCACCGTTGTCCTCAGCGATTCGGCGAAGATCGTCTCCGACCTGCGCCTGACAAGCGCATCGGCCCTTGCCGCGAAAGGCGTCTTGCCGGAGCGCAGCCGGTCTTCGAACGGCTTGCGCAGCGCCGCCCAGTCGCCAAAACCCAGTCGCCGCGCCAGTCGCACGAAGGTCGTCGGTGTCACCTCTGATCGCGAGGCCAGCACCCGCATGGAAACCAGCGCCACCTCGTCGGGATGATCGACCAGGAAGCGCGCCGCCTTGCGCAACTCCGAGCTCAATTTTGGGAGTTCGGTCAGTATGCGCGCCAAAAGCGCGTCGAAACCCATCTCCCGACCGTCCATTGTAACAAGCATTTCCCTTGATTGATAAAGCGCAACAATCGTAGCATGCATCGACGTGCCTTGACACCAAAACACCGGACGGCCGCGACGGCACGCAAAGTACCAAGGGAGAACCAGATGAAACATGCCCGGACTGCACGCCTCGGAGTGCAGATCGCCGCCTTGTCGGCGGCGCTGCTGTTTTCGGCCAGCGCAATGGCGCAGCAGAATTTCGTTACCATCGGGACCGGTGGCGTCACCGGCGTCTATTATGCCGCCGGCGGCGCTATCTGCCGGCTGCTCAACAAGGATCGCAAGACACACGGCATCCGCTGCTCGGTCGAATCGACCGGCGGATCGGCATTCAACGTGAACACGATCAAGGAAGGCGAACTCGACTTCGGCATGGCCCAGTCCGACGTCCAGTACAACGCCTACAAGGGGCTGGAATCGTTCAAGGACGGTGGCGCCCATACCGATCTGCGCGCGGTTTTCTCGATCCATCCGGAGCCGTTCACGGTGCTGGCGCATCCCAATGCCGGCGTGACGAAGTTCGAGGATTTCAAGGGCAAGCGTTTCAACGTCGGCAATCCCGGTTCCGGGACGCGCGCTTCCATGGAGCGTCTGCTCGGTGCGATGGGCTGGACGTTGGCCGACTTTTCGCTCGCATCGGAGCTGAAAGCGGACGAGCACGGGCCGGCGCTCTGCGACGGCAAGATCGACGGGTTCTTCTACGGCGTCGGCCATCCTTCAGCGAACATCCAGGATCCGACGACTACCTGCGCCGCTAAGCTTGTGCCGTTGACTGGAGAGGTCGTGGACAAGCTTGTCGCCGAGAATCCTTACTACGCCAAGGCGATCATCCCAGGCGGTCTTTACGCAAACAATCCCGACGATACCGGGACTTTCGGCGTGCTCGCCACGTTGGTCACCTCGGCCAAGGTTCCCGATGAGAGCGTCTACCAACTGACCAGGGCGGTGTTCGAGAACTTCGACGAGTTCAAGTCGCTGCATCCGGCCTTCGCCAATCTCGATCCCGCCAAGATGGTCGCGGAAGGAAATTCCGCGCCGCTGCATCCGGGCGCTGAAAAATACTTCAAGGAGAAGGGCTGGTTGAAGTAGGCTTCGTGACCTGACGACGGTCCGGCGGGTCCAGCTGATCCGCCGGGGCCATCCGCAACAGGAGACGACGTCATGAGCGAAGTGAAGGCACAACCGGCCGGCGTCGATCTCGAAGAGCTCGAACAACTTGTCGCGGAGGCCGACACGGGTGGCCGGCATCCGGCTGGAACGGTCGGGCGCATTCTACTCTGGGTTGCAGTTGCGTGGTCGCTCTTCCAGCTCTGGTACGCTTCGCCTTTGCCGTTCGTGTTCGGCTTCGGCATCCTCAACGACACCGAAGCGCGCGCCATCCATCTCGGCTTTGCGCTGTTCTTGACCTTCCTCGCCTATCCGGCGCTAAGATCCTCGCCCCGCGATCACGTGCCGCTGCTCGACTGGGTGCTGGCCGTGGTCGGCGGATTTGCCGGCGCCTACCTCTTTCTCTTTTACGTCGTGCTTTCCGGACGGCCGGGCCAGCCGACCACGCTCGATCTGGTGACCGGCACCGTTGGCATCCTGTTGCTGCTCGAGGCGACGCGCCGTGCGCTCGGCCTGCCGATGGTGGTCGTGGCCTGTACCTTCATCTTCTACACCTTTGCCGGCCAGTACATGCCGGACGTGATTCAGCATCGCGGCGCATCACTCACCAAGTTTCTCAACCATCAATGGCTGACCACCGAAGGCGTCTTCGGTATTGCACTTGGCGTGTCGACGAGTTTCGTTTTTCTGTTCGTCCTGTTCGGCACGCTTCTGGAAAAGGCAGGCGCCGGCAACTGGATGATGCAGATCTCCATCGCCCTGCTCGGCCACCTGCGCGGCGGCCCGGCGAAAGTCGCCGTGGTTTCGTCGGCCCTCAACGGCGTCGTGTCCGGCTCGTCCGTCTCCAACGTGGTTTCAGGCGGCATCTTCACCATCCCGCTGATGAAGCGCACCGGCCTTTCCGGCGTCAAGGCGGGCGCCATCGAGGCTACGGCTTCGATCAACGGCCAGATCATGCCGCCGGTCATGGGCGCGGCCGCCTTCCTGATGGTCGAATATGTCGGCATTCCCTATTCGGAGATCGTCAAGCACGCACTGCTGCCGGCGGTCTTCTCCTATATCGCGCTGCTCTACATGGTTCATCTCGAAGCGATAAAGATGGGCCTGAAGACGATCCCGCAGCGTCCGACGCCGGCAAGAGAGCGGATGCTGCGGATGGGGCTCGGACTGTCGGGCAGCATTCTTGCCGTCTGTCTCGTCTATTACGGCATCGTTGCTATCCAGGCTGTCTTCGGAGGAGCCGCGCCGCCGCTGCTCGCGCTCGCCGGCGTCGCTCTCTACGTCGCCTCGGTCTGGTATTCCTCGCGCTATCCGGATCTCGCACTCGACGACCCGAACGCCCCAATCCTGGAACTGCCGCGCGCCTGGGACGTCACGCGGACCGGGCTCGATTTCCTCATCCCGATCGCGGTGCTTCTGTGGTGCCTGATGGTCGAGCAGATGTCGCCCGGCCTCTCGGCGTTCTGGGCGACCGTTTCAATCCTCGCTATTGTCGCCACCCGCAAGCCGCTGATGGCGCTGTTCCGCAAAGGAAATCTCGCCGCCTCAGTGCGGGCTGCCTGGGACGACCTGATCGACGGGCTGGCGCTCGGCGCCCGCAACATGATCGGCATCGGTATCGCCACCGCCACCGCCGGCATCGTCGTCGGCACGATCACGCTGACCGGTCTCGGCCTGATGATGACGGAACTCGTCGAGTTCATCTCCGGCGGCAATGTCATCCTGATGCTGATCCTCATCGCCGCGATCAGCCTTGTGCTCGGCATGGGCATTCCGACCACCGCAAACTACATTTTGGTCGCCACGCTGATGGCCCCGGTCGTGGTCGATCTCGGCGCCCAGGCCGGATTGCCGATCCCGTTGATCGCGGTCCACCTGTTCGTCTTCTACTTCGGCATCATGGCCGACATCACCCCGCCCGTCGGCCTGGCCGCGTTCGCGGCGGCGGCGATCTCCAAGGAGGACCCGATCGCCACCGGTTTCCAGGGCGCGCTCTATTCGCTGCGCACGGCGATCCTGCCGTTCGTTTTCATCTTCAATCCGGCGATGCTGCTGATCGGAGTCGACACCTGGCCGCAGTCGATCTGGGTGGCGACGGTGTCGCTGATCGCAATATTGCTGTTTTCGGCCGCGACCATGAACTGGTTCGTGACAAAAAGCCGGCTTTGGGAAAGTGCGGCGCTGCTGCTCATCTGCTTCACGCTGTTCCGGCCGGACTGGTGGCTCAACCAGGTGTCGCCGCCTTACGAGGAGTTGCCGGCGAGCGAGTTCCTGTCGGCGGTGGCGCAGACGCCGGCCGATGGCCGCATCAATTTCGTCGTCGAGGGTGTCGACCTCATGGGCGAGGATGTCCGCAAGACGGTCAACGTGCCGCTCGGCGAGCCGGGCGAGCCGCTGGAGCGGCTGCGCGGCATCGGCCTTACCATCACGCAAGCGGGCGACGCGCTGATGATCAGCAATGTCGATTTCGGATCCTACGCCAAGCGCATCGGGCTGGATGTCGGGTATGACGTGGTGGCGGTGCTCAGAAAGGCCGACCAGCCCTCGAGCCTCATTCCGATCGGCCTGGCGCTCGCTGCGACGGCCGGCGTCGCCGGGCTGCAGTTTGCGCGGGCGCGCAAGCAGGCCGACAGGAAGGAACCCGGGCCGGCAGGCTGAGACTGGAACGGTTGATAACAGATGGTGGGGGTCGATTCCGGTAGGGGTGAAATGACACCCAAGCGCCATGGCAACTTTCACACGACGGGGATATGGCCGGTTTCCGCCGTACAACGGTGATTGGACGGGCACCTAATAGACGGCATGGTGTGACTCGTTCCCATACAGAGCGCTTTTAAGTGCATTCCGGGTCATTCGCGTTCGTGCATGCTATACTTCCACCGTGGCTCCAAAGCAGCCATTGATGGCCAGGATTTCTGTTCGTCTCCGGAACCAACGCCGATGGGCAGGTCAGATCGACAGCAATTCAACAGCGGGTCCTTGGACGAGACGGATCAGCTCGCCCTCGGTCGTGAGGCCTACGAAGAAAGGGCGTGGGACGACGCCTATCGGTTCATCGCGCGCGCCGGCGAAGCGGCTCCGCTCGCAGTAGACGATCTCGAACGGCTGGCGATGTCGGCCTATTTGACCGGGCGCGACGAGGAGTACCTGCGGGCCCTGGAGCGAACCCATCATGCATATCTGGACGCGGGCGAGTGCCATCGGGCCGCCCGCTGCGCCTTCTGGCGTGGCCTGCGCCTTGTCTTTCGTGGGGAGATGGCTCAGGCGGCCGGCTGGTTTGGACGGGCGCATCGGCTGCTCGAACGCGAGCCACATGATTGTGCCGAACAGGGATACCTGATGCTGCCCCACGTCGAACAGCATCTTGCTTCGGGCAACCTTGAGGCGGCCTACACTGCGGCGAGCGGCGCAATTGAGATTGGCGAGCGCTTTGCGGACGTGGATCTGGTGGTCTGTGCACGGCACTTGCAGGGCCGTGTTCTGTTGCGACAGCGGCGAACCGCGGAAGGTTTCGCGCTCCTCGACGAGGCGATGGTTTCGGTCACGGCCGGCGAATTGTCGCCGCTGCTTACCGGCTTGATCTACTGCAGCGTGATCGAAGCGTGTCAGCAAGTCCATGCTCTGGGCCGCGCACGCGAATGGACTTCCGCTCTCGGACGATGGTGCTCCGAACAGCCCCAGCTGGTCAGTTTCAGCGGCACCTGCTTGATACATCGCTCCGAGATCAAGCGGCTCAGCGGCGCATGGCAGGACGCGATCGACGAAGCTCAGCAGGCCGTGGAGCGTTTGACGCAGTCGAACAATCGGAAAGATACGGCTGGGGCGTGGTACCAGCTGGCGGAAGTACACCGCCTTCGCGGAGACGTTGACGCGGCCGAGCAGGCATATCGGAATGCAAGCCAATATGGCTTCGAACCGCAGCCGGGCCTTGCCCTGTTGCGGTTGGCCGAAAGGCACATCGATGCGGCTGCGGCGGCAAGCCGGCGCGTCATGGCCGCGACGACCGACCAAGTGAAGCGCATTCGGCTGCTGCCTGCTCACGTCGAGATCATGCTGGCGGCTGACGACATCGAGGAAGCACGACGCGCCTGCCACGAACTGGCGGACGCTGCAGAAAGTTACGGAACCGAACCGTTGCGCGCCCTTGGCGCTCACGCGCGGGGAGCGGTGGAACTGGCAGACGGCGAAGCGCAAGCCGCGGCGATTTGGCTGCGCCAGGCAATCGAGGCGTGGCAGCAAGTCGACGCGCCATACGAAGCAGCGCGCGTAGGCGTCATAATGGGCCTGGCTTGCCGCGCCCTCGGTGACAACGACGGTGCGGTACTGGAGCTGCAGGCAGCCCGGACAGTATTTCAGCAGCTTGGTGCCACGCCCGACGTTTCTCGGATCGATACACTGCTTGACACGCGGCCGGACGAAGCCCGCGGCCTCTCTGCCCGCGAACTGCAGGTTCTCCGCCTGATCGCTTCCGGTAAAACCAACAAGGAAATCGCCAACGAATTGCATTTGAGCGGGAAGACAGTGGACAGGCACGTCAGCAATATTTTCAACAAGCTTGACGTTCCCACTCGCACCGCCGCCACCGCCTGGGCCTACGAGCATCGCCTAGTCTAAGCGCGCCCGGCATGGGTGGAATCACCCATGCCGTCATCGGCGCCATTGGGTGGTTCGCCCGAAGCGCCGCCCTCCCTTCCGCCCTAAGCTTGCACCTGTCGGCTATGGATGCGCGGCGCCTCGGCGCAACTCGCCTGCAGACTGCAGGACGGACTCGGTGATCGCGCGGCAAACATCCGGCCACGATGAAAGGAGGAAGCGATGTCACATACCGATTCTGTGTGGCGCTTTGGACGTTGTGGTTCGGATTGGGGCTCGCGCGAGCCGAGAACAGCGTGTCAACCGCTCGCAGCGCGCGCTCCAGCGCGTGAGCAGCCCAAGCGGCCAGGCGGCACGTGCAAGACGAAATCTTACTATCAACAGGAGGGAGGCCATGATGTTTCACGTTGAAGGTTACACCGCCACCCCGGCGGCTATTGAATCGAACCGCATATCCGGAGAAGCTGCCCGCAAGCGCCTGCTCACCGGGCTGCCGATCGCCGAACGGCGGCTCGAATTGGCCGGCATCTCAACCGAGCTACTGGAGGGCGGCGCGGGACCACCGATCGTGCTGTTGCACGGCCCAGGAGAACATGCAGCAAAGTGGCTGCGAATTCTCCCGGAGCTTGTGAGAACACATCACGTGATCGCGCCGGATCTGCCGGGCCATGGCGCGTCTGGGACAATCGAGGGTCCGGTTCATTCCGATCGTGTGCTCGCGTGGCTTGGCGAACTCATCGAACGCACCTGCCCGACACCGCCCATTCTTGTCGGCCAAATTCTCGGCGCCGCAATTGCCGCCCGCTTTGCCGCCAAGCATGGTAACAAGCTCCGCTGCATGGTGCTGTCGGATGCGCTCGGCCTCGCGCCGTTTCAGCCGGCGCCTGAATTCGGTGCGGCCCTCGCCGCGTTCATCACGGAGCCAAGTCCGGAAAACCATGACCGCCTCTGGCAGCAGTGCGCCTTCGACCTCGACGCGCTGCGCAATCATATGGGCGAGAGCTGGGAGCGGCTGCAAGCCTACAATCTCGATCGCGCGCAGGCGCCAGAGTTGAAGCCGACCCAGCAAAGTCTGATGGAGCAATTCGGATTTCCCGCAATCCCATCAGAAGAACTGGCACGCATCAGAATCCCGACCTTCCTGATCTGGGGGCGGCACGATCTTGCCACCCCATTGCCTGTAGCGGAAGCCGCGAGCGTCCGTTTTGGGTGGCCGCTCCACATTATCGACGGCGCAGCCGATGATCCGCCGATCGAACAGCCTGCCGCATTTGTAAAGGTGCTGCGCGCTGCGCTTATCGAGGCCGAATCCGCGGTTCCTCAGGCGCTGCCGGACACACGCGAGGCTTGGGACCGAATTGCCTCGGGTTACGATCGGACGAATACCGAAACACAGATCTGGCTTGGCAATGAGAGTCTGGTCAGGGCAGGGCTCCGCCCCGGCAGGCGCTTTCTCGACATTGCATCCGGCAGCGGCGCGCTCAGTATTCCGGCAGCTCGGATCGGTGCCGAGGTGGTCGCTGTCGACCAGTCTCCCGTCATGCTCCGCCTGCTGCGAGAGCGCGCCAGCCGGGAAAACCTGGAAATCGACACCCGCGTAATGGACGGGCATGCGCTTGCCTTTGACGACGACAGCTTCGACACCGCGGGATCTCAGTTTGGGGTCATGCTCTTTCCCGACATGCCGAGGTGCATTCGGGAGATGACGCGGGTTGTCAAACCTGGAGGGCGGGTGCTGGTCATTGCCTATGGCGACCCGCATCGAATCGACTTCCTCGCATTCTTGGTCGGGGCCGTTCAATCAGTACGCCCGGGGTTTAATGGTCCGCCAATGGACCCGCCGCCACTACCGTTTCAGCTCAGCGATCCGGAGCGGCTTGCCCGCGAGCTGGCGAAGGCCGGACTGAAGGACGTCACTGTCGAGACGATCACCGAAAGCACGGTCTTCAACTCAGGTGCTGAGCTATGGGACTGGATCGTGTGGAGCAATCCAATTGTCGAGGAAGTGCTTGGCAGCCTCGCGTTGAGCGAAAGCGAGCGCGGAGTCATTCGCCAGACGCTCGACCGCATGGTGCGCGACCGGGCCGGCGATGACGGCTCGGCCATCCTGAGAAACCCCGTCAATATTGGCATCGGGACCAAGTGACCGCGCTGCCATTGATGGCGCGACGCTCGCGCCTCGGCCACGCCGTCGCGGAACGACGGAACGAGGGATACGATGTAGCGCCCGACCTTCTGGCGCACATCTCGCCGCTTGCCTGGGCGCACATTTTTTACTGGCCGGCTACTATCTGTGGCCGAAGGAGCAGAGCGCTGAGAGGGCCATTTCGCCCTACCGGAACCGACCCCTGATGGGGAGGCGCCGGGAAAACGCCTCAGTCGGCGGTCAGCACTACCTTGACGCTCTGCGAGCGGTCGGCGGCCAGGGCAAACGCATCGTAGGCCGAGGAGAGGGGGCGTTCGGCGGTCACCAGCTTCAGGACATCTATATTCCTGCTGACGATGAGGTCGACGGCCTCGTGGAATTCCGCCCCGAAACGAAACGTGCCGTTCAGATTGATTTCCTTGGCCATCACCGCATTGGCGGCCACCGGGATCTGACCACCCGGCAGATTGCCGACCTGAACGACCGTGCCGCCGCGCCGGACGCTGGCGATCGCCGCTGCGAGACCCGCGGCGGTGCCTGAAATCTCGAACGCGACATCGATCATCTTGTCGGCCGCGAGCGCCTTGAGTTCGTCGTCGCCGCCGAACAGGTTGATCGTCCTGTTTGCTCCAAGTTTGCTGGCGAAGGCGAGCGGCGCCTCGGCTATGTCGGCGACGGTGAGCTCGCCACAACCCTTGAGCCTGGCGGCGAGCATGGTCAGGAGCCCGATGGGGCCGGCGCCGATCAGGATGACGTTGCGGCCGGCAATGTCGCCGGCCCGCGCCACGGCATGCAGGCTGACGGCGAGCGGTTCGGCGAGCGCCGCCGCCTTGTAGGCGACAGCATGCGGAACCTTGACACATTGCGCCGGCGTGGCATCGAACAGGCTGGCAAAACCGCCTTGCATGTGCGGCGTTTTCGACGCCGAGCCCATGAAATAGATGTTTTCACAGAGATTGGCGCGGCCCTCTGCGCATCGGGCGCATTGTCCGCACCAGCGCGACGGGTTGACCGCCACGCGATCACCGACGGCAAGTCCTGGCGCGTCCGCGTTGATTTCGACGATCTCGCCGGCGACCTCGTGGCCGAGCACGAGCGGCGATTTGACGACAAAATCGCCGGTCCGCGCGTGGCGGAAATAGTGCAGGTCGGAACCGCAGATGCCGCCGGCCCCAAAGCGCACGCGCACCATTCCGGGCGCGAGCGGGCCGAGCGGATGCTCGACGACGCGCAGATCCTCAGGGCCAAAAAGCGTCGCGGCGATTGGACTGTCGATCAACGGATCAGCCCCATTTGCGTCGGCAGCCACAGCGTGATGGCGGGGACGAAGGTGATCAGGATCAGCGCGACGATCAGCGGCACGAGCCAGGGCAGAATTGCCATGGTCGTACGCTCGACCGACAGTTTTGCGACCCGCGAGAGGACGAACAACACCATGCCGAGCGGGGGATGGAGCAGACCGATCATCAGATTGAGCGTCATGATCAGACCGAAATGCACCGGATCGATGCCGTAGAGAACCACGATCGGCAGGAGGATCGGCACAAGGATCGTGATGGCGGCGATCGTGTCGAGAAAACAACCGACGACCAGCATCAGGATGTTGACCAGGATCAGGAACACCCATTTGTTTTCGGTCAGCGATGTGATGAAGACCGAGAACAGCTGCGCCGCCTGGCTGACCGTGAGCAACCAGGCGAAGATCGATGCCGCGGTGACGATGAAGAGGACCGACGCGGTCGTCTCGATCGTGTCGAAACTGGCCTTGGCGAGGGCTGCGAGTGTCATCGTCCGATAGCGCACGAGCCCGAGAAACAACGACCAGATGACGGCGGCCATGGCCGCTTCGGTCGGGGTGAACCAGCCCATGGTCATGCCGCCGATCAGGATGATCGGCGTCATCAACGCCATGACGGCGGAAAAGTCGAAATACCAGTCGCAGGCGATCAGGATGACGAGCACGATGCCAACAGCAATGTTGAGCGACAGTCCCGTCTGGACAAGCACATAAACCGCCAGCGGAAAGCAGCACACGACGGCGACCTCGATCGAGGCGGCGGCGAGCCGGTTCAATTTGAACGGCGTGTCCGAACCCCAGCCCCGGCGGTGGGCGAAGATCGCGACCGTCACCATCATCAGCGCTGTCATGACGACGCCGGGCAGGATGCCGGCCATGAACAGCGCCCCGATCGAGACGTTGGCCATCATGCCATAGATGACGAAGGGCAGCGACGGCGGGAAGATCGGGCCGAGCGTCGAGGAGGCGGCGGTGACGCCGACCGCCGCCTCCACGGGATAGCCGTGGTCCTTCATCGCCTTGATCTCGATGGTGCCGATGCCGGCGGCATCGGCAAGGGCTGCGCCCGACATGCCGGCGAAGACCACCGATCCGATGATGTTCACCTGCGCGAGGCCGCCCTTCATCCAGCCGACAAGCGCCAGCGCGAACGAATAGATTCGCCCGGTGACACCGGCGATGTTCATCAGATTGCCGGCGAAGATGAAGAACGGCACGGCAAGCAGCGGAAAGCTCTCGACACCGGCGATCATGCGCTGCGCGGCGATGATGTCGGGCGCCACGCCATAGAAGACGAGATAGAGCAGCGACGACACCGCCATCGACACAGCGACGGGCACGCCGATCAGCATCAGGACGAGAAAGGCTCCGATCAGAAGCAGCATGGCCTATTCCCCCAATCCGTCGAACGCGGCGGGGCGCTCCAGCGCCGAGTAGCCGCGGCGAATGTTGCCGATGAAGACCTGGATGGCGCGCAGCATCATCAGCACGAAACCGGCGAAGACGGCGTAGAAGACGACGTTGCGCGGCAGGTTGATGGTGACCATCCGTTCGCGGTGGACGATCCCGACATAGCGCCAAAGCAGCCAGGACATGTAGGCGAAGAAGCAAATGGTAATCACATTGACCGCGAGCGCCAGGTAGCGCCCCGCCCCAGCGGGGAGATAGTGATAGAGCACGTCGACGTGGATGTGGCGCGTGGTGCGCGTGCACATCACCGAGCCCAGGAAGACCACGACGACGAGGCAGTTGATGGCGATCTCCTCGGTCCAGGCAAAACTGTTGTTCATGACGTAGCGCGTGAAGAACTGCAGGAACACGCAGAACGACATGCCCCAGAACACGGCGAGCGTGACCCAGTCCTCCACCGCGTATCGCGACAGATCGATGGGCGGCGCTTCTTCCTCGAAGGCATGCGCCAGTTCTTCTGCTGTAACCTGGGTGTGGACCTCTTGGGTCATCGGCAAGCTCCGGGCACTGTTGGACAGCGGGCTCGACAGACCCGACGCGCTTGTCGCGCCGGGCCCGGATCGATGCGGGTTACTTGACGGCGCGGATCGCCTCCCAGTCCTCCTTGCGGTAGCCGAACTCCTCGAACGTCACCTTCTCCATCACGTTCTTTTCGAAATCGGCGCGATCGACTTCGGTAACGGTGAGACCGCGCTCCTTGAAGGTTTCAACCAGAGCCTTCTCGCGATCGACGATGATCTTGGTCGCTCGCGCGGCGGCTTCCTGCATCACCTCGGTGAAGATCGCCTTGTCCTCGTCCGACAATTGCGACCAGCGCGATTGCGACACGAGCGTGTTGAGATGATCGACGATGTGCCCGGTCAGGATAATGTGCTTTTGCACTTCGTAGAATTTTTTGGCGTCGATCGTCGTCAGCGGGTTTTCCTGCGCTTCCACCGTGCCCTGCTGCAAGGCGAGATAGACCTCGGCGAAGGCGATCGGTGCGGTGTTGGCGCCGCAGGCGCGCGGCATGGCGAGATAGGCCGGCACATCAGGCACGCGGATCTTCAGGCCCTGCATGTCGGCGCATTTCTCGATCGGCCGGTTGGAGGTCGTGTGACGCGTGCCGTAGTAGGTGGTCGCGGTGATGTGATGGCCGGAGGCCTCTTCGAAGCCGGCGGTCAACTCCTTGTATTTGTCGCTCTTGGTGTAAGCGAGCAGGTGATCGGCGTCGCGGAAAGTGAACGGGAAGTAGGTCACGCCGATCGGCGGGTATTCGCGGGCGGCGAAGCTCGATCCGGAGATGATGATGTCGACCGTGCCGAGCGTCAGCCCCTGGTTGATGTCGGCTTCCTTGCCGAGTTGCGAAGCCGGGAAGACGTCGATCGTATAGCGGCCGTCGGTGCGCTTCTTGATCTCCTCTGCCGCCCACACGGACTCTGTGTGGAAGGGTTCGGACGTTTCGTAGACATGGGCCCATTTCAGCGCGGTTTGTGCAGAGGCCGAAGCCATGGGCAGAGCGATTGCAGCGATCGTGCCGAGCAGAACGGCGTATTTCCTCAACATCATATTCCTCCCTGTGAATGGATTGACGGTGCCGACAGGACCCTCCCGGTCGGCGGACTCCTATCCCGCGGCCTCCCTGGCCGCGGATTTCTCACCGAAATTGCGTGAGAATCTCAGTTGCGACTGACGCAGATGTTCCTGCATCGCGGCCTTGGCCCGTTCAGGCTCGCGCGCCGCGATCGCGTCGCGCACCGCGCGATGCTCCTCCGCGGCGGCCCGCCAGGACTCCCTGTTCTCGAAATAGCTCGACAGGCGTTCGAAATATGGGTTCATGCGCTGATCGAAGAGCTCGCCGATGCAGCGCACCAGAACGGCGTTTCCGAGAATGCCCGCCACCATCGTATGGAACTCGCGATCGAGCGCGATCGTCATCCTGGTCGGGCGAGGTATGTCCTCCATGCGGCGCAGCACGTCGTCCATATGTTCGATGTCGATCGGCCGAGCATGGAGGGCGGCTTCGGCGGCGATCGCCCCTTCGATGAACTCGCGTGCCCGCAACAGCTCGAACGGGCCTTCATCCATTTCTGCCGTCAAAATTTCGGCACGCGGCGGTTCGGTGACGTAGATGCCCGAGCCGACGCGAATGCGTATGCGCCCCTCGACCTCGAGCGCGATCAGCGCTTCACGGACGGTCGGGCGGGAGATGCCAAGCTGATCGGCCAGCTCGCGCTCGGTCGGCAGCCGATCGCCGACTGCGAACTCGCCCGCGTCGATCAACTGCCTGAGCTGATCGGCGATCTGTCGGTAAAGTCGACGCGGTTCAACGGCCTGGATCGGCATTGTTACCCAGTTCTACTTCAACGGAATCATCTGGCTGATCCCGGATCGGTAAATTGGTCTGACCTATTGATCGAAACCTGCCGCGAAAAAGGCTGAGAGTCAAGCAGCAGAGAACGGCCATGGAACCTATTCTCCGTGAGCTGGCGTTTTTTCGGCGCGGGAGGTCATCGATCGGCCCGCCACTTCTCGATAGAGGACGTGCCTGTCGCTTTGGGATCATCGTCCTATTCTCACGACCACTTTTCGCCCATCGGAAAGGATTCCTGTTCCTGTGCCAGCTGGAGGTTGTCTGCTGGTCAGCGAGAACACGAATCGGGTTGAGAGTTGCCCGCAAACCATCGTTCCTTCTCCACGCGAAAAGGTAAGGTTGATGGTAGTTGTCCCTCGGCATTCGACCCCCGTATTGGTCTGCCCGCGAATAGTTCCGCGCCGTGTGATGCTGTTGACGGCAGCCGTCCCGGAAAAGGAGAGCGTCCCATCAATAGTCTGACCGGAGACTGGTGCCGTAATGATGAGCGGGTTTTGCGCCTGCGCGTAGCCGGCAGCGTAGCCGACACCCCAGGCAATCAACATTGTCGCTAAGATCCGCCGGAAAGTACGGTGCATTTGGACGGTTCCTGTTGAGACCGCTGCAGTGCAGACTGCGAGACGGTCATGCTCGGCCTTGCCTGCCAGTCGGTCGTGTCCCACCGCGTGGTGTAGGTCGGCGGTAGCGAAGCCGCTCGCGAGCGCGCCCTCAACAGCGCTGTAGCGAGCGAGCGGCGTAGCGGCGGTCATCGATGTTCTTCGGTAGGGTTGGGTGCTGACACAACCTGGTTCGAAGGGAACGACCGATGACCCGCGACATGATGAACCTGCGCACGCTCGCAGAGAAGACCCCCGACGCCGATATCCTGCGCGAGATGATCGGCTTTGCCGCCGAGCGGCTGATGGAGTTGGTAACGGGCCCTGCTTATGACTTGATCTTCCGACCGCATATCCGTGCCCCTTAAAGTTCAGAGGCCATTGGCGGAAGCTATTGACCTTGCCAGCGACCGGAAGGCCTTATCCTGTGGTTTTGGGGCGATGGGGAAGGCGATGTCGCGTCTAGCAGCCGCGTCGGCCCGGAAAAGTGTTTATCCATCCCGGATATCGGGCATCATGCGAACTACAACAATGTTGTTGAGGGAAAGGTGGTGGCGGACTCATGGTCGTGATCGACGTGCAACCCTGACGCCTGCTCCGCAAGGCGAAACGTAAATGGATGTCTTTGCCGCTTACGGCGGCCTGTTTGCGATTGCCTTCGCCGCGGCGACCATCCTTCCGGCGCAGTCGGAGGCTGCTCTTGCCGGGCTCCTCGCCACCGGTTCCTTCTCGCCCACAATGCTGGTTGTTGTCGCCAGCATAGGAAACATCCTTGGTTCGGCGGTGAACTGGGGACTTGGTCGAGGGATCGAACGCTTCCGGGACAAGCCCTGGTTTCCACTGCGTCCGGCGAGGCTCAACCGCGCCACGAACTGGTATCGTCGCTATGGAAGATGGTCGCTCTTGTTAAGCTGGATGCCGATCGTCGGCGATCCCCTGACTGTGGTCGCCGGGGTTTTGCGCGAGCCGCTTTGGAGCTTTGTCGCAATCGTCGCCCTGGCGAAAGTTTCGCGTTATCTGGTTGTCGCCGCAGCGGTGCTGGGCCTGATGTAAGACCGAAATCGCGGACATCAGCGCAGTGCCATAGCACAACTCATGATGACACGTAGGATGCATCATGCCGAGGGCATGCCAACCTCCCTTGTGCGGCATAGCTGGAGCATCCATCTTCCTGGCTCGTCGATCGGCCGCGAAATAGCGGCGCCGGCCTACCCAGACGTGACCGGCCACGAGGTGGTCGCCGGCGCCTTGATGAAGATTGCAAATAGTTCGCGCTGAGAGGATATGCGCATCTTGGCATAGATATTCTTGCGGTGGATGCGGACCGTCCCGGCTGAGATGCCCAGCAGGTTGGCGATCGACTCGGAGGAGTGACCTTCAAGAACGAGGCCGACGACCTGCAGTTCTCGTGGCGTCAGCGGCGGCATGCCGCGTGCCCCCAATGCATCCTGCACGGTGCGCCGCATCATTGACTTGTCGTCTTCGACCGGCGTCGCGGTCTTGAGCCTTTCGTCGGTGCGCCAGTGCATCTCAACGATGCGCCGGACCAAGGGCTCGACGATACGGAGCGTGCGCAGGTCGTGCGCGGTGAAATTCTGGCGGCTGGGCGCGCGCATCAGCGACGTCGCTATGATCCACCCGTCCTTGCCGGGGGTGAAAAAGGCGATCTCGTCGACCGGTCCGGTCTGCACGTAATAGGACTTGTAGTATTCGCTCTTGTAGAACTGGTCGGGTGCAAGGTCGGACAGCCGGTAAACTCCCGACCGCGTGCCGTTCGCCGTCGCCTTATAGAACGGATCGAGTAGGTAAGGCCCGATCTCGTATTCTCGAACGTGAATTTCGAACTGCTTCGGGGCGAAGGTGTGGTGCACGCACAGCGGCTTGCCCGGGCCGCTATAAGCGAAACTCACCGTGTAGTCGAATGGTGCGAGACGATGGATGGTTTTGGCGAATGCGTCCGGGAACTGGTGCGATCCCACCTGCGCGAGAAGTTCGCCGAGGGCGTCGAACCATTCGGGATGCGACAGCAGTCGCCTGCCTGACGCTGCTTCAGAGGCTTCGTCCCTCACCGTCGCTCCTATCCCGAAAGGCATATGCGTTTTGGATTACACTGTAAGGGAAATATCCCACGAACGGCATGCTCTTATATGCTTTGTCAAGTTTGTGGAATATGCCTTCTTCGCAACAAGAGCTACGCAGGCAGGCGTCGATAGCATATACTGACATCCTAAGGCCTTGCGGACCTGAGGCCTCTCGGACAAGTCGGGCGATTCCGCGTGCAGTGGTGGAGGACCTGAATGGCGATCGCCGCCAACACGCCACAGATCTCACGGCCGGCCGGGCACGGCCAATCCCCGGCGGACCAGCATTCAAGCCCAGCCAATGTGGACAGCACCGCAACGACAATTAACCAAGGGGAATCTCGATGTTTGGAGACAGTTCACGCCTACGCATGTTGATAACGGCACCGGCGCTCGCGGCATTCGCGACGCTCGGCATTGCCGGACAGGCCGGTGCCTGGACGCTGGAGGAAGCGGCGGCGCCGTATAAGGGCACCACGATCCGCACTATCGGCGAGGCGCTGCCGCCGCTCGAGGCGATGAAGAAGCTGGCGCCCGAGTTCGAGAAGCGCACCGGCATCACGGTCGAGATCGAGATGTATGAGGCGTCCGAGACCGCCAGCAAGGTGATGCTCGACCTCAACTCAAAGCGCGGCCGCTACGACTTCATCCTCCAGCAGCACCGCAATGTCGGCAAGTTCGTCACCAACGGCCATGTCGAGCCGATCGAGCAGTTTATGACCTCGGCGACACTGCGCGACCCCGAGTTCAAGCCGGAGGAACAGCTGTACCAGGGTCTCTGGAAGGAAATCTCTTGGTACGGGGGCAAGGCCTATGGCTTTCCGTTCACCGCGCTCACAATGTACGCTTGGTATCGGTCCGATCTCCTGACCGACGCCAAGGAGATGGACGGCTTTAAGGCCAAGTACGGCTACGACCTCGGCCCGGCGCAGGACTGGAAGCAGTATCGCGACATCGCCGAATGGTTCAACCGCCCTGACCAGGGTCTCTACGGCACCGCACTGCAGGGCAAGCGCCACGAAGCGCTGTGGTACGAGTGGCTGAACTTCCTCTACTCCTTCGGCGGCGACATGTTGGAGGTGAAGTCGGGCTCCGAATGCGGCCCGGTCATCGTCAACAGCCCGCAGGCCATTGCCGCTACCGAATACTACAAGAGCCTGATGGCCTTCTCGCCACCGGACACGCTCAACTACTTCTGGGACGACGTCATGGCGTTGATGCAGCAGGGCAAGGTCGCCGAGCTCATCATGTGGAACGACGCGACCTACGCCGTTGCCGTCGATGAGAACGTGTCGACGGTCGTCGGCAAGATGGGTTTCGACATCGTGCCGCAGGGTGAAGGCGGCAAGGTCGCTCAGGTGGAGGGCTGGTCATACCTCATTCCAACGACGTCTAAGAACAAGGAGGCCGCATACCTCTTCATCCAGTGGATGCTGGAGTACGAACAGCAACTCAACCAGCATCTGAATGGCGGCGCTTCCGCAAGGCCAGATGTTTATGCATCCACTGACGTGCAGAAGCTGCCGTATGCCAAGGCCTCGATGGCGTCCAATGAGGTGGCCAAGCCGAAGCCTACCATCCCGCAGGCGAGCGAGATGACCGACATCCTGGTCCGCGAATTGTCCTCCTATCTCGCCGGCGAGAAGGAAGCAAAGGCGGCGCTCGATGAATCGGCCAAGGAGATCTCGGCGCTGCTCGGGGCCTGCGCACCGATGAAATATCCGGTGCAGTGAGGGCTGCTATCCTAATCCCGTGGAAGACAACCCGCGGGAGAACGCCGGGCATATCATGACCAAAGGCACTCGACCTTCGCGCGGACAGTTCCTGCTCGACCGCGGCGCATCTATGCCACTGATCCTGCCGGCGGCGCTGCTCGTCCTCGTCTTCCTCGTGGGGCCTTTTTATTACATGGTCTACACGGCGATGACCGACCTGAGTTTCGCCAATCCGGACCAGAAGGGCGTATTCGTCGGCTTCGACAACTTTCGCAGGCTGGTGCGTGAGGATGCAATCTTCTGGGGGTCCTTCTGGCGTACCATCCGCTTTGTCCTGGTCGCGGTGTCGATCGAGTTCCTGCTCGGCTTCATGCTGGCATGGCTGATCTGGCGCTACATCGAGCGGCAGCGTCTGCTGACGACGCTGCTGCTGGTGCCGATGATGCTAGCTCCTGTCGCTGTCGGGCTGATCTGGCGCCTGCTGCTGCAGGGCGACTTCGGCATGGCGACGCACTACCTGCGGGCCGTTGGCCTGCTGTCGCGTTCCAGCGCCGTCTTCTCGTCGTCGGGCCTCGTCATGCCCACCATCATCGCCATCGACGTCTGGCAGTGGACGCCTTTCGTGACGCTGATCATCCTGGCCGGGCTGATGAGCTTGCCGCGCTCGCCCTTCGAGGCAGCGACAATGGACGGTGCCGGGCCGTGGCGGCAGTTCACCGACATCCTGTTGCCGCTGATGCGCCCGATCATCGCGCTGGTGCTTCTGCTGCGCGGCATCGACGCTTTCAAAGAGTTCGACAAGGTCTTCATCATGACCGGCGGCGGCCCCGGTACCGTGTCGGAACTGCTCTCGATCTACGCCTACCGCGTCAACTTCAAGACCTGGAACCTCGGCTACGGCGCCGCGGTCTCGTTCATGGTCTACCTCGTCGTGCTGATCATGTGCTCGATCTTTTACAAGGCCGTGTACTGGAAGTCGGCGGACCAAGCGGTCAGGCCATGAGCAAATCCTGGAAGGTCCTAGCGATCGGAATCCTCGCCTGCGTACTGGTGCTTGCGCTTACGCCGTACGTCTGGATCTTGCTGACGTCCTTCAAGGGCCGCCTCGATATCCTCTCGACGCAGCCGACCTGGTTCTTCATGCCGACCTTCGCCAATTATCCGGCGGTTTTCATCGACAAGGAATATCTCCCACTCGTCTTCAATTCGCTGATCATCTCGCTGGGATCGACTGCGCTGTCGATCCTGATCGGCGCGCCGGCCGCCTATGTGTTCGCGCGCACGGATTTCGCCGGCAAGGAAGACCTGTTTTTCTTCTTCCTGACGACGCGCATGGCGCCGCCGATCGCGATCGCAGTGCCGCTCTTCCTGTTCTTCACCACAATCGGCCTGACCGACACGATCTACGCCGTGGTGATTGCCCATACGAGCTTCAATCTGTCGCTGGTCGTCTGGATGATGCGCGGCTTCTTCGCCGAGATACCGAAGGAGATCGACGAGGCGGCGATGATGGACGGGCGCTCGAAGCTTGGAGCATTCGTGCACATCGTCGTGCCGCTGGCCGCGCCCGGACTCGCGGCAACGGCGGTGCTCTGCTTCATCATGTCGTGGAACGAGTTCCTCTACGCCTTCATCCTCGTGGCGTTCGAGGGGCGGCCGCTGACGGTCGGCATTCCCGGCCTGATCACGCCACACGGCACCCTGTGGGGGCAAGTCGCCGCGGTGGCAGTGGTCGCCACCCTGCCGATCATCGTCTTCACATTTCTCGTCCAGAGGCACCTCGTGCGCGGCCTGACCTTCGGCGCGGTGAAGGGCTAAGGACCAGCGGAGCATCCAATGGCAGTCTCGTTCAAGGAAGTGACGAAGCGGTTTGCGGACGGCACCGTCGCGCTCGATCGGCTCGATCTCGACTTCGATCTCGGCGCATTCATCGTGCTGCTTGGGCCCTCGGGCTCTGGCAAAACAACTGCGTGCCGCCTGCTCGCCGGGCTGGAGCAGCCGTCGAGCGGCCGCATCGAGATCGAAGGTAGGGACGTGACCAACGTGCCGCCGCGCTTCCGCGGCATCGGCATGGTGTTCCAGAACTACGCACTCTACAGCCACAAGACCGTCTTCGAGAACATCGCCTATCCCCTGCGTATCCGCAAAGTGGCCGCCGCGGAAATTGAGCGTTCGGTGAAGGACATGGCCGAGCTTCTGCGCATCGCCCACTATCTGCAGCGCAAGCCGGCGCAGCTCTCCGGCGGCCAGGCGCAACGTGTCGCCGTAGCGCGCGCGCTGGTCTGGCAACCGGCGATCTGCCTCATGGACGAACCGCTTTCCAACTTGGACGCGCTGCTGCGCCTGCATATGCGCACCGAGCTCAACCGCCTGCATCGCAAGCTCGACAAAACCTTCGTCTTCGTCACGCACGACCAGGAGGAGGCGATGACGCTGGCGACGCGCATCGCCGTGCTGAAGGAGGGCCGGCTAGTGCAGTTCGACGAGCCGAAGACGATCTACCGCCGGCCCGCCAACCGCTTCGTCGCCGAGTTCATGGGCCGCCCGGCGATGAACACGATCGACGGAGTGGTCAAAGGCGGCATATTCAAGGCTGGCGCGGTGGCTTGCTCGGTCGATCGCCCCGACGGGCCGGTCACGCTCGGCATCCGGCCGGAGCAGATCGAATTCATGGCGTCGAATGCACCGGCAGCCATGACGCTCACCGTGGACGTGAAAGAAGCGATCGAACCCGACACGCTGCTGATCTTCCAAAACGCGGGCGGGCAGGCAATCACGCTGCGGACGCAGACGAATTGCGATGCGATCGAGCCGGGACAGCCGGTGAGCGTCTCCTTCCCGAAGCAGGCGCTGCACTATTTCGACGCTGCCACGGGAAAGAGGGTCGAGTGACCGCCGCCAGCTTTGTCCCGCTCATCCTGACAGCGATCGTCTGGCTCGGCTTCTGGCGCGTCAACCGCATGAAGCGCTGGTTCACGATCGGCGAGGTGATCTTTTGGGACGTGATCGTGCTAATCCTCATCCAGCTTGTGTGGCTGCGATGGTTCTGAGCGCTCGACATATGGGAGGGACGCAATGACTTCGCCCCCGCGCTGGCGCCGCTTCGACGAATGGGACACGCGGCCGCTGCGGCACGACCGCTTTGCCGCGGAGGATCCGGAGGCGGGCTTTGCCACCTTTCACAGCCCGTGGGACCCCGCGCCGTCGGCGCGAGTCGAAAACGGACGCGTGGTCGAGATCGACGGTAAGCCGGAAGCCGACTTCGACATCCTCGATTCCTTCATC
The DNA here is from genome assembly GCF_055811535.1 of Mesorhizobium sp. WSM4816. NCBI lineage: Bacteria > Pseudomonadati > Pseudomonadota > Alphaproteobacteria > Hyphomicrobiales > Phyllobacteriaceae > Mesorhizobium > Mesorhizobium sp. WSM4816. The sequence continues at coordinate 43,557 of NZ_JBVVQR010000005.1, read as the reverse complement.
GCCGCACATCATCTCGATCTCGGCCTGATCGATGAGGCGATGGCAATGGATTCGGGCGAAGTCGCCCGCATGCTGGTCGACATCAACGTGCCGCGCGAAAGGCTCGAGCGGCTGGCTCGCGGCATGACGCCGGCGAAGCTGGCTTCCGTCGTGTCGCACTTGTCGTCACTGGAGATCACCTTCGCCTATTCCAAAATGCGGCAGCGCCGCACGCCGGGAAACCAGGCACACGTCACCAACGCCAAGGATGATCCTCTGCAGCTTGCAGCAGACGCCGCCGTTGCCGTGGCGCTCGGCTTCGACGAGATCGAGACGACGATGCGCGTCGCATCAAACTCCTGGGCCAACGCCGTCGCCTGCGCTGTCGGCGCGTCGGTTGGGCGTGGCGGCGTTCTGTTCCAGTGCTCGATCGAGGAAGCGGAAGAGCTGCGCATCGGCATGGCTGGCTTCACTTCCTATGCCGAGACGGTATCGGTTTATGGCACGGAAGCTGCGTTCGTCGATGGCGACGACACACCCTGGTCCAAGGCTTTCCTCACCGCCGCCTACGCCTCGCGCGGCATCAAGGCACGCTGCACGTCTGGCGCATCCTCCGAGCTGCTGATGGGTTTTCACGAACATCAGTCCGTTCTCTACCTGGAAGCCCGTTGCCTCTGCCTGCAGCGCGCCATGGGCGTACAGGGAACGCAGAACGGCGGCATCGACGGCGCGCCGTTGACCGTCTCGATGGCGGGGGGCATGCGCGAGCTCATGGCCGAAAACCTCATCGCCGTCTGGCTCGGCCTTGAATGCGCCTCCGGCAACGACACCCGCGTCAGCGAGTCCGAGATCCGGGTTGGCGCCAAGATCACGCCCTTCCTCATGGCCGGCTCCGACCTGTTGTGTTCCGGCATGGGATCGATCCGCAAATACGACAATTCGTTCAACCCATCCCTGTTCAACGGCGAGGACGTCGAGGACTTCCTCGCTCTGCAGCGTGACCTCGAGGCGGATGGTGGGCTGACGCCCATAGAGGAGAGCAATATCCGCGAGCTCCGCATGCAAGCGATCAAGGCGCTGGCCGCCGTCTTCCAGGAGCTTGGCCTCGCCGATGTGCCGGAAGCCTGGATGCTCTCCGTCGCCGCCGCCTCGGGCTCGCTCGATACCGAAACCTTCTCGACAGGCGAGGTCACGCGCATCAGCGAAGCCATTCGCGATCGCGGACTAACGGCGGTGGATGTGGTGCGGGCGCTGCACAAACGGGGCTTCGGGCGCGAGGCCGAGAACCTATTGCTGATGCTTCGCCAGCGCATCTCCGGCGACTATCTGCAGACGTCGGCCATCCTGCGCGACGGCAAGGTCATCAGCGCGCTCAACGATCCCAACGACTACCGGGGGCCGGGCAGCGGATATCGGATGTCCGAAGCTAGATGGGAAGCGGTCCGAGGCGTGCGCGATGTTCAGACACGCGAGAAGGTGCTGGAGAGCGAGCGTCGCGTCGACCCGACCTCGGAGCCATGGCTGATTCCAGGCGGCGAGGCCGGCAAAGGCACGGATCCGCGCGAGGTGGTGATTGGCCTCAGCCCCGCATTCGGCAACGAGCTCACGCAAACGACAGCCGGCCACGACTTGATCGACGTGGTGCTGGCCCTGACCGATGGTGTGAGCGAGGGCGGCGGCGTGCCGCGCCTCGTCCGCATCCGACATACCGCCGACACGTCCTTCCTCGGCCTCACCGCGGCGCGCCTCTCCGGCTCGGGTTATGCCATCGGCATCCAGGCCAAGGGCACCGCAGTCATCCACCGCGCCGACCGGCTGCCGCACATGAACATCGAACTGTTCTCGAATGCACCGATCACGACGCTCGACCACTACCGCGCAATGGGCCGCAACGCCGCGCTCCACGCGCTGGGGCTCGCTCCGGAACCCGTCATCGTGCCGACCGAAGGTCAGGCCCTTGGCGCCCGCTACCATGTGCGCGTCGCCATGCTCTACGCGATAGAGACCGGGCTGGTAGTGCCGGATGCCCCGCCGCTCGATGTCGCGTTTGCAATCGGACAAGGAGGGCTTCGTCCGTGACATCCCCTCTCGACCTCTATCCCATCTCCGAGAACGCGCCCGATCAGGCGGTGTCGGCGTCGGGCATGCCGCTTGCCGATTTGACGCTCGACGCAGTGATTTCGGAACGGATCGGTGCCGAAGACATCCGGATTTCGGCCGACGTGCTCAGACTTCACGCATCGATCGCCCGCGATGCGGGCCGCGACCGGCTTGCGCTCAATCTCGAACGCGCCGCCGACCTCGTCTCCGTCCCGCAAGACCTCATTCTGGACACCTATGAAATGTTGCGGCCGGGCCGAATTCCCGAAGCCCATCTGCTCAAAGAGCGCGCCGAGCTGCTGCGTCGCGAATACGGCGCGCACACCATCGCGGCGCTGATCGACGAAGCGGTCGCCGTTTACGAGCGCCGCAATCTGTTTCGCCGCCGGTACTAGGGGAAAATCGAATGATACTTCAGGGGCGGATCGCCATCGTCACCGGTGCCGGCTCCGGCATCGGTCAGGCCGGATCGGAAGCCATGGCGCGCGAGGGCGCGACGGTCATCGTCACTGACCGCGATCTCGATGCCGCGCGTGGCACGGTCGACTCCATCGCCGCCGCCGGCGGGCGCGGCGAGGCCATCCGTATCGACGTCACCGACGATGCAGCCGTCGTCGGCGTCATCCAGGACGTGGCCGATCGACATGGGCGCATCGACATCTTGCACAATCATGCCGGTGTGCAGGTCGCGGGCAGCGTTGAGGAGATCGACGGCGCCGGTTTCGATCACTCTTGGGCGGTTAACGTGCATGCCCAGTTCGTCGCCTGCCAAGCAGTCCTACCGGTCATGAAGAGACAGCGCGGCGGCGTCATCCTCAATACGTCGTCGAACTCCGGCGTCTTCCTCGACAGAGCGATGACCGCCTACATCACCAGCAAGGCCGCCTCGATCACCATGACCCGCCAGATCGCACTGGATGTCGCGCGTTACGGCATCCGCATCAATTCGCTCTGCCCCGGCTGGGTCGATACGCCGTTCAACGATCCCTACACGGACCAACTCGGCGGCCGCAAAGCGCTGGAGCACGCGATCGCCAACATCGTCCCGATGGGCCGCTTCGCAACGACCGACGAGATTGCCGAGGTCATTCTGTTCATGGTGTCCGATAAGTCGTCCTACATGACCGGCCATGCACTGGTCGCTGACGGAGGCGAGTCTCTCGCGGGCGGGACGAACTCGGGCCAATCTATCACCCGTTGAGCCTATGCAGCGGGCCTGGCGCGATCGCGGGACGGGTTTCGGTCAAGCCGGCAAGGATCGCAGTCCGGTCGGAGGGCTCGTCTCAGGCACCGGCGCCGGGGCAAGCTGCTTGGCCATGTCGATGAGCGGCAGCCTGATGATCGCGCGAAGGCCGTTGCTCCGGTTTTCCAGCACGATGTCGCCGCCGTGGTGGCGGGCGATGGCGCGGGCAATTGACAGGCCGAGCCCGACGCCGCCGGTCTCCCGGTTGCGCGACTGCTCCAGGCGGAAGAAGGGCGCGAACACCTGTTCCATGTCGGCTTGCGGAATGCCGGGCCCGGCGTCCTCGACCACGATGTCCAGGCTGTCGGTGCGCCTGACCAGGCTCACCTTGGCCTGCTCGCCATAGCGGACGGCATTTTCGACGAGGTTGCGGATCGCCCGGCGCAGCGAGTCCGGCCGGCAGCGATACAGCACCTTGGGCCCGTCGCTGACGGTGACGTTTTGGCCCAGCTCCTCGAGGTCGTCGCAGAGGCTGCCGACCAGCGCCGAAAGATCGACGGTTCGCGTCTCCTCCACCGCGGCGTCCTCGCGCGCGAAGGCGAGCGCTGCTTCCGTCATGGTCTGGATTTCCTCGATGGTCTTCAGCATCTTCTCCTGGAGATCGTGATCCTGGACGAACTCGGCGCGCAGCCGCAGCGAGGTCAGCGGCGTGCGCAGGTCGTGGCTGATCGCCGCGAGCATGCGTGTGCGGTCCTCGACGAAGCGCTGCAGGCGCTCCTGCATGCGGTTGAACGCCTCTGCGGTCTGGCGGATGTCGTCCGGCCCTGATTCCGGCAGCCGCGGCACGGCCTCGCCGCGGCCGAACAGTTCTGCGGCATTGGCGAGCCGTCGCAGCGGACGCGCGATTGCCTGCGCCCCGAAAATCGCTATGGCGGACAGGATGAGTGCGGTGAGCCCCAGCGATATCGCCGATTGCGCGGTCCAGAAGGCGCTCGGCATCACCTTGGCGTAGGCGGCATTCAGCCAGGTGCTGTCGTCAAGGCGGACGGAAAGCCCCATGCCGTTTGGGGCGCCGTCCAGATAAAGAAACTTGGCAGGTCGCGTGAACGGGCTGCCACTGCCGGACAGGTCCAGCATGCGCGGCGGCACCGAAGGATCGGCGGCAGCGACCGCGTTCGAGGCCTGCCCGTTCATGTAGGCTGCATATTTGGCGGCAATGCCGGGCAGCGGCTTGGCGAGTTGCGTCAGCGCCTCCTGTTGCCAGGCGAGGGGATTGCTCGGCCCGTCGTGCGAGGTCCAGAAGCGCGTATAGGCGGTGCCGCTGACGTTGAGGATGTCGGGTCGAAGCGAGGGCGGCGTCGTGTCCAGCAAAATGGCAAGCGAGGACGTGCGGCTGACGAACTCGCCCTTGGCCGCCGCGTGCAGGGCTTGTCCGCGCTCGTCCCAAGAGATCAGGAAGGTGATCGCCTGCGACAGGGCGAGCGCAAGCAGCACCAGCATGAGGAAGCGGGCCGCCAGGCTGCGTCTCCATAACAGCATCATGCCTGGGCCACCTCGGCGGTGAAGCAGTAGCCGCCGCCCCAGTGCGTCTTGATCAGCATTGGATTCTTCGGGTCCGCCTCGATCTTCTTGCGCAGCCGGCTCACCTGGTTGTCGACGGCCCGGTCGAAACCGTCGGCCGAGCGCCCGACGGTGAGGTCGAGCAACTGATCCCGGCTGAGCACGATCCCGACATGCTCGATAAAAGCGGTGAGAAGGCGGAATTCGGCCGTGCTGAGCGCGACCGCCACGCCGTCGAGCCCGACCAGCTCGCGGCGGCCGACATTCAGGGTCCAGCGGTCGAAGCGCAGCGCGTTCGACTTGAGCCGACCGCGCTGCGGCGGCAGGCTGTGGACGCGCCTGAGCACAGCCTTGATCCGCGCCAGCAATTCCCGCGGATTGAACGGCTTCGTCAGGTAGTCGTCGGCCCCGATCTCGAGGCCGACGATCCGGTCGACCTCCTCGGCCATGGCGGTAAGGAAGATGATCGGAACGTCGACCGTTCCGCGCACGTGCCGGCAGGCGGCAATGCCGTCCTCGCCCGGCATCATGACGTCGAGGACGATAAGATCGGGCAGGCTGCGGTCGAGCAGCCGCTTGAGCGCGGCCGTGCTGTCGGCGACGCTGACGCGATAACCCTGCTGCGTGAGGTATTTCCCCACGAGATCGCGGATGTCCCTGTGGTCGTCGACGACCGCAATGTGCTGCGCCACTTCCATGCAATGCTCCAAGGTCGCCGCTGAATAGTCGGTCAGTATCGACGATATCTAGTTTGCGTCTACACGGATGATCACCTTCCGCGCCATGGCGGCAATCTCGCCCGACATCAACAAAGCGTGAGAAATGTAACGAAATGTATCAGAGCACTGCGCCCGCGACAACTTGCGATGAACTGCCGGTGTTCGGGACAAGGTTCTGCGACAGCTCCCGCCTAACTTGGCCTCGTCGCTAGCCGGGACGTCCGGTCTTTGTCGCCAGGGGCGGCATCCAGACTCGGTCCTCGCCAGCCTTTGATCGAAAGGATTGCACAATGGCCAGATTGATCATCAACGGCACGCCACGTGACATCGAGGTCGATCCGGACACGCCGCTGCTGTGGGTGATCCGCGAGCAGATCGGGCTTACCGGAACGAAGTACGGTTGCGGCGTTGCCGCCTGCGGCGCCTGCACCATCCATATAGACGGCGTCGCCACGCGCTCCTGCGTGCTTCCGGTGAGCGCGGTCGAGCCCGACCAGCAAATCACCACCATCGAGGGGCTTTCGCCGGACAGCTCGCATCCGGTCCAGCAGGCCTGGCTGGCGCTCGACGTACCGCAATGCGGCTACTGCCAGGCCGGCATGATCATGGCTGCGGCGGGTCTGCTCATGCAGAACCCGAACCCCGCGGACGAGGACATCAACGCCGAGATCACCAACATCTGCCGATGCGGCACCTACAACCGGGTGCGCGCCGCGATCAAGCTGGCCGCCAAGGCCGGCGAAGCCACGCAACGCGGTTGAGGAGAGCAGTCATGAACGCCACAATTTCCCTCTCCCGCCGCAGCTTCATCATCGGCGTGGCCGCCACAGCCGGCGGCTTGTCCCTCGGATTCAACGTGCCGTTCATCAAGCCGGCACTGGCCGATGGCAGCGAGGCGGCGCCGGAGATCAATGCCTGGGTGGTGATCAGGCCCGACGATACGGTGGTCATCCGCATCGCCCGCTCCGAGATGGGGCAGGGGACACTGACCGGCCTTGCGCAACTCGTCGCCGAGGAGCTGAACTGCGACTGGTCCAAGGTCACGACGGAATACCCGTCGCCGGCCCAGAACCTGGCGCGCGACCGCGTGTGGGGCAATTTCTCGACCGGCGGCAGCCGCGGCATCCGCGAGTCGCATGAGTATGTGCGCATTGGCGGCGCCGTTGCGCGCGAGATGCTGATCGCCGCCGCGGCCGCCGAATGGGGCGTCCCGGCCAGCGAATGCACCGCAAGGATGGGCATGGTCACGCATGCAGCGTCGGATCGCGCCACCTTTTATGGACAGCTGGCTGCCGCCGCCGCGCGAATGACGCCGCCCGCCAATGTCACGCTCAAGGACCCGAAGGATTGGACCATAGCCGGCAAGCCGCTGCCGCGGCTCGACACGGCCGACAAGCTCAACGGCAGCCAGGTCTACGGCGCCGATCTCAAGCTGCCGAACATGCTCAACGCGGCGATCCGGGCCTGCCCGTATTTCGGAGGCAAGGTGGAGAGTTTCGACGCGGCGGCGGTGGCGGGCATGCCGGGCGTGCGCACCGTCGTCCAGGTCGACGAGACCGCCGTTGCGGTTGTCGCCGACACCTGGTGGCGGGCGAAAACCGCTCTCGATGCCTTGCCGATCGTCTGGGACGAAGGCCCCAACAGGCAGGTCACCAGCGCCTCGATCGCGGCGATGCTCGAAGAGGGGCTCGCCGCAAATGACGCCTTCATCGGCGCCAGGCAAGGTGACGCCGGTGCTGTCCTGTCCGCCGCGGGCCGGACGGTCACGGCGACCTATGCCTTCCCCTACCAGAACCACGCGACCATGGAGCCGATGAACGCGACGGTGCTCTACACGCCGGAGCGCTGCGAGGTATGGGTGCCGACCCAGAATGGCGAGGCGAGCCTTGCTGCAGCGGCCGAGGCCGCCGGCCTGCCGGTGCAGCAATGCGAGGTGCACAAGATCCATCTCGGCGGCGGCTTCGGCCGGCGCGGCAACTTCCAGGACTATGTGCGCCAGGCGGTCAGCATTGCCAGGCAGGTGCCGGGAACGCCGGTAAAGCTCATGTGGTCGCGCGAGGAGGATATGCTGCACGGCGCCTATCACCCGACCACAAGATGCCGGCTGACGGGCGCACTCGACGCGGACGGCAACCTGACCGCTCTGCACATGCGCATATCCGGCCAGTCGATCCTTGCCGCGGTGCGGCCGCAGGGCATGCAGAACGGCATGGATCCGGTGGTCTTCCAGGGCCTCGTCCTCAGCGGCACGGAAGGCACGCTGGGCTATACCGTGGACGATCTGCTTGTCGACCATGCCATGCGCAACCCGCCGATCCCGCCAGGTTTTTGGCGCGGCGTCAACCTCAACCAGAACGCGCTCTACGTCGAGTGTTTCATGGACGAACTCGCCCATGCCGCCGGCGTCGACCCGCTCGCCTTCCGCCGCAAGCTGATGGCCAAACATCCAAAACATCTCGCCGTGCTGGAGGCGGTCGCCGAACGGATCGGCTGGGACAACCCGCCCGCGGCCGGCATTCACCGCGGCTTGGCGCAGATCATGGGTTTCGGCAGTTATGTGGCGGCGGCAGCGGAGGTCTCGGTCACCGATGGACAACTCAGGATCCATCGCATCGTCGCGGCCACCGATCCGGGCCATGTCGTCAACCCGGCACAGGTGGAGCGGCAGGTCGAGGGCTCCTTCGTCTATGGCCTTTCCGCCTGCATCTACGGCGAATGCACGGTCAATGGCGGCCGCATGGAGCAGGAAAACTTCGACAGCTACGAGGTCCTGCGCATGGCCGAAATGCCTGATGTGGAGACGATCATCCTGCCTTCCGGAGGCTTCTGGGGCGGCGTCGGCGAGCCGACCATCGCGGTCGCCGCGCCGGCCGTCCTCAATGCGATCTTCGCCGCCACCGGAAAACGCATCCGCACGCTGCCGCTAAAGAACCATGACCTCGCCTGATACGAGGCGCGCAAAGAACAGGCCTGGCGGACGGGCGCTCGCGCCTGTCCTGCTTGCGGCGCCTGTCCTGCTTGCGGCGCTTGCGGCCAGCGCGCCGGCATGGGCCGACGCGGCGCCTGGTGCTACGGCATGCACCGGCTGTCACGGGCCGGTGGCGCTCCGCTCAGCCATCCCTTCGCTCGACGGCCACGCGGCAGACGACATCGTCGCCCAGATGCAAGCCTTCCGTTCCGGTGACCGCAAGGCGACGGTCATGGACCGCATCGCCAGGGGATTTACCGAGGCGGAGACGCGCGCCATCGCCGAATGGCTCGCCAAGCCGGAGGCGGCACGCCATGCCCAGCCGTAGAGCCCTGATCGGCGGCGTGGCGGCCAGCGTCGCCGCGGCCGTCCTTGCCGCGCCGCAGCTGCGCGCACAGACGCAGCCCGGCGTGATCGTCGTCGGCGGCGGCTTTGCCGGGGCAAGCTGCGCCCGCGCGCTGAAACGGCTGGATCGCGATCTTGCAGTGACGCTGATCGAGCCAGAGCCCGCCTACCTGGCCTGCCCGTTCAGCAATGAAGTGATTGCAGGGCTGCGCGGCATCGAGGCGCAGACCTTTCGCTATGACCAGTTCGGCGACATCGCGCTGATCCGCAAGCGGGCTGTCGCCGTCGATGCCGAGCGCCGGCGCATCCGGCTGGAGGATGGTACCGACATCGGCTACGCCAGGCTGGTGCTGGCGCCGGGCGTCGACCTGAGCTTCGACGCCTTGCCGGGCTACGACGAGGCGGCGGCGGCGATCATGCCGCATGCCTGGAAGGCGGGCGCGCAGACGCTGCTGCTGCGCGACCAGCTCGCGGCGATGCCGGACGGTGGGATCGTCGTCCTCGCGGCGCCAGCCAATCCGTTTCGCTGCCCGCCCGGTCCCTACGAGCGGGCAAGCCTGATCGCGCATTATCTCAAGACCAGCAAGCCCAGATCCAAGCTGATCATCCTCGACGCCAAGGACGCCTTTTCGAAGCAGCGGCTGTTCGAAGCGGCCTGGCAAGAACTCTATCCCGGCTTGATCGAATGGGTGCCGCTGTCGTCGGGCGGCAGGGTGACGGAAGTCGACCCGGCGACAAGGACGCTGGTGACCGAGTTCGGCGATCACAAGGCCGATGTCGCCAATGTGATCCCGCCGCAGCGTGCGGGCGCGATTGCGCAGTCGGCCGGCGTTGCCGACCAGACGGGCTGGTGCCCGATCGACCCGGTCAGCTTCGAGTCCCGCCTGCAGCCGGCGATCCACGTCATCGGCGACGCGGCGATCGGCGGGGCGATGCCGAAATCCGCCTTCAGCGCCAACGCCCAGGCAAAAGCTTGCGCCGCGGCGGTCGCCGCCCTGGTCAGGGAGCGGCAGCCGGCGCAGCCGAAGCTCATCAACACCTGCTACAGCCTGGTCGCGCCCGGTTATGGCATTTCAATCGCCGGGGTCTACCAGCCGCGTGACGGGCTGCTTGCCGAGGTGGAGGGTGGGGGCGGCACCAGCCCGCTCGAAGCGCCGCTGTCGGTCCGCGAACTGGAAGCGGCCTATGCGCAGGACTGGTTCCGGACGATCACCAGTGAAGTGTTCGGATGATGAGGCTGGGTTTTCTGGCTTTTTTGGGATTGCAGCTTGCGGCCTCGCCCGGTGCCAGCGAGGAGACGGGGGCTTATATCGTGACCGGCGATGCGATCATGCAGCCTCTGGTCGGCGGCACGGGTGATCCGGCGCGCGGCGCCGCGCTGATCGCGGACCGGCAGCGCAGCCTCTGCACGCTCTGCCACAGCGGGCCGCTTCCCGACGCGCATCTGCACGGCACGCTGGCGCCCGACCTGACCGGCGTCGGGGCAAGACTTTCGGAAGGCCAGATCCGGCTGCGCGTGGTCGACATGAAGCGGCTCGTGCCGGACACGATCATGCCTTCCTACTATCGGGTCGCGGATGAGCAAGGCCGGCGTGTCGCCACCGCCTGGCGCGGCAAGCCGATCCTGGACGGCGCCGACATCGAGGATATCGTCGCTTATCTCACGACGCTGAAGGGGTGATCATGCACGAAGACCCGCTTCGAGTTTACGCAGGCCCGGGAGTTTACGCAGGCATGCTCGGACGGCGGCAGTTTCTTCGGGCCGGCATGACCGGCCTGCTGGCGATCAGCCTGCCGCGCCGGGCCGTTGCCCGTCCGAGCCTCGAGGAAGCGATCCGGACCTTCACCGGCGGAGCCAGTGTTCTCGACGGCCGCGTCCGGCTCGACCTGCCGCCTCTGGTCGAGAACGGCAACGCGGTCGGGATCACAGTCGTCGCCGAGAGCCCGATGACCGAAGACGACCATGTCCGGCGCATCGCGGTCTTCAACGAGAAAAACCCGGAGGCGAATGTCGCGGTTTTCCACCTCGGGGCGCGCTCCGGCCGCGCCATGGTCTCGACGCGGATCCGGCTCGCGACCTCACAGGTCGTTGTCGCCGTCGCCGAGATGAGCGACGGCAGCTTCTGGTCGAGCCGGGCGAGCGCCATCGTCACGCTGGCCGCCTGTATCGAGGACCTTTCATAGTGGCGCGCGCGCTCGTCAATGTGCCGAAAGTGGCCAAGCAGGGCGAAGTCGTCGAGATCAAGGCGATGATCGCCCATCCCATGGAAACCGGCTATCGTACCGGCCCGAACGGCTCCAACATCCCCCGCGACATCATCCGCCGTTTCACCTGCACCTACAACGGCGCGGAGGTGTTCTCGGCCGATCTCTTTCCAGCGGTGTCGGCCAATCCATTCATTGCCTTCACGCTGGCTGCCACGACGAGCGGCACGATCGACTTCACCTGGACCGATGATGCCGGGAAGACCCAAACGGCGTCGGCCACGATCACGGTGAGCTGATGCGCGCCCTCTGGGGCCTGGTGGGGACTATCGCGGCGGCCGTCTGCAGCATTGCCATCGCCGCCGGCATCGAAGACGGCGAGAAGCGCTCCGGCTTCGACTTCATGACGCCGCAGACGCAGGCGCTGCAGGCCGACGACATCAGCAATCCCGGCATGCTGTGGGTGCTGCAGGGCGAGCAGCTCTGGCAACAGGCGCAGGGCAGGGCGGATGTCGCCTGCTCCGGCTGCCATGACGATGCGCGTCAGACGATGCGCGGCGTTGCCGCGCGCTACCCGGCCTTTGATGCGGCGACGGGCCGGCCGATCGACCTTGCCGGGCGCATCAACTCCTGCCGAGCGGAGCGGCAGCAGGGCGAGCCGCTGGCGCCGGAGTCCGAGGCTTTGCTCGCCCTGACGGCCTATGTGACGCATCAGTCGCGCGGCATGCCAATCACACCGGCGACCGACGCCCGGCTCGCGCGGTTTCGCGACAACGGCCGGCGTCTGTTCCAGAGCCGTATCGGACAGCTCGAGCTCTCCTGCGCCTCCTGCCACGACGACAATTGGGGCAAACGGCTCGGCGGCAGTGTCATCCCGCAGGCGCATCCGACCGGCTATCCGCTCTACCGACTGGAGTGGCAGACGGTCGGTTCGCTGCAGCGGCGCCTGCGCAACTGCATGATCGGGGTCAGAGCCGAGCCCTTCGCATTCGGCGCGCCCGAACTCGTCGACCTGGAACTCCATCTGACAGAGCGGGCCCGCGGCCTGCCGGTCGAGACGCCGGCCGTCCGGCCGTGATGCCAGACAGCGGATGGTTGTTCACCTGCCGCCGACGGACAGTTGATTGCAATGCGGCGCTCGGCCGGTAGCCTGAGCTGCGCACTCCCACGCTCTTGCATTCTGTGCTTGTCTTCGATCGATCTGCGCCTAGTTCAAGTCTTCTTCCAATTTTGCAGAAGCGGCCCTTTGGTCCCATAGACGGGATCCTTGCGTGGACGACCTACCTTCCGGATCGTGGCCAGCGCGCCATCATGGTCCTGGGCAGTCGTGCATTCGTCATAGGTCCCAAATGGAGGGTAGGCGCCGACAACCAGAAAATCGTCGGACGCCGAAAGGCAGTGGTGCCCGGTGCCGGCCGGAAGAACCGCGACGTCGCCGGCCTTCAGGGACAGGGTTCGTCCCTTTTTGCCTCCAAACCGGACTTTGGCTGTCCCGGCTGCAACCCCGAGCACCTCATGTATTCGCGAATGGTAGTGAACGTAGTCGTAGATGCCATTCCGCCAGCTGGCCCCCCATCCATTGGCCTCGAAAAGCTCCTCCAAGACGGCTGCGGGATCAAATTCTTCAGGCAGCCTCACGGCGCCGCGATAGACGACAAGCGGCCAAAACGGATGATTGGGCACCAGGCCATCATCCTTGAACCAAAACTCATTGGCTTTTCGCCGCCTTACAAGATCGGTTACCTCTTGCCTGCCCGGTCTTGCGACACCGGTAACCTGCTCGACGGCTTTCTTGGTACTCTGCAGAATGCTCATGATGTAGCCTGCATTGCTGGTTGTCAGAGGACGACTTTTCATGCCGATTCAACCGGCTGCATGCCGGGTCGGTTCCGCTATCTTTTGGCCCACGGCAATCCAGCCGGATTTGTTCGATGACCGCAGGAGATAGTCGGCATGAGTAACGTGGTAACGCTGCATGGTGACAAGCGCTGGAAAGCGGTGCTTGTCTACGGCCACCAGAACGGCCCGATTACGATCGAACATTATCTTGAAGAGATTTCCGAGCTTCATAACATCATTGAACACGGCCCGGACTGGAACACCCTGATTGCGTGCACGGTGACAATCAACCGTCCCGACGGTGGTGAGGAGCAGAACAGCGAGGAAAAGGAGGCACGCCGTGAACATCGGTGAGATCCGCGGGAAGCTATATTGAGTGCTGCCCACGCAAGTAGCATTCAAGCATCTGAAATCCGGTATCGATTCCTACGGATGTATCCGTCAGACTCGAGGCCCCGAGCAAGTGCACAATGTGCTTGCAAATCCCTGGCGGGGGCAGGGCCAGCAATCGAGCGTTCTCGCCTCATCATGAAACCCAAGGCCTTATCGGCTCTCTGTGGCCGTCATTTTTCGGTGCTGATTCATGACAAACCATTCATGACAAACCATTCATGGGCAATCTCATGAGCTTCGATGACCTCGACCTGAATTTGCTGCGCGTGTTCGACGTCATGATGCGCGAAAGAAGCGTCACGCGTACGGCATGCGAATTGGGAAGAACGCAATCTGCGATCAGCCATTCCTTATCCAGGCTGCGGCACCTTTTCGGCGACAAGCTGTTCACGCGCGATGGAGGCGTTATGAGGCCGACCCCGCGGGCGGTCGAGCTTCTGCCAGACATTTCGGCCGGATTGGCGACGATTCGAGCCTCGATTGATCGCCATCAAACTTTCGATCCCGCAACCACGCGGCGGAACTTTCGTGTCGGACTCACCGACTACCATGCGATGATAATCATACCCCGTCTTCTCCGGGAGTTTTCCAGGCAGGCGCCCGGTGCCACGTTGAATATCATTCCAGCGAACGGGCTCGATATCCCGTCCTCGGTTCATCTTCGACAGATCGACTGTGCCTTGACTGGAGCAGTGATCAAGGATGACCCAAGCCTCCTAAAGGTCGAACTGGGCCAGGATCGTCTCTTCTGCGCAGTTTGGAGCGGCAGCCAAATCGCAAGTTCGGCGATGTCATTGGAGACATACCTGTCAGCGTCTCACTTGCAGGTTTCCGCCGATGGTGTTTCCAGCGGACTTGCGGATGCCGCGCTCAAGGAGCTCGGTTTGCGGCGGAACGTGGTCGCGACGATATCAAATTATCTGGCACTTCCGTGGGTCTTGCGAGGCACCGAACTTGTTGCTCATTGTGGTGACGGAATCCTCCAAATCCTTGATAAAGCGAGTGAAGTGACTCTCCTTTCGCCGCCCCTGCCGATCCCAAATGTGAGCGCGTGGTTGCTCCTTCATCCGCAGATGGCCACGGACCCAGGGACGATCTGGCTCAAAGAAGTTCTCTCAAACATCTACTCTGAGTCACAGATTAAAAAGAGAGAAATTGTTTCTGAGAGGGAACAGAAGAAATAAACAGGAGACACACGGCTGAAACCATTGCGAGTGCAGCCATTGTATGAGCAGACTTCATAGTCAACATGACGAGAATGAATTTGACCAATAATGAGGCCTGCGCAACCTTGGTGCTCCACAAAAAATAAGGGGAACCAAGATGCAAGCAATTCTCAAGAGTCTGGTCGGAGCAGCGGTAGGGCTCGTTGTATCCAACGCGTCCGCCGCGACGATCGACAATGTCAGGAAGAACGGAGTTCTGACCTGCGGAACCAACTCAGCGACGGCCGGATTTAGCCTTCCGGACAATGAGGGCAAATGGACCGGGTTCGTGGTCGACTATTGTCGCGCTGTTGCAGCAGCGGTTCTGGGCGATGCGCAGAAGGTAAGGTTCATTCCGCTTACGCCGAAGGACCGGTTCACCGCGCTTCAGTCGGGCGAGATCGATATACTCGCACATAACGCAACCTGGACATCATCCCGCGACACGTCTCTCGGAATACTTTTTGCGGGCACGTATTTCTACGATGGCCAGGGTTTTATGGTCCGCAAAGCGGAGAACATCGGTTCGGCCAAGGATCTGGATGGCGCATCCATCTGCGTCACCCAGGGCACGACGACAGAATTGAACCTCGCCGATTACTTCCGGTCGCATTCGATGACATTCTCGACCGTCGGGTTTGCCGATGAAGAAGCCGTCGTAAAGGCCTACGACGAAGGCCGCTGCGACGTCCTCTCCGCCGACACCTCCACCTTGAATGCGTCGCGCCAGCGCATGGCGAAGGCCGACGACAGCATCGTGCTTCCTGAACTCATCTCCAAGGAGCCGCTTGGGCCAGCCGTGCGGCAGGGCGATGATCATTGGCTCAACGTGGCCAAATGGGCGCTCCTTGTCATGGTCACTGCCGAAGAATTGGGAGTAACCTCTGAGAATGTCGATGAAATGAAGTCGTCGGACAACCCGAACATTCGCCGGCTGCTCGGAGCGGAGGGCAGCCTTGGAAAGGATCTCGGGCTTGGCGATAGCTGGTCCGTGGACGTTATCAGGCAGGTCGGCAACTATGGCGAAGTGTTCGATCGCAATATCGGCAAGGCCTCGCCGCTCAAGATGGAGCGCGGCCTGAACGCTCTTTGGAGTGAGGGCGGTCTCCAGTACGCCCCGCCGATCCGCTAGGCTGGTTGGTCCACAAGACGCCAGCGATTGCGCCGGCGTCTTAGTCCACATCAACACAGGAACAGGGTCATGTCTGATGTGCTGCTCGCCGCGCCCTCGCGCAGGAGCCTGTCCCTGCACGACGCCAAGGTCCGGGGCATCATCTATCAGCTTTTGCTAGCGGGCAGCCTGCTGGCATTGGCCGTGGGCATTGCCGTTCAGACTGCGTCGAACATGAGGGCACGCGGGATTCCGCTGTCCTTCGGCTTCTGGAACGAGACCGCCGGCTTCGACATCAATCAGACACTGATCCCCTACGACACGCTCTCCACCTACGGCCAGGCGTTCTGGGTTGGTGTGATCAACACCCTCTATGTGAGTTTGCTTGGAATCGTGTTGGCGACAGTCTTGGGTTTTGTCGTCGGCATTGCCCGCCTGTCACCGAACTGGATCGTTTCAAAGGTCGCGGTCTCGTATGTCGAGATCATACGCAACGTCCCGTTATTGCTGCAGCTTTTGTTCTGGTACAATGCAGTCCTGAAAGCGCTGCCTGCGCCGAGGGCGTCGATCGAACTCCCCGGCGGCATCTATCTGAACAATCGCGGTCTCATCATTCCGGAAATCCAGCTCTACGCAGGAGCAGGTACCGTGGGACTTGCATTCCTGGCGGCCAGCTTCTTCTGCGTCGCTTTTTGGTCCTACGCCAGACGCGCACAGAACCGCACCGGAAAGCAGCTGCCCGTGCTTTGGGTCAGCCTCGCTGCCTTGATCGGACTGCCTCTGACCGTCTTCCTCCTGGCCGGCTCGCCAGTGTCGTTCGTGACGCCAGAGTTGAAAGGGTTCAATTACCGGGGTGGGCACCAGCTTTATCCGGAGTTCGCCGCGCTTCTGATCGGTCTGTCCGTCTATACCGCTTCCTTTATCGCGGAAATTGTCCGCAGCGGGATCCAGGCTGTGCCGAAAGGCCAAACCGAAGCTGCCCATGCGCTCGGGCTTGCGCCGGGCAAAACGCTTCGCCTGGTCATCGTTCCGCAGGCACTGCGCATCATCATACCGCCCCTGACCAGCCAGTACCTGAATCTCACGAAGAATTCCTCACTCGCGGTGTTTATCGGCTACCCCGACCTCGTTCAGATTTTCGCGGGGACGGTGCTCAACCAGACCGGCGCCGCCGTCCAGGTGATGGCGATCACGCTGTCGGTCTATCTCGCGATCTCCCTCGTCATGTCGATGGCCATGAACGCTTTCAATCAACGTTTCGCGATCGTCGAGAGGTGATGAATGAGCGGCCAGTCCCTGCATCCGCCCCTCGTTAGCGCTCCGCTTCTGCCGCCTATGGCACCGCCTTCTGGAATCCGGCCGAGCCCGGCAACCTGGATCAGAAAGAACCTGTTCTCGACGCCGTTCTCCGGCGTTCTCACGATCTGCTTCACAGTTCTCGCCGCATGGCTGTTGCATCAGTTCGTGCGTTTTGCAGCCTTGGACGCAGTCTGGGCAGGCGGACAGCAAGAATGCCGCGCCAACCCTGACGGCGCCTGTTGGCCGTTCATCGTCGAGAAATTCGACTATCTCCGTTACGGGGCGTATCCGGTTTCCGAACGCTGGCGGGTGGACCTGACGCTGGCAATCGGCGCCGTGCTGATCGTCTGGCTGCTGTGGAAACGGGCGCCGCGGCGCAATGTGGCGGCGTTGCTGTTCTTTGTTGCCTATCCGGTCGTCGCCTTCGTGCTGTTGAGGGGCGTCGCGTCGCTCGATCTGCCGGTCATCGATACCGTCTTGTGGGGTGGGCTGCTCATCACTCTGCTCATGTCGATCGTGGGCATCGTCTTCTCGCTGCCGCTCGGTGTGCTTCTCGCGCTTGGCCGACGATCGGAGCTTCCCCTCGTCAGAGCAGTGTGTGTGATCTTCATCGAGGTCGTCAGGGGTGTGCCGTTCATCACGGTGCTGTTCATGGCGAATTTCATGATGCCGCTCTTCGTCCCCGACTATCTGACGCCCGATCGGCTGCTGCGTCCGCTGATTGCAATAGCGCTGTTCTCGTCGGCCTACATGGCAGAGGTGGTGCGCGCCGGCCTTCAGGCGATCCCGAAGGGGCAATATGCGGCGGCAAAGGCGCTCGGCGTCAGCTATTTCACCATGATGCGTCTGATCATCCTGCCGCAGGCGCTCACTATCGTTATCCCAGGCATCGTCTCTACCTTCATCGGGCTGTTCAAGGACACGACGCTGGTAGCGATCGTCGGCATTGCGGACTTCCTGAGAGCCGTCGAAACGGCGCGAGTCGACCCGAACTGGGCTGGGCCGACGATCTCCTCGACCGGCTATCTCTTCGCCGGGCTGGTCTACTGGGTCTTCTGCTTCGGAATGTCCCGGTACTCGCAGTCGATGGAGCGCGCGTTGGCGCGTGGCCACAAGAGCTAGGAAGCGGAATAAAACCACACCGGAAACCAGGCAATGGCTTGTGCAGATGCATCGCAACCGACGGTTGCGGAAAGAAATGTTGGAATGATCGACTTCGACAGGATCTATGACCGCCACCAGTTTGGTTCAGTCAAATGGGCCAATCAGTGGGACGAATTCTCGCCGCGGGTCGAGGGCGAAGATCTGCTTTCGCTGTGGACCGCGGACATGGATTTTCGCGCGCCTGAAACCGTCATCGCGCGTCTGCGGGAAGCGGCGGACCATGGAATCTATGGCTATACCCGCCGCGACCCCCGTCACTACGAGATTGTGCAATCATGGTTCGCGCGTCGGCACGGCTGGTCGCCGGCACTGGAATCGCTGCTGCCGGCGCCTGCGATCATGCCGTCGGTAGCCGCGATGCTTCGCACCTTCACCAAGCCCGGGGACGGGGTGATCGTGCAGTCTCCCATCTACTCGCCCTATTTCGAAGTGATCCAGGGCAACGGAAGGAAACTGCTGGTCAACCGGCTAAGGCTGCAAGACAACCGATACGAGCTGGACCTGGAGGACTTCGCAAAACTGGCTGCCGGCGCCAAGGCCTTCCTGCTCTGTAATCCGCACAATCCAGCTGGAAAGTCGTGGACGCGCGGGGAGTTGGCAGCGCTGAACGATGTCTGCGAGCGCTACGGCATCCTTGTCATTTCCGATGACATCCATTGCGATATCAGATTGTCGGATCGCCCGCACATCGTCTTTTCGTCCCTCTGCGAGGATGCCGCGGAAAAGTCATTCATCTGCACGGCTCCAACAAAAACCTTCAATCTGGCCGGCGTGCCCTCCGCAACCGTGTCGGTGGCCAACAAGCAGCGGCGCGAGGCGTTTCTGGCCACCATGCAGGCATCGTTCATGGTCAATGCCAACTTCTTTGGACGGCTGGCGCTAGAGGTCGCCTACAGCACCGGCGCGCCGTGGCTGGATCAGCTGACGCGCTACATCGGCGGTAATGTCGATTTCGTCCTCAACTTCGCCGAGGATCGCCTGCCGGGCATCACACCGATGCGGCCGGACGCTTCCTTCCTGGTGTGGCTGGATGCGCGCGGGCTCGATCGGAGGGTCGGAGGCGTTCAACGGTTTTTCGTCGACCGAGCCGGGGTCAATTTGTACGACGGGCGCGTCTATGGACCCGGCGGTGAAGGCTTCATTCGCCTCAATGTCGGTTGCCCTCGTCCGCTGTTGCGGAGAGGGCTCGAACGTATGTCCAGGGCGCTGGAGTCGTTGTGAGAGCGTTGACGGGACCGGAGCGGCCCTGCGGCATCGGCGACAGCGTGCTGGCATTCAGCTCCAGGCGTGGCTGGCCAATCCATAGACCCAGGGCTCGTTGCTTTCGCGGTTCAGAAAGCGGCGGCCTTTGGACATCGTCGTCACTGTCTCGGCAATGCCGAGGCCGCTCTGCTGAAGGAACTCGGCAAACACGCCATCCTTCTCGCGCGTATCGACGCGGGCGAATCGACCTGCCAGCTTCTTCAGATGGACGGCTGTGAGATGGACCGCGTCCTGGTCGTTTCGGGCTACTGTGGGACCAATCACATGGCCACGCCCGAACTCGCGACACATGGAATAGCCAACGACCTCGCCGCCGCGACTCAAAGTGGCGATCGAGGCATCCTCCGAGAGCAACGCAAGCAGCCTTGCACGGTTGGTCCCGAATGCGCGCGCGTCCAGTTCGGTGATCTCGCGAAGTCCGCCGCTGGGCAGATCACTTAATTCACCATCCGGAGCTGGCATTGGCGGGAGTTTTTGTGGGATCTCGCCCTGGCGCATGTAGACGATCGCCTCGTTCGTGAAGCCGAGCGACACATACAGAGGATAGGCGGCATGGGTGGCATTCAGGGCCAGATTGCGATCCCCGCACTGCTCGAGGACCTGGTCCATGAGCCATCGGCCGCCTCCCTGCGCCTGTGCGCGAGGCGTCGTGATCACCAGGCCGATGGTGGCAAAATCGTCGCCTTGGGGAAACCACATCGCGCTTCCGAAGACGCGCCCAATTCCGTCAACGGCGACGATGCCGTGGCCGGCGCGGCGCAACAAATCCCAGTCCTTGGGACGATGCGGCCAGCGGACCGAAATCGATAGTGCATGCAGCAGATCAACATCGACATCATTGATGTCTCGCGCGACCAGTTCAAAGGATTTCAGGCGTACTGATCTCTGCATCTCAGTCGATCCGCTCCTTCAACGAATGTCTTTCAACGAATGCCCAGGGCACGCGGTGCTAAATCCTGGCGCCGATAGCCATGTTTGCGACAGGCTTCATTTGCAGCAGCATTACAGTGGAACGCCAGCAGGTTTCGCTGGTTCGAGGCGTTTTTTCGCAATCTTCAACCAAAGCACGACGCGATTCGGCAGGGAACACTGCTGCTCAGGGATAGGCTGGTCGCAACCTACAGTGTGCAAGCAGAGCGGACAGCCATGAACGTGGAAGAAATCCTCGCGACCCTGATTGCATTTCCCTCCGTTGTGGGCACGCCAAACGGTGAGATCGTCGATTGGATCCGCGACTACTGTCAGGCAGCCGGAGCCGAGGTGACAGTTCTGCCCGGTCCCGAGGGCGACCGGTCCAACCTGTTCGTCACGGTCGGGCCGCGTGGCGGTCGGGGCTACATCATCTCCGGACATATGGATGTCGTGCCGGCCGGCGAGCCGGAATGGAGCTCGGATCCGTTCGTCCTGCGTCGCGAGGGCGGCAGGCTTTACGGCCGCGGCACCACCGACATGAAGGGCTTTCTCGCCTGCGCATTGGCCGCGCTGCCAGGACTTGCAGCAATGAACCTGCGGCAGCCAGTCCATCTCGCATTCTCCTACGACGAAGAGGCGGGGTGCCGTGGTGTGCCGCATCTCCTGGCTGCGTTGCCGAGCCTGTGCGAGAGGCCGCTTGGCGCAATTGTCGGCGAGCCCAGCCGGATGCAACCTGTGCGTGCGCACAAGGGAAAGGCCGCGGCGCGGCTCGAGGTGATCGGGCGATCCGGCCACTCGTCACGCCCCGATCTCGGACTCAATGCCGTGCACGCCATGGCCGGCGTCATCTCGCACGCCGTGGCCCACGGCCAATCGCTCACGGGCGGCCCGCTCGATCAAAATTTCGAGCCCCCATATTCTTCCTTGCAGGTGGGTGTCATCGCCGGTGGACAGGCGGTCAACATCATCGCTGGCCACTGCACAGCCGATATCGAGGTGCGTGCCGTGCCGGGCGTTTCCCCAGCATCCCTGCTTGAGCCGGTCAAAGCCCGGCTTTTCGATCTGCGCGACAGCGGCTTCGAGGTGGCCTGGCACGAGTTGAGTTCCTATCCTGCCCTTGCGCCGGCGGATGGGAGCAAGCTAGCGGCAGTCCTGACAGAGCTGACCGGGCAGGAGCCGCTCACGGCGGTCAGTTACGGCACCGAGGCCGGGCTTTATCAGCAGGCTGGTATCGATGCGATCATTTGCGGCCCTGGCGAAATTTCCCGCGCGCATCGTCCCAATGAATACATCGAGATCGGTGAACTTGCTGCCTGCCAGAGCATGATCGACGATCTCGGCGCGCGTCTCGCGGCCTGAGGGAAGGGCGGGTTCCATGGCATTTCTTTTCAACTCCGATGCGGCGCGTGCTGCGGTGTTCCGCGAGATTTTTGCGCGCGAACTCCCGGATCTGGAATTCTTCCATTCCGGCGATGAGTTGGAGCCGGAGAAGGTGCGCTATCTCATCACCTGGACGGTGCCGGACGACATCTCTTGCTACCGCAACCTGGAAGTGCTGTTTTCGATCGGAGCCGGCGTCGACCAGTTCAAGCAGGACGTGGTGCCGAGCCATGTGAAGCTGGTGCGCATGGTCGAGGACGGCATCATCCGCATGATGCAGGAATACGTCGCGCTTGGCGTGTTGGCGCTCCACCGGGAGATGCCCGCCTATCTCGAGCAGCAGAAAAGGTGCCTCTGGCAACCGATTGCCGCTCGACAGGCGGCCGAGCGCCGGGTCGGCTTTCTTGGTCTTGGCATGCTGGCGCAGGCGGCTATCGAGCGCCTGAAGCCATTCCAGTTTCCGCTTGCCGGGTGGAGCCGTAGCGAAAAGCGGATAGAGGGAGTCACCTGTTTTCACGGCGCCGATCAGTTGCCCCGCTTTCTGAAGCAGACGGATATTCTCGTCTGCCTGCTACCGCTGACGCAGGAAACCAGCGGCATTCTCGATGCAAAACTCTTCTCCTTGCTGCCAGCAGGGGCGCGGCTGCTGCATGTCGGCAGGGGTCCGCAACTCGACCAGGCCGCGCTGATCGACGCGCTCGACAGAGGCCACGTATCCGCGGCGATGCTTGATGTCACTGATCCAGAACCGCTCCCGGAAAACCATCCGCTGTGGTCGCATCCGAAGGTGATGATAACGCCGCACATTGCCTCGGTGACACAACCACATACGGCGGCGCAAGCCGCCGTCGACAACGTCCGGCGCCACCGCGCCGGCGAAGAACTGATCGGCCTCATCGATCGGACACTCGGCTACTAACCAGGAGACCCACATGTCACTGCTGACCACGATTGACACAAATCCCGCCTTCACGCCGAAGGAGGCATTGCCGCTGCCTGAGCGGCTCATTTCCGGCACTCCATCCTTCAAGAGCTGGGCGCAGGATGCCTCGAAAGGTGAGAAGGTTCTGACCGGCGTCTGGGAAGCCACCCCCGGCGAGACGCATTCGATCAAGGGCACCACCTACGAGTTCTGCCATATCCTTTCGGGCCTCATCGAAATCGAGGAGAAGGGCGGCGAGACCAAGACTTACCGCGCCGGCGACAGTTTCGTGATGAAGCCCGGTTTCGTGGGTGTCTGGCGCACGATCGAGACCGTGCGCAAGATCTACGTCTGCGTTTACGACTGAGTTCAGTGCTCAACGTCCGGCCTAATAGCGCGCGCGGCGGGTTCCAGAACAATCGACTTTCCAGGTTCGGCCCGACGCGATTCGACGCTGTCGGGCCGCTCATTCTCGACGAAAAATGCGGCGCGCGATCCGCTATGGTTCCGCTAGTGCGAATGAGGACCTCGATCGATGAAGACCTATGACATAGCGCTCATCCCCGGCGACGGCATCGGCAAGGACGTGACCGGGGCGGCATGGCAGGTGATGCAGGCCGCGGCCAAACGGGGCGGTTTCGCCCTTGATGGCACACGCTTCCCATGGTCGTGCGCCTACTACCTGGAAACCGGCGCAATGATGCCGCCAGACGGCATCGAGACACTCCGAAAATTCGATGCGATCTATCTCGGCGCGGTAGGCTGGCCGGCGGAAGTACCCGACTCAGTATCGCTTCACGGACTGCTTCTGCCGATCCGGAAAGGGTTCACGCAGTACGCCAACATACGGCCGCACAGACTGTTGCCGGGCGTTCAGGGGCCCCTCCGCTCCGATGGTTTCGACATCCTGTGCATTCGCGAGAATACGGAAGGCGAATATTCCGGCGCCGGCGGGCGCGTGCATTCCGGCACGGCCAATGAGGTCGCGATTGAGACGTCAATCTTCACGCGTGCCGGTGTCGAACGGATCATGCGTTTCGGTTTCGAACAGGCGCGGGCGCGCGGCAAGAAGCTCGCATCCGTGACCAAATCCAACGCCCAAAAGCATTCCATGGTTTTCTGGGATGAGGTCACGCGTGAGGTGGCGAAGGACTATGCCGATGTCGAGGTCTCGCACTACCACATCGACGCCATTGCCGCCCGCATGGTGCTGGCGCCGGAAAGCCTCGACGTGATCGTCGCCTCGAACCTGTTTGGCGACATCCTCACCGATATTGGAGCGGCCATTCAGGGCGGGCTGGGTTACGCCGCCTCCGCCAATATCAATCCCGATCGCAGTGCGCCTTCCATGTTCGAACCGGTCCACGGTTCGGCGCCCGACATCGCGCATCTCGGTGTCGCCAATCCGATCGCCGCGATCTGGTCCGGTGCGATGATGCTCGAACATCTGGGCGAGGGGCATGCTGCGGCAGAAGTGATGTCGGCAATCGAGTCCATAACCGCACGGGGCATTGGCACGATCGCAGGCAAGGACCGGACTGAAACGATCACGCAAGCCGTGCTTGCGGCGTTGAGCTGAAAGGGCAGAGGAAAGACCATGAATGCGATAACGAAGATTGGCACGTTTGACGATGCGGACCTGTTCCGCCAGCAGGCGTTGATTGGCGGTGTGTGGCGGGAAGCGGATACAAAGGCCGCCGTCGAGGTCACCAATCCTGCCACCCTGGCCGTTCTTGGCAGCGTTCCCGATATGGGCGGCGACGACACCCGGGCCGCGATCGGTGCTGCGGCCGAGGCATTCAAAAGCTGGAAGAAGACGACCCATGCCGAGCGTGCGAGATTGCTGGAGCGATGGCACGACCTCATTCGCCAGCACGAACAGGATTTGGCGCTTCTGCTGACGCTGGAACAGGGTAAGCCGCTTGCCGAGGCGTCGGCGGAAATCCGCTACGGCGCATCTTTCGTGAAATGGTTTGCGGAGGAGGCGCGCCGCATCGGTGGCTCGACCATTCCGTCACCCACCGCCGATCGACGCATTCTGGTTCTCAAGGAAGCAGTCGGCGTCTGTGCCATCATCACGCCGTGGAATTTCCCCAACGCGATGATCACGCGCAAAGTAGCACCGGCGCTGGCCGCCGGCTGCACGGTTGTCATCAAGCCGTCGGAATTTACGCCATTCTCGGCGCTGGCGCTCGGCGTCCTGGCGGAGCGGGCGGGCATCCCGGCAGGCGTTATCAACATCGTGACCGGCATGCCGGGAGAGATCGGCAAAGAACTGATGGCCAACGAGACGGTGCGCAAGATCTCGTTCACCGGTTCGACCCGCGTCGGTGCGCTGCTCATGCGTGGCGCGGCCGACAGCATCAAGCGGCTGAGCCTGGAGCTTGGCGGCAACGCGCCCTTTATCGTCTTTGACGACGCCGATCTTGATAACGCAGTTGAAGGGGTGATCGTATCCAAGTTCCGCAATGGCGGTCAAACCTGCGTTTGCGCGAACCGGATTCTCGTGCAGGAAGGCGTTTACGACGCGTTCGCCGAAAAGCTGAGCCAGCGCGTCACGCGGATGAAGGTTGGCGCGGGGACCGACGAGGGCACTGAGATCGGCCCGATGATCAACACGGCCGCGATCGACAAGATCGAGCGTCACATTGCGGATGCGAAGCAGAAAGGTGCCCAGATCCTCGCCCAAAGCGAGGCACTGCCCGACGGCAGGCAATATGCACGGCCCGTCGTCCTGGGGGAGGCTACCACCGAGATGCTGCTGGCATCGGAAGAGACCTTCGGACCGGTGGCGCCGCTTTTTCGCTTCGAGACGGAGGAAGACGCCATCACCATCGCGAACGCTACGCCGTTCGGCCTTGCCGCCTACTTCTACACCGACGATCTCAAACGGTCATGGCGTGTCGCCGAGGCGCTGGAGTTCGGCATGGTCGGGCTCAATACCGGCCTGATCTCGACCGAGGTTGCGCCTTTCGGCGGTGTCAAGCAGTCAGGCGTGGGGCGGGAAGGATCGCAGCTCGGCATCGACGAATATCTCGAGGTCAAGACGCTTCATGTTGGCGGGCTTAATTAGAGGCCTTTCGGAGTCGCAACTGCGAACTAAAGTGCGCCGCGTTTGACCGGCCTCATGCGGCGCGCTTTAGGTTGTTGTTTATGCTGTCGCTATCGCAAAACCGCTGCACGCCCTGGGGTCAGGCCCTGGCTCAGGCCCGAGGGCATGCTTTTGCGCGACATGCATTGGACCACGGTCCCTTTCAGCGGCCGATTTTCAGTAGCAATCGCAAACCTCCGGGATTAGACCGAAGCACCCTCCACTTCGTCATCCCAGGGCGGAGCAAGGAGCGAAGCGACGCGGCGCGGACCCTGGGATCCATGCCGTTGCCTGGCGGCAGTGCTCCTGCGGTCCGGAACCGTAGCGGCTGGTGAAGCGCGAGCCGTGCCGGATTTGTGCTCCGGCATGCGGCGTCCGAGGTCGTGGTGACGCCGATGTAGATCGTGCCGCGCTTCTGGTGGCATAGCCGGCAGAAGGGGTGACGTGCACCGTTGCGCATGCGAGCGCCGTTCTGAGCCGTTGCATTCTTCGGCTGGCGTAACGGCATGGATCCTAGGGTCTGCGCCGCGTCGCTCCGCTCCTTGCTTCGCCCTAGGATGACGAAGTTGGGTGGCCTATGCCAATCGCCAGCGTTGGAGATTGGCTGCCCGACCGGCAGGCAGCAGAATGGATGACAGGGTCTGCGCCGCGTCGCTTCGCTCCTTGCTCCGCCCTGGGACGACGAGCGAGGGACATGCGTCAGCATCAGAAAGGGGCGGTCGAACCGCCCCTTTCTCATTTCGATACGTCGAATGCCGCGATGGCCGGAGGCCCGCCAGCCTCAAGCAACTTCCCGAACGGGATCCAGGCCGACCGCGGCGGCCAGCCCGCCGATATCCTTGATCTCGGTATATTCGTAGAAGGGGTTCGCGGGCTCGTGGCCGCGGTTCACCCAGACCTTGCTCTTGATGCCGAGATCGTAGGCGGTCATCAAATCGTAGCGGAACGAGGACGAGACATGAGTGATGTCCTCCGGGCCGCAGCCGAGCTTGTCGAGCATGTATTCAAAGCCCTTCATCAGCGGCTTATAGGCGCCAACCTCTTCGGCGGTGATGACGGTGTGAAAGGGCGCGCCGAGGTTTTCCACATTCGACATGATCAGGCTGTTCATGGAGTTGGACAGGATCACCAGTGGGATTTCCTTGGCCACTCTGGACAGGCCAGCCGGGACGTCGGGGTGCGGACCCCAGGTCGGCACTTCGTCATAGATGCGTTGGGCGTCTTCGGGTTTGAACTGGATACCGATGCGCTTGCAGCTGCGTTCGATGGAATTCTGCACCACCTCGAGGAAGGGTTTCCATGGCCCCAGCACCTCGTCAAGGCGATAGCCTCTAAAAGCCTCCACGAAGCTGGCCATTGCCTCTGGGGAGAGGCGCTCGCCGTAGACGCGCCGCGCCGCGCCGGCCATATCGAAATTGGTGAGCGTGCCGTAGCAGTCGAAGGTGATGTATTTCGGTCTGAACGTCGACATGGCGACCATCCTCCTGGTTTTCTCGGCACAGCGTGCCTGTACCACAATCAGCATAGTCGGAGATCTGGAAGACTAATGGCCGCATTCGCCGCGACCTGAAGCAGATCGTTTCGTATTGCATCGCCGGTTTGGCAGAGAGTTGCGCAGGCGTCCTTTCGAGCTTTGGGAGCGGCGCGGCCTGTCGGCCATGCATCGGCAGAAGATGCGGCACGAGCGGCGAAGGATAGTGAAAACGCGTCGCGCTTGGCTGCCGGTCGGGAGGAACTGCTGTCTTTGGTGGTCTACCGTCAGCACTGAAAACGAAGGCTGGAAATTCATCATGACCACACGACAGATCATCCTTGAAGAGATGACACCGGGGCACCTGGAAGGTGCTGTCGAGTTGTCTCGCCAAGTCAATTGGCCGCATCGCCGCGAGGATTGGGAACTGGCTCAGTCGGTCAGCCGGGGGATCGTCGCTCTGGAAGAACAACGCGTGGTGGCGACGATCATGATGACCCCCTACGGCGACAATGCCGCCGCCATCAACATGGTGATCGTCGATGCGGCCATGCGCGGCCGCGGACTCGGCCGAAAGATGATGGAAGAGGCGCTGGCCAAGGCGGGTGAGCGCACCTGTTACCTGACGGCGACACAGGAAGGCCTGCCGCTCTATGAGAAGCTGGGCTTCGTCACGACTGGCGAGATCGTGCAGCATCAGGGCGAGGCGTCGGCGGTTTCTCCGCCGGCCCGTGTATCCTGGGCAGAGAGCGGCGATCTTGCCCGCCTCGAGGTGCTGGATCGCGAGGCATTTGGTCATGACCGTTCGGCGCTGATGAAGCGGCTTTTCGAGCGCGCGAAGTTCGCCGTCATTCGCGATGAAGGCGATACCCAGGCCTTTTCCGCCATCCGGCCATTCGGCCGGGGGCTGGTCATCGGGCCGGTGGTGGCGAGAAACGGTGCCGAGGCCAAAGCACTGATCGACTTTCTGCTCGCCCATCATCAGGGCAAGTTCGTCCGTGTCGACACCGACGTCTCAACGGATCTTGCTGAATGGCTCACCGGGCGCGGGCTGGCGCATGTCGGCGGCGGGATCGCGATGCGACGCTCCATAGCCACGCACAAGGAAAGCAAGCCGGCGCATCACCGCACATATGCGTTGGTTAGTCAGGCACTCGGTTAAATCAGGCACTACGCTGAATCGGAGGAAGAAATGCTGGCAAACTCACTGATCGAACTCGATCGCGCACATCTGGTTCACCCGTTTTCATGCTATCGGAGCCACGAGGAGACGGGCGTGCGGGTGCTCAAATCCGCCAGGGGCGCAACGGTGACCGATGCGAGCGGGAAAACCCTGCTCGACGGATTCGCCGGTCTATGGTGTGTGAACATCGGCTACGGCCAGGAAAGTATCGTTGAAGCAGCCGCAAAGCAGCTGAGAGAGCTTCCCTATGCCACGGGATATTTCGGGCTGGGATCCGAGCCTGCCATTCGCCTTGCTGCCAGGCTTGCCGAACTGGCGCCCGGCGATCTGAACCATGTCTATTTCACGCTTGGCGGCTCCGACGCAATCGACAGCACGATCCGCTTCGTTCGCTATTACTACCATGCCAAGGGCACGCCACAGAAGGACCAGTTCATCTCGGTCGACCATGGCTACCATGGCTCCTCGACGGCAGGGTCCGGCCTGACCGCGATTCCGGCTTTCCATGCGGGTTTCGGCGTGCCATACGACTGGCAGCACAAAATTCCTTCGCACTACGCCTATCGCAATCCGGTCGGTTCCAACCCGCAGGCGGTCATCGATGCATCGGTCGCGGCCCTGCGGGCCAAAATCGCGGAACTTGGCGCGGGCCGCGTTGCGGCCTTCTACGCCGAACCCATTCAGGGTTCGGGCGGTGTCCTCGTTCCACCGACAGGTTGGCTGAAGGCTCTGCACGCCGTGTGCAAGGAACATGACATCCTGTTCGTTGTCGACGAAGTCATCACTGCCTTTGGCCGTACCGGCCCTCTCTTCGCCTGTGAGGAAGACGAGGTCGTGCCTGATCTCATGACCACGGCGAAGGGACTGACCTCGGGCTACGTGCCGATGGGCGCCGTCTTCATCTCGGACCATGTGTACAATACGATCGCAGACGGAGCCGGCAAAGCGCCTGTCGGCCATGGCTATACTTATTCGGCCCATCCCGTGAGCGCGGCGGTCGGGCTCGAATGTCTGCGTCTCTACGAAGACAGCTTGCTCGAGAACGGGCGCAAGGCCGGCAAGCGCCTGATGGAAGGCCTTCGCTCGCTCGCCGACCACCCGCTGGTTGGCGACATTCGCGGCCGTGGCATGCTGGCAGCAATCGAGTTGGTCACCGACAAGGAGCGCAAGACGCCGCTGCCGGCGACGGCCGATCCGGGGCGCCGCATCTTCGAGCGCGCGTGGGCGAACGGCCTTGTCATCCGCGCCTTCAACAGCGGCATTCTCGGCTTTGCGCCGCCGCTCTGCTGCACCGATGACGATATTGATGGAATCCTCGAACGTACCCGGATGACGTTGGATCAAACCCTCGAAGACCAGGACGTGCGGTCGGCGATGAAGGGATGATCGTCCAGGCTGCCGCCGCATGCGCGGTGCAGCCTCTTTCTCATCTGTCGAATATGGCGTCGAGAGGCAAATGGGATTTGACGATCGGTGACTTCAGCACGACGAAGCTGAAATATTTGTCGATTCCGATATCCAGTTCGATCATGCGCTCCATGATCGTCTGGTACTCGCTGATGCCCGCTGTGACAAACTTCACAAGATAGTCGTAACCGCCTGAAACCAGGTGGCATTCGATAACAGAATCGACCTTCTGGATTGCGGTGAGAAATCTTGCGAAGTCGTTCTGCTGGTGGTGCTTGAGCGTGACTTCGGTGAAGATCGTCAGAGTCTGCCCGAGCTTGGACACATTGATCTGGGCGGAATAGCCGGTGATGAAGCCTTCCGCCTGAAGCTTCTTGACGCGCATCAGGCAAGGGCTCGGTGAAAGGTTCACCAGGTCGGCGAGCTCGACATTCGTGACCCGCCCGTTCTTCTGCAGTTGGGATAAGATCTTGATGTCGATCTTGTCGAGCTTCATTGGAAACCTGTCAAACGTTGGAACCGCGGATCGTCCGGCAGACGGCGTCCGTCACCTCCTGCGTGGTCGCTGTCCCTCCGACGTCCGGCGTCAGCACGCCCTCACTCGACACCGATTCCACAGCGTTCATCAACCGGGCGGCCGCTGCGCTCTCGCCCAGATGTTCGAGCATCTGGGCAGCGGTCCAGAAGGTGGCGACCGGGTTGGCAATACCCTTGCCGGCGATGTCGAATGCCGAGCCGTGAATTGGCTCGAACATCGAGGGATAGCGCCGCTCGGGATCAATGTTGGCGGTCGGTGCAACGCCGAGACTGCCTGCGAGCGCGCCAGCAAGGTCCGATAATATGTCGGCGTGAAGATTGGTGGCGACGATGGTATCGAGGCTCCGAGGTTTCAACGTCATACGCACTGTCATAGCATCGACCAGCATCTTGTCCCAGGTGACGTCCGGGAATTCCGGCGCCACCTCGGCTGCGATTTCGTCCCACATTACCATGCCGTGACGCTGCGCGTTGGATTTTGTAACGACTGTCAGGAGCTTTCGCGGCCGTGACTGCGCCAGTCGGAATGCATAGCGCATGATGCGGGTGACGCCGACGCGCGTGAAGATCGCGACCTCGGTTCCGACCTCCTCGGGGAGGCCGCGATGGGCTCGGCCGCCGTGGCCCGAATACTCGCCCTCGGAATTCTCCCGCACGATCACCCAATCCAGATCGCCAGGGCCAACGCCCGCCAGCGGCGAAACAATGCCGGGCAATATCCTGGTCGGCCGCACGTTCGCGTATTGATCAAAGCCTTGGCAGATCGGCAGCCGGAGGCCCCAGAGCGTGATGTCGTCGGGCACATCGGGAGCGCCTACCGCGCCAAAGAAGATAGCGTCGAAGCGCTTCAGTTGCGCCACCCCATCTTCGGGCATCATCCGACCATGCGCCTTGTAGTAGTCTGAGCCCCAGTCGAAGTGCTGGATGCGCAGCTTGAAGTCGCCGCAGCGCCGCTGCAGCGCCTCAAGCGCCTGGAGACCGGCAGCAATGACCTCTGGGCCGATGCCGTCGGCAGGAATGGCAGCAATCTCATATTCGCGCATCGTCACTTTCCCTTCAGTGCTGGCCGCCTCGCGGCCTCGATCTCGTGTGCGACCTGATGTAGCTTGGCAAACGGTCTTCTCAGAATTCAGCGACCTTGCCCCACGCAGCTGTCTTCAGACGCTCCGGCCTATAGGGACGCGGATCGACGATCGGCTCGCTGCCGGTGATGATATCGGCGATCATATGTCCAGCGCCGGGGCCGATCCCGAAGCCGTGGCCGCTAAATCCCGCGGCGAGAAGAAAGCCCGGAATCCCCTCCACTTCACCAATTGCCGGGACGCCATCGGGCGTGCTGTCGACATAGCCCGCCCAAGCATGAGAAATCGCGACGCGCTGGAACTCGGGCAGCAATTCGCAGGCTCTTTGATAGGTCAGGCGAATCTGCCTCATGTCAGGTTTGGGGTCGAGAATCCGATTCCGTTCCATTGGTGTCACGTCGTCAACTGCCCATTTCCTCAGGCTTTCATGACCTTGACGCCAGCCCTCGAACGCTCCCGGGGCCAGACTGCGCCAGCGGCGGGCGAACATCGGCACGAACTCGCGGCTGAACCTGAGCTGCTGCGGCGTTGGATCGACTCGCGCCCGCCCGCTGATCGCCAGCGCGTATCCGCCGTTGCTGCGCCGCGTCAGCGAGACGCGCGCGGTATGCAGGGCATCCGGCAGGCCTTCTGCGCCCGGCGCTACGGATAGAATGGACTGACGCACGGCAGCTTGCGGGAAACGGATACCAAGCTGGTTGCAGAAGGAAGAAGCCCACGCGCCTCCGGCCATGACCACGGTCGTTGTTCGGATGGTTCCGGCTTCTGTAACGACGCCGCTGACCCGGCCGGCACTCAGTTCCAGCCCGCGCGCGGCGCAATTCTGATGCACGGTGCCGCCGGCCGCCATGATGCCGCGCGCGGCAACCGGCACCGCCTTCGATGGATCCGCCGTTCCGTCAGTTGGCGAGAACACGCCGCCTTTCCATTTGCGGCCGGTCGCCTTGCCGCGTTCGGTGGCTTCTTGCGCGCTCAGCACATGCGTCGTGACGCCAACCGTCCTTGCGAAATCGCGCCACTTTGCCCAGCCTGCCAACTCGTTTTCGTCCTGCGAGAGATAGAGCAGGCCGCAGCGGCGGAAGCCGGTGTCCTCGCCGGTCTCCTGCGCCACTTTCTCCCAGAGATCGAGGCTCCTGGTTGCCATCGGCAACTCGCGTGCGTCACGGTTCTGCTGCCGGCACCAGCCCCAGTTGCGGCTGGACTGTTCGGCGGCAACGCGCCCCTTCTCCAGCAGGGCAACGCTGACGCCCCGTCGCGCCAGATAATAGGCCGTGAATACGCCTACCACGCCGCCGCCGATGACGACGACATCCGCCTCGCGAGGCAGGGATGGGCTGGACTCGATGTGAATCAGCGGTGCGGGCATGGATGGGACTCCGGTTATTTTAATGGATGTTAACCGGCGGCCCGCAGAGGCAGGCTGCGGAGTTCATGCCTGGACGGAATTTCCTGCGGTTTGCAGCCCATGGAACAGGCAATTGTTGCCGAAAAAAGTTTTGCCGGCGCCCAACCCGCCGGGGCAAGCAGGAGTACACTTCATCCAGTCGCGTGATCTGCGGCATGGGCTTTTCGGGACGCGGCGCGCAGTGACGCAAGGCCTTTCGCGCACAAATTAGCGGACGAAGGACCTGGTTGTCTGATCCCGGTTTCTGCGCCGGAACGGGAGCAGAGTGAAATGCCGAACCTGACGTTCTTTTCAGAAGTTCCTGCCGCCCGAGGGCCTAATTTCGACGACTATGCGGAGACAGAACAGTCAAACTGGCTGAAAGAACGGAGCAACCCTTCCTTATAACGGGTAAGCTCCAGAGGACTTCCGATAGGCAGGGCTTACGCCTTCGGAGAGTTCTCCAACAAAAGGGAACAGTGTCCGGTTCACGGACCGAATTTCATCAAGGGAGCCGCCAGGATGAGCAGAATCCGTCTCTCACAGCCTCAGCGCTCGAAGCGCCGAGACGGCCAGACGACGGACGCTATGGTGAGGCGCTTCTGCTCAAAGCGCGATGATGCGGTCCGCAACAGCGTGGACCCGCTCGGTTCAAACGGGAGATGATCGCAATGGTCGCAACGATCCAGCCTGTAGCCCCCCACGATGTGGCGCTTTCGGTGCGCGACCTCACGGTGAATCTGCCGAAGGGCATGGAACGGACTTATGCCGTCGAGAACATCTCCTTTGATCTGAAACGCGGCCAGATCCTGTGCGTCATTGGCGAGTCCGGATCCGGCAAGTCGGTCACCGCGAACGCCATCATGGGGCTACTGCCCAATGTGATCCGCGTCTCCTCGGGCGCCATCCACCTCGATGGGATGAACATCGTAGGCATGCCGCAAGACAAGCTGCGCAGCCTGCGCGGCCGGGTGGTGTCGATGATCTTCCAGGACCCGCTGTCGGCGCTCAATCCGTTGATGACGGTGGGCGCGCAGATTGACGAGGTCATGGCGGCGCACGGCGTCGGCACTCCGAAATCGCGTCGCGGCCGCGCTGTCGGGCTGCTGACCGAGGTGGGACTGCCGGACCCGGAACTCATGTACCACCAGTATCCGTTCCGCCTCTCCGGCGGGCAGCGGCAGCGGGTGATGATCGCCATGGCGCTGGCGCTCGAGCCGACGATCCTGATCGCGGATGAACCGACGACCGCGCTCGACGTGACCACACAGGCGCAGATTCTGGAGCTGATCCGCGACATTCAGCGCCGCAAGGGAATGAGCGTCATGTTCATCACTCACGACTTCGGCGTGGTGGCCGAGATCGCAGACAGCGTCGTGGTGATGGAGAAGGGCCACATCGTCGAGCAGGGTAGTGCTCAACAGGTCCTGAAGTCGCCTGGCCATCCCTACACAAGGCGTCTTATCGCAGCCGTCCCACACCTGACCGGTGAGGACCGCGTTCCTCTGGAAACGGCCGACAAAGCGCCGATCCTGAAGGTCGAAGGCCTGATGAAGACCTACCGCAGCGGCAGTTCCCTGTTCAGCGCACAGCGCGTCGTGCCCGCGGTCAACGAGGTCTCGTTCGATCTGGCGCCCGGGCGCACGCTGGGCGTTGTCGGCGAAAGCGGTTCCGGCAAATCGTCGCTTGGTCGGCTTTTGATCAAGCTGCTGGACAGCGACGGCGGCGGGATTCTGTTCGAGGGCCGCGACATCGCCAAGCTTTCCGAAGCCGAATTCCGCCCGCTGCGGCCGCGGGTCCAGATGATCTTCCAGGATCCGTTCGCCTCGCTCAACCCGCGCTCGACGATCGGCCACATCCTGACCGTTGGCCCAGTCGCGCACGGCACGCCCTATGCCCAGGCGCGTGAAGAGGCGAAAGCGCTCCTGGCCCATGTCGGCCTCGATGCCGGCGCCTTTGATCGCTTTCCGCATGAATTTTCCGGTGGGCAGCGCCAGCGCATCGGCATCGCTCGGGCACTGATGTTCAAGCCGAAGCTGCTGATCGCCGATGAGGCGGTGTCGGCGCTGGACGTATCGATCCAGGCCCAGATCCTGCAGCTGCTCGACCAGATCCAGCGGGAGACCGGCGTGTCGATGATCTTCATCACCCACGACCTGCGCGTCGCCAGCCAGATCTGCGACGAAATCGCGGTGATGCAGAAGGGGCGGATCGTGGAACGCGGTCCTCCCTCGCAAATCTTCCTCGACCCGCAATCAGCCTACACACGTGAGCTGGTGGCGGCGATTCCTGGAGAGCAGCCGGGATCTACCCGTCCGGTTGCAGCAAATGGGTAAGAGCCACGGCGGATACCGCCAGAACAAGGGGAATTCCAATGACTGAACGCTCAAACACCAAATCAAACTACTCGCGACGCGATGCACTACGATTGATGGCGATAGGCGGGGCGGCTGGCCTCATTGCGCCCAATCTGTTGGGCAAACCCGCCTTCGCCCAGAACCCGCCAGCGAACCCAACCGGCCGCGTCGTCGTCGGTCTCTCGCAGGAGCCCACCGTATTCAATCCGTTGATGCCGCATATCGAGGTCGACGACGCTGTGCATTTCTCGCTTTTCGATGCGCTCTTCCGCATGGATCCCAAAGGCATTCTTCAGCCCAATCTTGCGGTCGAACTGCCAAGCCAGAAAAACGGCGGCATTTCAGAGGACGGTCTTAAGTGGCACATCCGCCTGCGTGACGATGTCCGCTGGCACGACGGCAAGCCGTTCACGGCCGAGGATGTGAAATTCACTCTTGAGCTCATCACCAATCCGAAATTCCGGGCGTGGCGCACGGCCGGCCATTCGCTGGTGCGCGATATCAAGGTGGTCTCGCCGACCGAGCTGACCTGGCGGATGGAGGAGGCTTTCGCCCCCTATTTGTCGTTTCTCGCCGAAACCTTCATGGTTCCCAAGCACATCCTCGAAAAGGAGGCCGACCCCAACGCCGCCGCCTTCAATCAGGCGCCTGTCGGCACTGGCGCATTCAAGTGGGCGCAGCGCGTTGCCGGCGATCATATCGAACTCGTCGCGAACGCGGATTATGCCGGGGAGGGCCCCTATTTGGAGCAGCTCGTCTTCAAATACATCCCCGACATGACGGTGCTCTACACCCAGTTCAAGAGCGGCGACATCGACCTCGTCGACCAGGCATATATAACCGCCGACCACTACGCGGAAGCCAGCACACTATCGGATCGTACGGTCAAGCTGGAGCCTGGGGCATCGGTCGAGTCCATCTATCTCAATCTTGAGAAGCCGCAATTCAAGGACCCGGCGGTCCGCCAGGCGCTCTACGCGGCAATCGACAGGAAAGCCATCCTCGAAGCACTTTATTACGGCATCCACAAACCGACCGAGACGTTCATGCCGCAGAGTTCCTACTACTACAATCCGAACCTGCCGGCACAGGAATTCAACCTCGAGCGCGCGGGCCAGATCCTCGACGAGGCCGGCTGGGTACCCGGAGCCGATGGAATACGGGCGAAGGACGGGGTGCGCCTGTCGTTCGCCAACTCCACCACCTCCGGCAACCATTTGCGGGAGCAGACGCAGCAGTTCCTGCAGCAGACATTCGCCGAGATCGGGGTGGAGATGACCATCTCGAACCTGCCCGCCGCTGTCATGTGGGGCGATTTCTGGCTCAAATCGCAGTTCGAGTCAGCCATCTCCGGTGTGACCAATGTCATCGCGGGCGACCCCGACGTTTCCAACCGCCTGCACAGCAAGGCGATCGTCGCGAAGGGCGGAAAGGGCTCGAACACAGGCCAATACTCCAACCCGGAGGTCGATGCGCTGCTCGACAAGGGCGCCCGCACCTTCGATCGGGAAGCGCGGCGCGCCATTTATCTGCGTGTGCAGGAAATCGTCCGTCAGGATCTGCCGTTCCTGCCTCTGTTTGCCTCAACCAACGTGTTCGGCCGCAAGGAAGGGCTGGAAGGTTTCGAGGCAAATTCCAACACCCGCGTCGCGTCCTGGCATGCCGCCGGATGGCATTGGAAGGCCTGACATCCATACGCCGCGGGCCCCCCCCCGCGGCGGGGCCGGGCCCGGGGGGGGGGGGTTTTTTGTGGTGTTTTTTATGGGGGGGGGGGGGGGACCGCGCGGGGGGCGCCGGGCCGACGAG